>JAOPXM010000187.1 GCA_025965125.1 Nocardioides sp.
GAACGCTGAAGGTGCGCGCACGACCCCGTCCGTCGTCGCCTTCGCCAAGTCCGGCGAAGTCCTCGTCGGCGAGGTCGCGAAGCGTCAGGCGGTCACGAACGTCGACCGCACCATCCGGTCGGTCAAGCGCCACATGGGCACCGACTGGAAGGTGAAGATCGACGACAAGGACTTCACTCCCCAGCAGATCAGCGCGTTCGTGCTGCAGAAGCTCAAGCGGGACGCCGAGGCCTACCTCGGTGAGACCGTGACCGACGCCGTGATCACGGTCCCGGCGTACTTCTCCGACGCGCAGCGCCAGGCGACCAAGGAGGCGGGCGAGATCGCCGGCCTCAACGTCAGCCGCATCGTCAACGAGCCCACCGCGGCCGCGCTCGCCTACGGCCTCGACAAGGGTGACGACCAGACGATCCTCGTCTTCGACCTCGGTGGTGGCACGTTCGACGTGTCCCTGCTCGAGATCGGTGAGGGTGTCGTCGAGGTCAAGGCGACCTCCGGCGACAACCACCTCGGTGGTGACGACTGGGACTCCCGTGTCGTCGAGTGGATGGTCAAGAAGTTCAAGGACAACAACGGTGTCGACCTCGGCGCCGACAAGATCGCCAAGCAGCGCCTCCAGGAGGCCGCCGAGAAGGCGAAGATCGAGCTGTCGTCGTCCAGTGAGACGACGATCCACCTGCCGTACATCACGCACGGCGAGAGCGGACCCCTGCACTTCGAGGAGAAGCTGACGCGCAGCGAGTTCCAGAAGCTGACGTCGGACCTCCTCGACCGCACCAAGGCTCCGTTCGAGCAGGTGCTCAAGGACGGCGGCGTCGCGATCGACAAGATCGACCACGTCGTCCTCGTCGGCGGCTCGACCCGGATGCCTGCTGTCACCGAGGTCGTCACCGGCCTGCTCGGCGGCAAGCAGCCCAACAAGGGCGTGAACCCGGACGAGGTCGTGGCCGTGGGCGCCGCGCTGCAGGCCGGCGTCCTCAAGGGGGAGGTCAAGGACGTCCTGCTCCTCGACGTGACGCCGCTCAGCCTCGGCATCGAGACCAAGGGCGGCGTGATGACCACGCTGATCGAGCGCAACACCACCATCCCCACCAAGCGGTCCGAGATCTTCACGACCGCCGACGACAACCAGCCGTCGGTCGAGATCAAGGTCGCCCAGGGCGAGCGCCAGATGTGGGGCCAGAACCAGCCCCTCGGCAACTTCGAGCTGACCGGCCTGCCGCCGGCACCGCGGGGCATCCCCAAGATCGAGGTCACCTTCGACATCGACGCCAACGGCATCGTGCACGTCTCCGCCAAGGACCAGGCGTCCGGACGCGAGCAGTCGATGACGATCTCCGGCGGCTCGGCGCTGGGCAAGGACGAGATCGACCGGATGGTCCGCGAGGCCGAGCAGTACGCCGAGGAGGACGCCCAGCGTCGCCAGGCCGTCGAGGCCCGCAACCAGGCCGACTCCCTGGTCTACTCGACCGAGAAGTTCCTCGATGAGAACACCGACAAGATCCCCGAGGACGTCCGCACCGAGGTCAGCGCCGACGTGGCGAGACTCAAGGAGACCCTCGAGAACGCCGAGGCCAGCGCCGACGAGATCCAGGCCGGTGTCACCAAGCTGAACGAGTCCAGCCAGAAGATGGGTGCGGCCATGTACGCCGCGGCCGAGGCCGAGACCGCCGCGGCCGGAGGCACCACGGGCTCGACGGGTGAGGCGGACGACGACGTCGTCGACGCCGAGATCGTCGACGAGGCCCCGGCGGACGACGCCTCCGATGACGCCGCCGCCGCCTCGGATGCCGAGGGCGAGAGCAAGTGACCGACGCGCCCTACGACGAGCAGGGCGTGCCCGATGGGGAGGAAGCCCGCGCTTCCTCCCCGCCGGGGTCCTTCGGCGACGAAGCGGCGGACCTGGCGAACGAGTCCTTCGAGACGGTTGCCGGGCAGTCTCCTCAGGAAACAACCGAGGATGACGAGCAGCTGTCCCTGGCCGACGAGCTGGTCGTCACCAAGATGGCCCTGGCCGAACGGACCGGCGACCTCCAGCGCCTGCAGGCCGAGTTCGTCAACTACAAGCGCCGGGTGGACCGTGACCGGGACCTGATCCGGGAGAACGCGACGTACACCGCGCTCGCGCCGATCACCGAGGTCCTGGACACGATCGACCGGGCTCGCGAGCACGGGCCGCTCGACGGCGGTTTCAAGGCCGTCGCCGACCAGCTCGAGCGCATCGTGACGTCCCTCGGGTTGACCAAGTTCGGTGCGGTGGGTGATCGCTTCGACCCGACGATCCACGAGGCCCTCTCCCACATCGGCGAGGACCCCGAGGTCTCGGTGACGACGTGCAAGGTGATCGCCAAGGCCGGCTACCGCATCGGTGACCGTGTGGTCCGGGCCGCGCAGGTGCTCGTGGTCGATCCGCCCAGCGGTGGTCCGCCCAGTGTTGGTCCACCCAGTGTTGATCCGACGAGTGTCGGAGCAACCGGCGATCCGGGCGTTGAGGAGCCGGGCGACCCGGACAGTGCGCCGACCGACTAGCAGAAGAACAGGAGAGGGGGTGGATATATGAGCACCACCGACGGCTTTCGCGCCGACTGGGCGACCAAGGACTTCTACGCCGTGCTGGGCGTCAAGAAGGACGCCACGGCCGACGAGATCAAGAAGGCCTACCGCAAGCTGGCGCGTGCCAACCACCCCGACTCCAACCCCGGCGACACCGCCAAGCACGACAAGTTCAAGTCGGTGGCCGAGGCCTATGACGTCGTCGGGGACCCCGAGAAGCGCGCCAAGTACGACGAAGTGCGTCAGCTCTACGGCTCCGGGGGCTTCCGCACCGGGTTCGGGGGCGGGGGCGCCCCGGGAGGTGGAGGTGGCGGGAGCTTCAACCTCGACGACCTGCTCCGGGACCGGGCCGGCGCAGGTGGCGGATTCGGCGACATGTTCGGTGACCTCTTCGGGGGCAGCCGTGGCCGCACCCAGCAGCCGCGACCGCGCAAGGGCGCCGACGTCGAGACCACCGCGACGATCAGCTTCCTCGATGCCATCGAGGGCGTCACGATCTCGCTGCGACTGAGCTCGGACGCGCCGTGCCCGGACTGCAGCGGCACGGGCGGCAAGCCGGGCACCAAGCCACGGATCTGCCCCGAGTGTGAGGGCGCCGGCTTCATCGTCTCGTCGGCGGGCGGGGCGTTCGCGATCAACGAGACCTGCCCGGTCTGTGGCGGCCGCCAGCTCATCTACGACGAGCCGTGCCCCACCTGCCACGGCACCGGTCGGGGTCTGTCCGCGCGATCGATCCAGGCGCGGATCCCGGCGGGGGTCAAGGACGGCCAGCGCATCCGGCTGCGCGGCAAGGGTGCCGCGGGCGAGAACGGCGGTCCGGCTGGCGACCTGTACGTCGTCGTCAAGGTGTCCGCGCACCGGATCTTCAAGCGCAAGGGCGACAACCTCACCATCGACGTACCCGTGTCCTTCGACGAGGCCGCGCTGGGGTCTGAGGTGAAGGTCCCGACCCTGGTCAACGGTCCTGTCACGTTGAAGATCCCGGCCGGCACACCCAATGGGCGGACCTTCCGGATCCGCGGCAAGGGCGCCAAGAAGTCCGACGGCACCAACGGCGACCTGCTCGCGACCGTCGAGGTCCAGGTCCCGGCCGTGCTCGACGAACCCGCGCGCGAAGCCGTCGAGGCCTATCGTCGGGCGACCTCCGGAAAGCCTCTGCGCGCCAACCTGTTCGACGGCTCGGCGGACGAAGCACGCTGATGGCGCGCCAGCCCTTCGATGCCCCGGGACCCGACGCGGCGGTCTTCGTCATCAGCGTCGCCGCGGAGCTGACCGGCCTGCATCCGCAGACGTTGCGGACCTACGAGCGGATGGGTCTGATCACCCCCGGACGCACCGGTGGGGGCGGGCGCCGCTACTCCCACCGCGACATCGACCTGCTCCGCGAGATCCACGACCTGACCTCGTCCGGCATCGGCATCGAGGGCGTCCGCCGGATCCTGGCGCTCGAGAACCGGGTAGCCGCGGTCGCGGCCCGCAACGAGGAGCTCCAGGCCGAGCTGGCCGCCACCCGGGAGGCGTTGCACCAGGCGCTCGCCGCCCAGCGTGGCGACCCCAGGGGCATCCCCAACAAGCTCCCCGTGCTGCGCGACCCCGGCCCCGGCCAGGCCGTCGTCGTCTGGCGCCGAGGTCGCTGACCCGGCCCTTCTTGGCGTCGTACGACGCCCGAAACTCGCCGATTCTGCGCCGACCCGACCGAAAGTCCGGGCCGGTCGACAACCTCGGGCGGTCCGTGACGTCCAATCAGCATGACCACAGACGTGACGGTGAGAGGCGGCCCCATGGCCAGACTGCGCTCGGGCGCGCCGGAGACCTGGGCAGCGAGTGAGCTCGCCGAGCTGTACGCCGCCCATCGGCTCTCCCTCGTGAGACTGGCGATCCTGCTCGTCGACGACCTGGCCTCGGCCGAGGACGTCGTCCAGGACGCATTCGCAGCCATGGCGGCTCGCCGGGGACGGCTCGACGACCAGTCGGCCGCTCTCGCCTACCTGAGGGTCTCGGTCGTCAACGGCTCCCGCTCGGCCCTGCGACGTCGTCGTACGGCGCGTGCCTACGCGCCACTGCACGAGACCCCACCGGACGGCCCGGAGGGCATGGCGGTTCTCGCGGAGGAGCACCGCGCGGTCTACGAGGCGCTCGAACGGCTGGCCCCGCGCCAGCGCGAGGTCCTCGTCCTCCGCTACTGGTCGCACCTGTCGGAGGCAGAGATCGCCGAAGCCCTCGGCATCTCCCGGGGTTCCGTGAAGTCCACCGCCAGCCGGGCGCTCGACGCCCTCGAGAACATCCTGAGCAAGGAGGGGCAGCGATGAACAGCCTCGAAGACCGACTGACCAGTGCGCTCGCGGCGCGCGCCGACCTGGTGCAGCCCGAGGACCTGCGCCCCGACGACGTGCCCGCCCCCAAGGTCCTCTGGCTGCGCCGCCCCGCGATGTACGCCGTGGCAGCGGCCGCGTGCGCCGCCGTGATCGCCGCCCCGTTCGTCATGGGCGGCGACGACGACGGCGAACCCTCCCCGGCGCCGCCGGCCCCGAGCCTCACGAAGCTTCCGCCGCAGCAGGACATCGGCGGTGACTGGGCGGTGCGCGGAGACGGCCGGCGGGTGGACGTCGACGGCGACGGCACCCCGGACAACGTCCGTGTCCGCGCCGAGAAGGGCGACCCGATCTACGGCCGGCTCCGGATCGAGGCGGACCTGAGCTCGACCGGCTCGCAGGTCTTCGGGATCGTCGACAGCGGTGGGCTCGACTTCGGGTCGCCCGAGGCGATCTCCGCGGACTCCGATGAGGCACGCGAGCTGGTCCTCTACCGCGACGGGCTGGACGCAGCCGTCCTCGACCTCGTCGACGACCAGCTCGTGGAGGCCACCCTCCCCGTCAGTCCACCGCTGCTCAACGGCGCCGTCCCGGCATCGGATCCGCACCGCGGCTACGACTCGCGCTGGTGGATCGAGCCCGGCACGCGGGTCCTGTACTCCTACCTCTCGGTCGACACGTTCTCCGGCATCGAGCCGCTCGAGACACCGCGTGTCTATCCCGTCGAGGTCACGGCCTGGTCGCTCGTGGACGGAGCGTTGATGCCCAGCCGGGTGGGGCGCCAGTGCATCGACAGGGCCGCGGACCCGACCATCGACCTGCCCGTCCCCTGCGCCGGTGGCCCGGGCGCCGACGTACCCGACCTCTTTCCCGAGGCCACCGACACCATCGGGCTGGGGGAGTCCTTCGAGACCGAGGTCGCCGGGGGGACCGCCACCGTGTCGCTCGAGGGCACCGCGACGCACGGCTCCGTGGCCGACGGGGACGCCGAGCTCGTGCTCACGCTCCCCGACGGGACGCAGGAGCGGGTCTCGCTGCCAGGCGGCTGGGCGCCCGTCGTCTACACGAAGCAGGTGGCCATGGCCGACGACAACGTGGTGCTGCTGGTGAGCCAGGAAGGCGGCGACAGCAACACGATGACCCTCGTCACGACGTGGAACGGCAACCTGTTCGCGGCCCGGACCGAGGGCGGGGTCCCGTTCGGCGGTGGCTTCGTGGGTGAGCGGGCCACGCACTTCGGGACCTGGATCGGCCCGGACGGCACGCTCTACACCCAGATCGCCCGCGACCCGGGTGGCGACGAGTCCGACGTGTACTCGTGGGCGCTCGGCGGGACCGTGTCCGCGGACACGCGGCCCACGCTCCAGCCGCTCTCGGAAGGCTGCATCCGGATGGACTTCACCACGACGCCCGCGGACATCGCCCGCTGCTGACCCGCCCGCCTCGACCGGGGGCGGGTCTGCGGGTGTGTGCGACATGACGTCTGGTCACCCCTGTCCCTCGGGCCTCTCCTGTCGCTACCCTCAGCCGGTTGAGGCGCGGATGGCGCCGGTCGTGTGGGGCGGTGAGTCGTGGGCTGGTTGATGGACTGGTTCGCCGACATCAACTGGCTGCACTTCGCCACGATCCCGATCTTCACCGGCATCATCGGCTGGCTGATCAACTGGTCCGGACTGATCATGCTGTTCAGCCCGGTCCGCTTCCGGGGGATCAAGATCCCGGGCATGCGCGAGCTGGCCACCGTGCTGCCACGCAAGATCCAGGAGGTCCCGGGCGTCCTGCAGGGTGGCATCGGCTGGCAGGGGATCATCCCGGCCCGGGCCGCCAAGATGGGCAGCATCGCCGTCGACAAGGCGATCGCCAAGCTGGGCACGCCCGGCGAGTTCTACCAGCAGCTCGAACCGGACCAGATCGCGGAACACATCGTCACGGTGTTCCGACCCGAGATCCCCGAGCTCGTCGACGAGGTGATGAGACGTGAGCACCCGCGGTTGTGGCGCGATCTGCCCCGTCCGGTCCGCGAGGCAGTCGTGGAGCGGGTCCAGGCCCAGCTCCCGACCGTCGTGGGCCGGGTGACGACGGAGATAGGCATCCACATCGACCAGCTGCTGGACCCGAAGATCATGGTGATCGACCACTTCCAGAACAACCCGTCACTGGTGGTCCGCATCTTCCGTGACTTCGGTCAGCGCGAGCTGAACCTGATGGTCACGTTCGGGTTCGTGTTCGGGTTCCTGCTCGGCGTTCCGGTAGCGGTCGTCGACTCCATCTTCAGCCAGTGGTGGCTGCTTCCCATCCTCGGCGTCATCGTCGGGTGGACGACCAACGCCCTCGGCATGTGGCTGATCTTCGAGCCACCGGAGCCGCGCACCATCCTCGGCATCAAGGTGCACGGGCTGTTCCTGCGCCGCCAGGACGAGGCAGCGGAGGTGTACGCGCGAATCATCGCCGAGGACGTCATCACCCTCGAGCGGATCGGGGACTTCCTCCTCGACGGCCCGCGCGGTGACCGGACCCGCCAGATGCTCGCGACCGCCCTGCGTCCGGCGATCGACAAGGCTGCCGGTCCGGCGCGTGGGGCCGTGCGCGTTGCTGTCGGGCCGAACCGCTTCGACACCATCCGCGACTCTGTGGCCCGTGAGGCCGTGGGTCGCACGCTCACCCCGTTCAAGGACCCGGTCTTCAGCGCTCGCCAGGCCGAGAAGATCCGGGTGCTCGTGGCCCGGCGTACCAAGGAGCTCCCGCCTCGGGACTTCGTCGAGATGATGCGCGCAGCCATCAAGGAGGATGAGTGGATGCTCTACGCCCACGGCGCGATCATGGGACTGGCGGGTGGGTTCCTCCACCTCGCGATCTTCGGAGTGAGCTGAGGTGAGCCGAGAGATGACCGGAGTGACTGGCGGCATCGACCCCTTCGACCCGTACGACGAGCCCCCCGACGTCGAGCTCGAGCCGCCGCTCCCGCCGCGCTCGATCACGTCCAACCTGCCCGACGCCGTCACCCCCGCGATGGACGCCCTGCCGGGGCTGGCTCGGGTCGCGGCGTACGCGTGGCTGCACTCTGCCGAGTGGAGCGTGCGCACCTCGGCGCGCGCCGGGATGAGGATGGCCCGCGCTCTCACGAACCCGGAGGAGGCGGCGGCCCTGGCCCGCGACACGACCGAGGCGGCCGCGGTGATCGGCGGCCTGGCCCGCTCGGTGTCGTCGGGGGTGCCGCTGGGCAAGGCGCTGATGTCGGCGGGTGCCTCCCTTTCCGAGCTCGCCGAACCGCCCGAGCGCCCCGGTGCCACAGCCACGCTGTCGCCCGAGGCGAGCCTTCGCCAGCGGGGTGCCGCCCTTCTCGAGCGCTCGCGCGACGTGTGGAACACCGACATGGCGCACCCGGCGTACGAAAGAATCCTCGACGAGGTGGCGCCCGACGAGGCCCGGATCCTCCTGCTGCTGCTCAAGGGCGGCCCCCAGCCGAGCGTCGACGTGCGCACCGGCGGGCCGATCGGGATGGTGAGCAGCCAGCTCATTGCTCCTGGGCTGACGATGATCGGCGCCCGCGCGGGCTGCCGCTACCTCGACCAGGTCCCGTCGTACCTCAACAACCTCTTCCGGCTGGGGCTGATCTGGTTCTCCCGGGAGTCGCTGCGCGACCCGCTCGAGTACCAGGTCGTCGAGGCTCAGCCGGACGTCCTCGCGGCCATGCACTCGGTGAGGTTCGCCAAGGTGGTGCGCCGCAGCATCCACCTCACACCGTTCGGGGACGACTTCTGCAAGACCTGCCTGCTGGAGGAGGAGGTTGCCGTGGTGGCCGAGTTCCCCGTGCACGCCGTACCCCCCGACGGCGACTCCGCCGACCCGCCTGGCAGCTGACCGGTGGGTCCCAAATCGGGATAGTCCGTGACGGAACTGTCGTGAAACGAGCTCGGGAACGACAGTTCCGTCACGGACTATCCATCTCAAAGTTTAGTGGAACAGACTCAACTTCTGGTGCGTTGGACCTAGTGAGCGGCAGACTCTGCTTCAGGGACCTTCAGGGACACAGACAGGGACGCGGCTCGCCGGAGACCATCAGCACCAGCACGAGGAGAGCCACCACACATGAGTCAGTTCGGGGCCGACAAGTTCACGACCCGGAGCCGCGAGGCGATCGAGGCCGCCCAGCTCGCGGCCACCACCGCAGGACACACCAACACCGAGCCCATCCACCTGCTCGTGGCGCTGCTGCGCCAGGAGCAGGGCACCGCACGCAACCTCGTCTCGAAGGCGGGCGTGGACCTGGCCACTCTCACCGCGCAGGCCGAGTCGGTGCTCGGGGCGCTCCCGCGCGCCAGCGGCGCCACGGTCCAGCAACCCGCGGCCTCGCCGGCGCTGACCCGGGTCCTCGCCTCGGCGCTCGACCTGGCCGGGTCGATGAAGGACGACTACGTCGCCTCGGAGCACCTGCTGATCGCGATCGCCACGGTCGAGAGCCCGGCCCGGAAGGTCCTCGTCGACGCGGGCCTCACCGAGCAGGGGCTCCGTGAGGGCCTCACAGCCGTCCGGGGCAACCGTCGGGTGACGAGCCAGGACGCGGAGTCGACGTACGAAGCACTCGAGAAGTACTCCGTCGACCTGACGAAGGCGGCCGAGGAGGGTCGCCTCGACCCCGTGATCGGCCGCGACGCCGAGATCCGTCGGGTGATCCAGGTGCTCAGCCGCCGCACCAAGAACAACCCGGTGCTGATCGGGGAGCCGGGCGTCGGCAAGACTGCGGTCGTCGAGGGGCTCGCCCAGCGCGTGGTCGCGGGCGACGTGCCGGACTCCCTCAAGGGCAGGCGCGTGCTCAGCCTCGACCTGGCCGCGATGGTGGCCGGCGCGAAGTACCGCGGCGAGTTCGAGGAGCGGCTCAAGGCCGTGCTCGAGGAGATCAAGGACGCCGGCGGACAGATCATCACGTTCATCGATGAGCTGCACACCGTCGTCGGCGCTGGCGCCGGCGGCGACTCCGCCATGGACGCCGGCAACATGCTCAAGCCCATGCTGGCCCGCGGCGAGCTGCACATGATGGGCGCTACCACCCTCGACGAGTACCGCGAGCGCATCGAGAAGGACCCGGCCCTCGAGCGCCGGTTCCAGCAGGTCTTCATCGGCGAGCCCAGCGTCGAGGACACCATCCAGATCCTGCGCGGCATCCAGGAGAAGTACGAAGCGCACCACGGCGTCCGCATCACGGATGCGGCGCTGGTCGCGGCCGCCACGCTCTCCGACCGCTACATCACCGGACGACAGCTCCCCGACAAGGCGATCGACCTGATCGACGAGGCCGCGTCCCGGCTCCGCATGGAGATCGAGTCCTCCCCGGAGGAGATCGACCAGCTGCGGCGGCAGGTCGAGCGACTGAAGATGGAGGAGTTCGCGCTCGCGAAGGAGACCGACGACGCGTCGGTGGAGCGGCTGGAGAAGCTGCGCGCCGATCTCGCTGACCAGGAGGAAGAGCTGCGCGCCCTCGACGCCCGCTGGGAGCGTGAGAAGACGTCGCTCGAGGACGAGGGCGAGCTCCGGCGCCAGCTCGACCAGCTCCGGGTCGATGCCGACAGGCTGCTCCGTGAAGGCAACCTGGAGGCGGCCTCGGAGATCAACTATGCGCGGATCCCCGAGCTCGAGAAGCGCCTTGCCCAGGTCGAGGACACCGAGAAGCCCGACATCGAGCCCCTCGTCGGCGAGGAGGTCGGCGCCGAGCAGATCGCCGAAGTGGTCGAGGCGTGGACCGGCATCCCCACCGGGCGGATGCTCCAGGGCGAGACGGCCAAGCTCCTCGACATGGAAGAGGTCATCGGCAAACGGCTGATCGGTCAGAAGGGTGCCGTCAATGCGGTCAGCGACGCCGTACGCCGGTCCCGTGCCGGCATCAGCGACCCGAACCGGCCGACCGGGTCCTTCCTGTTCCTGGGCCCGACCGGCACCGGCAAGACCGAGCTGGCCAAGGCGCTTGCTGACTTCCTGTTCGACGACGACCGAGCCATCGTGCGCATCGACATGAGCGAGTACTCCGAGAAGCACTCGGTCTCGCGACTCGTCGGCGCCCCACCCGGCTACGTCGGCTACGACGAGGGTGGTCAGCTGACCGAGGCGGTGCGCCGGCGTCCCTACTCGGTCGTCCTGCTCGACGAAGTGGAGAAGGCGCACCCGGAGGTCTTCGACATCCTGCTGCAGGTGCTGGACGACGGTCGGCTGACCGACGGTCAGGGTCGCACCGTTGACTTCCGCAACACGCTGCTGATCCTGACCAGCAACCTCGGGTCGAACTACCTCGTCGACCCGACCCTGGACCAGGAGAAGAAGGAGGAGTCGGTGCTCGCGGTGGTGCGGTCGTCGTTCAAGCCGGAGTTCCTCAACCGCCTGGACGAGATCGTGTTGTTCGACGCACTCAGCCGCGACGACCTCAGCCACATCGTGGATCTGCAGCTGGAGCTGCTCGGGGACCGGCTCGCCGGCCGCCGGATCACGATCACGGTCACCGACGCCGCCCGGGCCTGGCTGGCCGACATCGGCTACGACCCGGCGTACGGCGCTCGCCCGCTGCGCCGGCTGATCCAGACGGCGATCGGCGACCCGCTGGCGAAGATGCTGATCGGTGGGGAGGTCGTCGACGGGGGCACCGTGACCGTCGACAAGTCAGAGGATGGCCTGACCCTGACGGCCAGATGACCGGCCGTCTGGTGGACTGGCCCCTGTGAGCACACCCCAGACCGAGCAACCGGCCCGCCCCCGTCAGGTGACGGTGGCGGGCTGGCTGGTCATCCTCGGGTCCGTGATCGTGGTGGCCACGGTATTCCAGCGCATCTCGGGGCTGCACAGCATGGAGACCCGTGCGGGTGTGGAGAAGTTCCTCTCCGAGCCACCAGGCGACGGGCTGGGTCTCGAGGTCGACGGGATGCTCACCATCATCCGCACGCTGGCGATGGTCGCCGCCGGCTGCGCCACCGCGGCCGCCATCTTGGGTTACCACGTGCTGCGCCGGTCTCGGAGCGCCCGCCTGGGACTGACCATCGTCGCGGTACCCCTGTTCCTGACGGGCATGGTCACCGGCGGCTTCATCTCCTCGGTGGTCGTCGCGGCCGCAGTCATGCTGTGGTTCCAGCCAGCGCGGGACTGGTTCGACGGCATCAACCGCACGCGTGCCGAGGCGGCCGCCCGGGTCGAGTCGCCGCAACTGCCGCCACCGGTCGCGCCGCCCGCGCGACCGCCGTCCTCGTCCGGTCCCCGGTCCTTCCCGGGGTTCGGTACGCCGCCACCGCGGGGCTCGGCCCACGAGCTGGTCGACAACCGACGCCTGGTCCCCGCCGTCCCGACCGACCCAGCCGTCCGCCCGGGAGCGGTGGTCTGGGCCTGTGCGCTGACCTGGGGGTGCTGCGCCCTGGCTGTCGTGGGACTCCTGCTGAGCGTCGTGATGCTCATCGTCGCGCCCAACCTGATCTTCGACGAGCTGCACCGGCGGAACCCGAACTATGCCGACCAGGGCATGACCGACGGCGTGATCACCATCGCGACGTACATCTTCGCCGGCATCGGCGTCGTCTGGTCGCTGGTCGCGACCACCTTCGCCGCCCTGGTGTACCGCCGGGTCCCGTGGGCGCGGACCGCGCTCCTCGTCTCGGCGGCCGTGGCCGCCGTGGTCTGCCTGCTGGCCACTGTCGGCAACTTCCTGATGGTCATTCCGTTGACTGCGGCCATCGCCACGGTGGTGCTGCTGGTCCGGCCGGACAGTCGCGCATGGGTCTCGGGTGGCCCGCCGCGCGACCCGCATGATTCAGTTCGGCCATGACCTTCACCCCAGACAAGTGCTCGCTTCGCTTCGCATTGACCGGGGACTCCGCATGAGCGACTCGAACGACGGCGCCCCGCCGCCCCCGCCGTACGGCCAGCCCCCGAACCCCAACCCCTACGGGCAGGCGCCCGCGCCCAACCCCTATGGGCAGGCGCCGTTCGGGTCGTCGTACCCGCAGGCACCGGCACCCGCCCCGTACGGCCAGGCCCCGTACGGGCAGCCGGGCTATGGGTCGGGTGTCGACCCCGACAAGAGGCCGGGGACGGTCACGGCTGCCGGCATCATCACGCTGGTCTTCGCGGGCCTCACCTTGATCGTCTCGGTCATCGGGGCCATCGGCCTGCTCGTGGCGAGGGACGAGGTGGTCAAGGAGATCCGCAAGGAGCCGGCGTTCGACGACCTGGGCAACCCCGACGACGTCGTCAGCTTCCTGGTCGTGCTGGTGGTGGTGCTGGCCGTTTGGTGCGTGATCGCGATGGTGCTCGCCGTGCTCGCCATGCGGCGGTCGAACATCGCCCGGATCCTGCTCGTGGTCTCGTCCGTGGTGACGGCCCTGCTGAGTCTCCTGGCGATCACGTCGCTGTTCTCGTTCGTCACGCTCGCGGCCGCGGTCACCGCGATCGTGCTGCTGTTCGTCGGTGGCGCGGGAGACTGGTACGCCCGGAAGGGTGCCCAGGCCAACCGGCCCGTCGCGACGACACAGCCCTGGGGCTGAGCGACCGACTCAGCCGCGCAGGTCGGCTGCCGCGAGCCGGCGCAGGCCTTCCTCGATGACCTCCGGCTGCTTGCAGAAGGCCCAGCGGACCAGGTGCCGACCGGCCTCCGCATCGTCGTGGAAGACCTGACTGGGGATGGCGACCACTCCGGCGCGCCCGGGCAGAGCCCGGCAGAACGCCAGGCCGTCCGGCCAGCCCAGGGCGCGGATGTCGGACGTGGCGAAGTAGGTGCCCTCGGGCACGCGCACATCGAGTCCGACGTCGGCGAGACCGGCGCAGAGCAGGTCGCGCCGCGACTGCAGGTCCTTGGCCAGGAGGGCCGGGAAGTCGGATTCGTCGTCCAGGGCATGCGCGACCGCCGGCTGCAACGGAGAGCCAGAGGTGAACGTGAGCCACTGCTTGGCGGCCAGCACGGCGCCGACGAGTCCCGCGGGACCGGTCGCCCAGCCGACCTTCCATCCCGTGAACGAGTAGGACTTGCCCGCGCTCGACAGTGTCAGGGTCCGCTCGAACATCCCGGGGAGCGATGCGAGTGGAATGTGCTGGTGCCCGTCATAGGTCAGGTGCTCGTAGACCTCGTCGGTGATCACGACCAGGTCGTGCTCGATCGCGACGTCGGCGATGGCCTGCAGCTCGTCGCCTGACAAGACGGTACCGGTGGGGTTGTGCGGGGAGTTGATGAGCATGAACCGGGTGGCGGGGCCGACGGCGGCCCTCAGCTCGTCGGGGTCCAGCCGGAAGTCGGGTGCCCGGAGCGTGACAGGACGGCGTACACCGCCGGCCATCTGGATCATCGCGACGTAGGAGTCGTAGTAGGGCTCGAGCACCACGATCTCGTCGCCCGGGTCCACCAGACCGAGCAGGGCCGCGGCGACGGCTTCCGTGCAGCCCGTCGTCACGACCACCTGACTGTCCGGGTCGATCTCGATGCCGTAGTGACGCAGCTGGTGGCGCGCGATCGCCTGGCGCAGCGACGGCACCCCGAGGCCGGGCGCGTACTGGTTCTGGCCGCCGTGCAAGGCCTCCACGGCCCGCTCGATGACGGCGGGCGGCCCGTCGACGTCCGGGAAGCCCTGGCCAAGGTTCACCGACCGGGTGCGCACCGCCAGGGCAGACATCTCGGAGAAGATCGTGGGCGGGATGCCTCCGAGGCGAGAGGCGAGACGTGGCGCCGACATGGCCCGAGGGTACGGCGTACTAGCCTTCGGGCCGTGACTGCCGTGGACCCCAGCCTCGCCGCCGACATCGACGCCTGCTGCCGCCTGACGGGGGAGTTCACCCTCCGCTCGGGACAGGTGGCCTCGGAGTACTTCGACAAGTACCTCTTCGAGTCCGATCCGCTGCTGCTCGCGCGGGTGGCTCGCGAGATGATCCAGCTGCTGCCGCACGACACCGAGCTCCTCGGCGGTCTCGAGCTCGGTGGGGTGCCGATCGCGACGTCGGTCAGCGGGATCATGGGCCTGCCGGCGCTCTTCGTGCGCAAGCAGGCCAAGGAGTACGGCACCTGCAAGCTCGCCGAGGGGCCCGACGTCTCGGGCAGGCGGGTCACGCTGATCGAGGACGTGATCACCACCGGTGGCGCGGTGCGGGACGCGACCAACGCGCTACGCGCAGCCGGCGCGATCGTCGAGGTCGTGGTGTGCGCGATCGACCGGAGTCCGGAAGGGCAGAACCCGCTCGAGGACGTGGGCCTCGAAGTGCGCTCGGTGCTCACCAAGGCCGAGCTCGACCGGGCGCGGGCCGCGCTCTAGGTCCAGGAACGTCAGGCTTCGCTGGACGACGTGGCGTCCGGGTCGAGGTCGCGTCCGGTGGCGTCGTCCGGGCTGGGCTGCTTCTGTGCCTCGTCCGCCTGACGCTGCTCCTCCTCGTTCTCGTTGTGCTCGTGGCGCCACCACTCGAACAGCACCGGGATGATCGAGAAGGCGGTGATCGCCAGGATGGCGAGGTCGATGTTGTTGCCCAACGACGGGAACGCCGAGCCGAGGAAGAACCCGAGCAACAGGATGCTCGCGACCCAGAGCGTGGCACCCACCGCGCTCCAGGTGAAGAAGCGGCGCCGATCCATCTTGGTCACCCCGGCCACGACCGTGATGAACGTCCGTACGAACGGGACGAACCGGCCGATCACGAGCGCCTTGTTGCCGTGCCTGTCGAAGAACGTCGAGGTCTGCTCGAAGTACTTCTGCTTGAGGAAGCGGCCGTCCCGCTTGGTGATGGGCGGACCTATCTTGCGACCGATCTCGTAGCCCACGACGTTGCCCAGGAATGCGGCCACCGTCAGCATCACGAGCGCGACGACCATCTCGGCGAACTCGTTGCCGATGCCGACGACGTGGATCTGGCCGCCCGCGATGAAGAGCCCCAGGCCGAACAGCAGGGTGTCACCGGGCAGGAACGGGAAGAACAACCCGCACTCGACGAAGACGATGACGAGGCTGATCCAGATGAGCGAGCCGCCGAACTTGTCCAGCAGCCAGGTGGGGTCCATCCACGAGATGCCGAGCAGCATGGAGTGCAGATCGAGGGCCGCCAGCAGCGTGGTCACACCACAACGATATCTGCCCGTGCCCATCCCGCGTGGCGGCTCTCCTAAGGTCATCCCCATGGGTGAGGACGCCGAGGCGGTGGCGGGCGAGCAGCGTGCGCCGTACGACCCGATGCCCCATGGGCCCGCCGAGGTCGGCGTGGGTCCGTGGGATGGCCCGCAGCCCGAAGGCGAGCAGTACGACGCGGGGCTGCTGGCGGAGGGCGACCGGCGCAACGTCGTGGACCGCTACCGCTACTGGACGCTCGAGGCGATCGTCGCGGACCTCGACACCCGCCGGCACGACTTCCACGTCGCGATCGAGAACTGGCAGCACGACTTCAACATCGGCACGATCGTGCGTTCCGCCAACGCGTTCCTGGCCGCGGAGGTGCACATCGTCGGCAACCGGCGCTGGAACCGTCGTGGCGCGATGGTCACCGACCGCTACCAGCACGTCCACCATCACCCGACGGTCGCGGACCTGGCGACGTACCTTCACGACCGGGAGGTCTCGCTGCTCGGCATCGACAACCTGCCCGG
Source organism: Nocardioides sp. (assembly GCA_025965125.1). Lineage (GTDB taxonomy): Bacteria > Actinomycetota > Actinomycetes > Propionibacteriales > Nocardioidaceae > Nocardioides. The sequence goes on from JAOPXM010000187.1 coordinate 16,447, forward strand.
CTCGTTGCACCTCGAGACCATGACGGTGCCGCGGCGGGTGTGCTTCCTGTTCGGCCAGGAAGGGCCGGGGCTCTCCGAAGCCGCGCGGGAGGCATGCGACGGCACGTTCTCGATCGCGCAGTTCGGCTCGACCCGCTCGATCAACGCCTCGGCCGCCGCCGCGATCGCGATGCACACCTGGGTGCGGGAGTACGCCGACCTGTCCGGCGAAGACGCTTGGCGCGGCTGACCCGAGGGTCAGCTGCGGGTCTTGCTGTAGCAGGCGACGAGGAACTTCGCCCTGCTGATGGTCAGGGCCGACTCGAGCCATGCCCGGCTCGACACGTGCCGCGGGCAGATCCGCTTGGCGGCACGGCTGATGTTCTCGTCCGTGGGCTTCTTGAAGACGTAGGCGGTGTAGCTGGAGCGCCAGTTGTGGTTGTCGGCGCAGGTCGTGAACTCGTACACCTTCAGGCCGGTCACGCACCGTGCCACGGAGTTCGGCAGCGGTAGCCGCAGCTTCGGCAGCTGCTCGGGCAGGCTCGCGAGCCGGTCGTTCTCACGGACCACGACGTGGCAGCTGTACCACCGGCCGCCCTGGGCCTTCTCGTCGTCGGTGGGGACGAACCAGGCCACGCCGTACTGCGTGCGATAGCGGATCTTCAGGTTGGAGCCGACGGTGTCGTCGTAGGCCCGGCCGCAGCCGTTGTGGATGGCGGTCGTGACCTTCGTCGCGTCGGAGTCCCACGTCAGGTCGGAGGGCAGCTTCTTGACGGCCATGACCTGCGTCGTGTGGGTCTCGCCGCAGGGGACCGGATCGCCCGCCTCGTTGTTTCCATTGGTCTCGTCGAGCGTCATGTTGTAGCAGTCGCCTGCTACGGGCGCACCAGCCAGCGGATCGCCGGCGACCGCCGACGGCGTGGCGGCCAGGCCCACGAACAGGAGGGCGGCGCCGAGGGTCGCGGCGACCGGACGCATGAGGGCGGTCGGAACACTGGGCATGGGCTCTCCCGAGACTGGATGACGTATGGCTCGCCACACCGTAGACGGCTGCGGTGCACACCGTTGGGAATCCGGGAAGTCGCTGACCGGAGTCGGTTGCTCAGCCCGCCAGCAGGTCACCCACGGCGGTCACGGCCGCCTCCGGACCGGCCACCACCGGCCCGACGTCGTCGGGGAGCTCCCAGGGGTCAAGGAGCACCAACGGCACCCCGGTACGTCGCGCGAGGGCGATCTCGCTGAGTGTGCCCCAGCTGCAGCCGACGGCGATGACCGCGTCTGCGGCTCGGACGAGCAGCCCGTTGCGCAGCTCACCGAGCCCGGTCGGCAGGAGATAGGTGTGCTCGGGGGTGCCCTCTGCGCGGTCCAGGCCGGGCAGCAGGCCGATGGTGGCGCCGCCCGCGTCGCGGGCGCCCCGGGCCGCGGCCTGCATGACGCCGTGGTGCCCACCGGTCAGCAGCACGGCGCCACGCTCCGCCAGCAGCCGTCCGACCGTCTGGGCGCTCTCCAGATCGGCTGGCCGCGCACCGTCCGCCGGGCCGACCACGGCGACGTACCGTCCTGCGAGCGCGCCCGTCATCGTCCGAGCGTAGGGCGACCCATCGGTAGCGACTAGGGTTGCCAGGAGTCCGAAAGTCAGCCGGAGGAGCCCCGCAGATGCCCATCGCCACCCCTGAGGTCTACGCCCAGATGCTCGACACCGCCAAGGCGAACGCCTTCGCCTTCCCGGCCATCAACGTGTCGTCCTCGCAGACTCTCAACGCGGCCCTCCAGGGCTTCGCCGAAGCCGGCTCGGACGGCATCATCCAGGTGTCGACCGGCGGGGCCGAGTACCTCTCCGGACCGACGATCAAGAACATGGTCACCGGCTCCGTCGCGTTCGCGGCGTACGCCGCCGAGGTGGCCAAGGCCTACCCGGTCAACATTGCGCTGCACACCGACCACTGCCCCAAGGACAAGCTGGACGGGTTCGTCCGGCCGCTCGTCGAGATCTCGGCCGAGCGGGTCCGCCGAGGCGAGCTGCCGCTGTTCCAGTCACACATGTGGGACGGCAGCGCCGTACCCCTCGAGGAGAACCTCGACATCGCGCGCGAGCTGCTCGCCAAGTGCGCAGAGGCCCACATCATCCTCGAGGTCGAGATCGGTGTCGTCGGCGGGGAAGAGGACGGCGTCGAGGGTGCGATCGACGACAAGCTCTACTCCACGCCTGAGGACGCCATCGCGACCGTCGAGGCGCTCGGCACCGGCGAGAACGGCCGGTTCCTGACCGCGCTGACGTTCGGCAACGTCCACGGCGTCTACAAGCCGGGCAACGTGAAGCTCCGCCCCGAGATCCTTCAGCAGGCACAGGAGGCTGTGGTCTCCAAGCTCGGCCTGGAGCCCGGCTCGAAGCCCTTCGACCTGGTCTTCCACGGCGGCTCCGGCTCCACGGCCGAGGAGATCGGGGCAGCAGTGGACTACGGCGTGGTGAAGATGAACGTCGACACCGACACGCAGTACGCCTTCACCCGCCCGATCGCCGCGCACATGTTCACCAACTACGACGGCGTCCTGAAGGTCGACGGCGAGGTCGGCAACAAGAAGGCCTACGACCCGCGGGCGTGGGGCAAGGCCGGCGAGGCCGGCATGGCTGCCCGCGTCGTCGTGGCCTGCCAGAACCTGCGCTCTGCCGGGAAGTCCGTCACCGCCTGAGCCAACCTCCCCGGCCGTCAGGTCGTCTCGACGGGGACGTCCGTGGCGGTGGCTGCACCGGCTGCTGTGGGCGCGAAGCCCTCGTGGTGGGGCCGCTCGAACGCCAGGGCCGCGACCAGTCCGAGGACGAAGATCCCGGCCGGGAGGTACATCGCCTGCGCCATCGCGTCGGAGAACGCACCCTGCAGGACCTCGGGCAGCTTCGCGCCCGGCGTTGCCTGACCGGGGTCGAACTCGCCGGGGACCAGCGCCGCCACTCGGGCGTCGATGAGGACCGCGATGCCCGCGGCGCCCAGGACGGCGCCCAGTTGACGGGTGGCGTTGTAGACCCCGGCTCCTGCCCCGGCCAGCTGCATCGGCAGGTTGCGCGTCGCCGTGGCGGAGTTGGGCGCCCACACGAAGGCGTTGCCGACGCCGAAGACCGCCATCGGCACGAGCAGCTGCCACACCTCCGATCCGGGGGTCATCTCGTGGGCCAGCCAGAACAGGGACCCGAGCAGCGAGGCGAACCCGATGCTCACGATGATGCGCGGGTGGACCGAGTCGGTGAGGGAACCCACGAACCGTGCCAGGAGGAGCGTCATCACGGCCATCGGGACCAGCAGGAACGCCGACTCGGTGGGGCTGTAGCCCCGGACCAGCTGGGCGTAGAGCATCAGCGGGATCGCCACCGCGGTGATGGAGAAGCCCATCACCGAGATGGCAATGTTCGCGAGGGAGAAGTTGCGGTCGCGGAACAGATGGAGGGGGACCAGCGGCTCGGCGCGGTTGCGTGACTGCCAGAGGACGAAGAGGCCGATCACCACGACTCCCGACCCGATGAGCGCCCAGACCACCGTGTCCCAGCCGAGCTGCTCGCCCTCCTGGATGCCGAAGACGAGCAGGAACATGCCAGCGCCGCTGAGTGCGACTCCGAGCCAGTCGAAGCGGTGTGAGTTGGTCGGGAGGGTCGGCACCAGGCGCCAGGCCAGGGCGAAGCCGATCAGGCCGACGGGGATGTTGATGAAGAAGATCCACTCCCAGCCGAGGGCGTCGACGAGCACGCCGCCGAGGATCGGGCCGACCAGCGTGGCGACCCCGGCCGTCGCACCCCAGAGCGCCATCGCCTTGCCGCGCCGGGCGGCAGGGAAGATGCGGGTGATGATCGCCATCGTCTGCGGCGTGATCATCGAGGCGCCGAGGCCCTGCACGATCCGGGCGACGATCAGGCCCTCGATCGAGTTGGTCAGACCGCACCAGAGCGATGCGAGCGTGAAGACCGTGAGCCCGGCGAGGTAGAGCCGCTTCGGACCGAACCGGTCGCCGAGCCGTCCGGTGATCAGCACCGGCACGGCGTAGGCGAGGAGGTAGGCGCTGGTCACCCAGACCACGCTGTTCACGTCCGCGTGCAGGTCCTCGATGATCGCCGGGGTCGCCACCGACACGATGGTCGAGTCGACCAGGATCATGAAGAAGCCGAGGCACAGGGCGAAGAGCGCGGGCCAGGGATCCTTCGCTTCCTCGGGCGAGGTTGTGGTCGGAGACGGGTTCGGCGCGGAGGTCACGAAACCAGCAAACACCCCGCAGGGGACAATGCATTCCATGAGTCACATGGATCTGATGGCCGGACCCCCTCCCACCCACCTCCCGGAGGACCCGGCCGCGGCCGGGCTCGTTGCCGGGGACAGCCCCATCGACGCCGTACGCCGCAACCCCGCGTCGCCCTTCGCCTGGGCCGCCCTCGCCCAGGAGGCCCGCGACGGGGGCGCCGACGACGTGACCGTCTACGCCTACGCCCGGGTCGGCTACCACCGCAGCCTGGACAGCCTCCGGCGCAACGGCTGGAAGGGCCACGGGCCGGTGCCGTGGGAGCACGAGCCCAACCGCGGTTTCCTGCGCTGCCTGGCGATCCTTGCGCTCAGCGCCCGCGCCATCGGAGAGACCCCGGAGTGGGAGCGCTGCTCGGAGTTCCTGCGCGACTCCAGCCCCACGGCGTACGACGAGCTCCTCGGCTGATGCTCAGCCGGCCCGGGCGACCCTGACCAGCTCGGCTGCGGGCCCTTCCGGCCGCCGAGACGGCAGCCACACGGCGCGCAGGGCGCGGGACAGGTCGAGGTCGGCGACCGGCACCACGACGAGCTGTCCGGTCGCGAGCTCCGGCGCGACGGCGAGCTCGCTGAGCACGGCCGGGGCCCCGCCCTCGCCGGCCGCGGCCTTCACTGCGGCCGTGCTGGCCAGCTCGAGGTGGGACGGACCGAGCTCGTAGCCGGCCCGGTCGAGCGCCCGGACCAGCGTCTCGCGCGTCCCGGAGCCGGCTTCGCGCAGCACCAGGTCCCCGGCGACCAGCTCGGCTGGCGTGACGGCGGTGCGTCGACGCGCCCAGGGGTGGTCCGGGCCCACCACCACGACGAGCGCATCGCGGGCGACTGTCGTCGAAGCGACGCTCCGGGGCACGGCCGGCGACTCGACGAATCCCAGCGGCACTCGGCCCTCCTGCACCAGGTCGAGCACGTGGCCGGAGTTCCCGACCTCGAGACTGACGCGCAGCTCCGGATGGGTACGGCGGAAGCGGGCGAGCCAGCGGGGCGCCAGATACTCAGCGACCGTGAGACTCGACGCCACGGTCAGGTGTGCGGCCCGTTGGGCAGCGAGGGACCGGGCGCCGAGGACCACGCGCTCCATCCCGGCCAGCGCTTCGCGGGCCCAGGCCACGACGACCTCGCCCTCCGTGGTCAGCCGCGACCCTCCGGGCGTCCGGACGAGCAGGGTCAGGTCGAGCTGCCGCTCGAGGCGGCTGAGGGCCCGGCTGGCGTTGGGCTGTGCCAGGCCGAGCGCCCGCGCCGCGGCCCCGACGGAGCCGCCCTCGGCCACGCGGACCAGCAGGTCGAGCGAGGCGAGGTCGGGACGCGAGGTCATGCGCCAACGATATGCCTTGGGGACAACTCATATCAGCGGCGCATGAGTTGAGGTCGAAGTGGCGGCTACCGCGGGACGCCCGCGAGAGGGAGCGTGGATGCATGCTCACCACCCGTCGCGCGCCCGGACTCGCCCTCGCTGTCATGGGGGGCTCGACAGCGCTGCTCGTCCACGGCTTGGTCCCGGTCCTGAGCCCGACCCTTGTGGGGATCGCGCTCGGGCTGGCGTTCGCGTCGACCAACCGCATCCCCTCCCTTGCGCGACCGGGACTGCAGGTCGCATCGCGACAGGTCCTCAGGCTCGGGGTGGCACTGCTCGGCCTGCAGCTGGTGCTGGGCGACATCGTCGGGCTGGGGTGGCCGGTGCTGCTGGTCATCTTCGGGGTCGTGGCGGTGGGCATCCTCGGGACCCTCGGTCTGGGTCGGGTGTTCGGCGTCGACGCGGAGACGAGCCTCCTCGTGGCCTGCGGGTTCTCGATCTGCGGAGCGGCCGCTGTCGCCGGTGTCGAGGGCGTTCGCAGGACGAAGGACGAGGATGTCGCCACGGTCATCTCGCTCGTGGTCGTCTGCGGCAGCGTCGCGATGCTCGCCGTACCCGCCCTTGCCTCGGCGCTCGGTCTCGGCACCCTCGCAGCTGGCGCCTGGTCCGGCGCCTCGATCCAGGAAGTGGGCCAGGTCGTGGTCGCCGGCGGGCTGATCGGGGGTGCCGCCCTCCAGGTCGCCGTCGTGGTCAAGCTCGGCAGGGTGCTGATGCTCGCTCCGGTCCTGGCGGTTGTCTCCTACCGTTCCCGTCGTACGACGTCAGCCCATCGCCCGCCGTTGGTCCCGGGCTTCGTGCTCGCGTTCGTAGGTCTGGTGCTGATGCGGTCGTTCGTACCTCTCCCCGGGACCTCGCTCGCACTGGCCTCCTTCGTCCAGGCCGGCGCGCTGGCTGCGGCGATGTTCGCGCTCGGGTGCGGCGTGAACCCCTCGGTGCTGGGGCGTACCGGCCGGCCGGTGCTGCTGCTGGCCGGCGCTGCCACCCTCCTCGTCACCGGCCTCGGCCTCCCTGCGGCGTACCTCGCCGGGTGATGTCGTTTCCGCGCAATCGCGCCGCTTGGACAGGTTCCCGGCCAACGATCCTGTCCAACCAGCGCGATTGCGCGGAATGTGCAGGCCGCGACGGACGCGAAGCAGGTCCAGCACGCAGACCGGTCAGGGAGGGGTCAGCAGGGAGCGCACCCGCTGGGCACCGAGCGCCATGAAGAGCGTGGGCAGCCGCGGGCCGCGGTCCGCGTCGACGAGCAGCTGGTAGAGCAGGCGGAAGAAGTCCTTCTGGTCGGCCTTCACCTGGTCGGTCGGCGGGTCGTCGAGGCCCAGTCCGCGAGCCAGCTTGGGCACGCCGTAGATGAGCGCGGTCAGGGGCTCGAGCTCGAGCTCGTCGGGCAGCCGGTCCAGCAGCTGGGCGAGCCACAGCTCCTCGTCCTCGCTGAGGCTGGCCAGCCGGTCGAGGTCGGCGGTGCTGCGCACATTGGTCCGGTCCTCCGGAGGGACGAACTCGGCGGTCCACGTCATCGCCCGGCTCAGGCGCGGCTCGAGGTCGTCGACGCCGTCGTGGGCGTAGCCGACGTCCGAGACGAGGCGGCTGATCTGGTCCGCGCTGCCCGCGGTCACGTCGGCCACCGAGGACAGCACCCGAAACGGCACGACCACCCGCGGCCGCGGCAGGGTGCCCGCGCTCGCGGTCGCCGACGCCCGCTCGTGCGCCAACACCTGGGCATCGCGCCGGTCGGGGTCGGCAGCCTTGCGGCCCAGAGAGTCCCACTCGTCATAGAGCCGGACCACCTCAGGCCCGAAGTCGATCGTGAACGCCTGCTTGGGCTGGCGGCGGACGTAGAGCCAGCGCAGGATCGGCGCTTCGAGGATCTTCAGCGCGTCCGCCGCGGTCGGCACCCCTCCGCGCGACGACGACATCTTGGCCATGCCGGCGACGCCGACGAACGAGTAGCCGACGAACGACGGCGCGCGGCCGTCGTAGATGTCCTTCACCAGCTCCTTGCCGACCGTGTACGACGAGCCGGGGCTGGCGTGGTCGACGCCGCCGGGCTCGAAGTCGACACCCTCGAATGCCCAGCGCATCGGCCAGTCGACCTTCCACACCAGCTTGCCCTCGTGCTGCGTGGCCAGGTTCGTGACGCCGTGGAAGTCGCACACCGCGCAGGTGTACGACAGGTCGGTGGTGTCGTCGTCGTACGCCGTGATGGTCGTAGTGTCGCGGCCACAGTCCCGGCAGTAGGGCTTGAACGGGAAGCGGGCCAGGTCGCCGTCGCCAGCCGCGAGGTCGTCGTTCGCGACGGAGTCGGCCATGGTTGCCGCCAGCTGCTCGGCCTCCTCGTCGTTCGCTGCGACGGGGGCGGCCTTGGTGCGGTAACGCGCCATCACCCGCTCGATGTCGGCACGACGCCGCACAGCGGTGAGGATCTGCTCGCGATAGGCGCCCGACTGGTACTGCACCGTCTGGGACACCTCCTCCATCTCCACGCCCATCTCGCGCAGCGCCTCCTGCAGCGGTGCCTTGAAGTGCTCGGCCCAGGACGGGTGGCAGCCCCAGGGGTCGGGGACGGCGGACAGGGGTCGACCGATGTGCTCCGCCCAGGAGGGATCGACCCCTGCGGGGACCTTCCGGAACCGGTCGTAGTCGTCCCAGCTGTGCAGGTGGCGGACGGGGATGCCCCGGCGCCGGATCTCCTCGGCGACGAAGTGCACGGTCAGGAACTCGCGCAGGTTGCCCAGGTGCACCGGGCCGGACGGGCTCGCCCCCGATGCGCAGGTGATCACCCGGTCGTCGGCCCGGCTCTGCTCGGCGTGCCGGACGGCGTCGTCCGCCGCGCGGGTGACCCAGTCGTGCGGGCTCCCCTGATCCGAGCGGGCCTGGTTGCTGCCTCGTGCCATGGGGGTGCGACTCCTGCGGTGGGTGATCGGGACCGATCCAGACGCTATCGAACCGCCGTGCGGAACCGTCTCCCCGCCCAGGGACGGGGGGAGACAAGGGGCGCCGACCGACGTACCTACCGAGGCTGGTTGTGACCGGTCCCTGCCAGGTGGCGAGCAGGAGGCCGTGGCAATAACCTGCCAGCATGCCCCGGAAGCCCGCCTCGACCCTGCTCACGTCCCTCGGGTTCTCGCGGTCGGTCGAGCGCATCTACGAGCGGCTGATCTCCCAGTCGGGTCGGGAGCTGGTGTCGGTCGCGGAGACCCTGCTGCGCTCACCGGACGAGCTGCTCGCCGACGTGGAACCGCTTCGCGCCGAGGGCATCGTGTGGCTCGAGGGCTCGCGGATGTACGTCGCCCCACCCGTCGACGCGATCGCGATGCTGCTCGCGACCCAGGCCGAGCAGGCGGCCCGCTCACGCGACCGGCTCGCGGAGCTTTCGCACGCCATCCCGTTCCTCGCGGCGGGTTCCGTGGGCCCCGGCCCGGGTGAGGTGCACGACGTGGCTCCGATCGACGGCGAGCTGAGCTCGGGCGGAAGCGTGTTCGGCCTCCTGCATGCGCTGATCACCCAGAGCAAGGGCGACCTGCTGTGGCTGCGCCCGGACCAGTGGCGGATCTCGCGCGAGGAATCCATCACCAAGGTCGTCGGCGAGGTCATCGCGTCGGGCCGCACGTCGAGGGCGATCTACCCACTCCAGGCGCTGCGCGAAGCTCCCAAGACCTTGCTCGCCCGCGCCGAGATCGGGGAGCAGGTCCGGGTCCTGCCCGATCTGCCCACCCGTCTGCTCATCGTCGGGAGGAGCCATGCGCTGCTGCCGGAGCCGCTCGGGTTCGCCGACGAGCCGCGGACCCTGGTCCGCCAGCCCGGTCTCGTCGAGGCGCTCAGCCTGTGGTTCGAGCTGCTGTGGGAGCGAGCGGCGCCCGTGCCGTCGGTCGACCGCGGCGACCCTCGGCCGGACCTGCACCGCTTCCTGCTCCAGCAGCTCGCTTCTGGTGCGCAGGACGAACAGATCGCGCGCCGCCTCGGGGTCAGCCTGCGCACCGTCCGGCGCCGGGTGGCCGACACCCTGAGCGAGCTGGGTGCGGACACCCGCTTCCAGGCCGGTGTCGAGGCGGTACGCCGCGGCTGGCTCTGATGGGTCAGGGCAGCACCATGGAGTACGCCGCAGGCTCCACGTGCCAGGTCCGCTGGCGCTCGGGACCGTAGATCTCGCCGTCCGCGCTGCACCAGAACGACTCGCCGCTGATCGAGACTGACCTGCCCCGGAGGTACGAGACGTCGTCGCTCTCGAGGTGGGCGCCGATCCCGAGGCGGGCGGCGTACACGAACCGTCCCAGTGGGCCGGTCGCCCTCGAGATCATCACGTCCATCAGGCCGTCCGCGGGATCAGCCTCCGGGGTGAGCTCGGTCCCACCACCCACCGACGAACCGTTGCCGACGGCCACCATGAGAACGGGGGAGTCGAGGTCGTTGACGACCTTGCCGTCGATCTCGACCCGCAGCCGCAGGGTGGGCGGGTCCCAGGCCGTGAGCAGCGCGCCGATCGGATAGCCGAGCTTGCCCAGGTTGACCTTGCCCACGCCCACCGTGTGCAGCCGATCCTTCCAGGCCGCGCCACGGCGGCTGGCCTGGGCGCCCGCACCGACGTGAACGTTGTTGACGACGATCCCGCCGAGCTCGTCGACCACGATGTCCATCGGAGCGACCCGGCCCTTCAGGATCACGTGGGCCGCCTCTTCGACGTCCAGGGGGATCCCGGTGCCGCGCGCGAAGTCGTTGCCGGTGCCGAGGGGGAGCAGGGCGAGGACCGACCTCGCGAGATCGTGCCGACGGTAGAGGGCCTTGATCACGGCGTGCAGACTTCCGTCGCCGCCCGCGACCACGATCCGTCGAGTGCCGGCGCGGTGCAGGACACTGTCGAGCTCGCCCGGGTCCGACGTCGCCGCGACCTCGACCGAGGTCTGCTCGCGGAGCACGGCCAGGGCCGTGTCGAGGGATTCCTCGTCGGCGGTTCCGGCTTCGCTGTTGGTGATGACGAGGAGCGGGTCCACCCTGCGGACCATATATCGACCCGACAACGCGACGTCCGACGACTCCAGCGTCGGCGCCCGGCTTTGGTAGCGTGTGTCCGCAAGAGCTCCGGTGCACTTGTGCCGGGGTTTTTTCATTGTCTGGAAAGTGAGCGAGCAAATGCCCGCGATCGCCATCATCGGTGCCCAGTGGGGTGACGAGGGGAAGGGCAAGGCGACCGATCTCCTCGGCAACCGCGTCGACTACGTCGTCAAGTTCAACGGCGGCAACAACGCCGGGCACACGGTCGTCATCGGCGACCAGAAGTACGCCCTCCACCTCCTGCCGAGCGGCATCCTGACCCCTGGCTGTACGCCGGTCATCGGCAACGGCGTCGTGGTCGACCTTGCCGTGCTCTTCGAGGAGATCGACGGCCTCGAGGCGCGAGGTGTCGACACCAGCCTGCTCAAGGTCAGCGCCAACGCGCACGTCATTGCCGACTACAACCGCAGCCTCGACAAGGTCACCGAGCGGTTTCTCGGCAGCCGCCGGATCGGTACCACCGGCCGCGGCATCGGCCCGACGTACGCCGACAAGATGAACCGGGTCGGCATCCCGATCCAGGACATCTTCGACGAGAAGATCCTGACCCAGAAGGTCGAGGGCGTGCTGGAGCTGAAGAACCAGATCCTCACCAAGATCTACAACCGCCGCAGCGCCACGGTCGAGCAGACCGTCGAGGAGCTACTGGCGTTCGCCGAGCGCCTGCACCCGATGGTGTGCGACACCGGTCTGCTGCTCAACCAGGCGCTCGACCGCGGCGAGACCGTGCTCCTCGAGGCCGGACAGGCCACGTTGCTCGACGTCGATCACGGCACCTACCCCTTTGTGACGTCGTCGTCGGCGACTGCGGGCGGCGCATGCACGGGATCCGGGATCCCGCCGATGCGGATGGACCAGGTCATCGGCATCGTCAAGGCCTACACGACCCGCGTGGGCGAGGGCCCGTTCCCGACAGAGCTGAGCGATGACTTCGGGGAACACCTGCGCAAGGTCGGCGCCGAGTACGGCACCACGACCGGGCGTCCCCGCCGCTGCGGCTGGTACGACTCGGTGATCGCGCGGTACGCCGCTCGCGTGAACGGCGTGACCGACTTCGTGCTCACCAAGCTCGACGTGCTGACCGGGCTCGAGAAGGTGCCGGTCTGCGTGGCCTACGACGTCAACGGGGTCCGTCACGACGAGATGCCGGTCAACCAGAGCGACTTCCATCACGCCGTGCCGATCTACGAGGACTTTCCCGGCTGGTGGGAGGACATCTCCGCGGCGAAGACCTTCGAGGACCTGCCGAAGAACGCCAAGGACTACGTGCTGGCCGTCGAGAAGATGTCGGGCGCCCGGATCTCCGCGATCGGCGTGGGTCCCGACCGCGACGCCACGATCGTCGTTCACGAGCTGATCTGATCCACCGGACGTCGTCCGGACTCGGCAACCTGTTGCTCGGTCCGGATGAGGTTCTGGTCGCTGTCCTTCGGCAGAAATGCTGGCAAGGTGATCCCATGTTGGATCCCGTGGTCGCCATCGACCGGCTCCGTGCCGCCTTCCGCGGCCCCCCGGGCCACCGCACGTTGCACGCCAAGGGGCGCTTCTACGGCGGCACGTTCACGGCCACCCCCGAAGCCGCCGAGCTCGGCCGGGCCGGCCACCTCGGCGGTGAGCCGACACCCGTGCTGGTCCGCTGGTCCAACGCAGGCGGCGATGCCGCGGTCCCGGACCCGAAGCCCGACGTCCGCGGCATGGCGGTGAAGTTCCGGCTGGCCGACGGCACGTCGACGGACCTGCTCGGCCAGACGTCGCCACGCTTCCCGACCGACAGCCCGGAGGAGTTCGTCGCCCTGACCGAGGCATCGACCAAGCCGTTGACGTCCGCGCTCTTCGTGGCCCGGCACCCGGCAATGCTGCCCGCGCTCGCGGCGGGCCTGCGCGCCAAGGCGATCGGCTCACCGGTCAGCTTCGCGGAAGTGACGTTCTACCCCATCCACGCCTACGGCTGGCTCGACGCCGAGGGTGCCCGCACCTGGGTGCGCTACGTCTTTCGGCCGGTCGCGACCACCGCCGATCGGCTCGACCGTAAGTTCAGCGGGCCCGACCGCCTCGGTGAGGAGATGGCGGCCCGGCTCGATCGCGGGCCGGTCAGCCACGAGATGTGGCTGCAGGTCGCCGGTCCGGGCGACGACCCGCACTCCGCGACGTCGGTCTGGAAGAGCGGCCGCGAGGTCCTCGCCGGCCACATCGTCGTCACCGCGCAGGTGCCCGACCCCGAAGCGGACGGCTCACCGACCGTCTTCGACCCGACCCGCGTCGTCGACGGCATCGAGCTCTCCGACGACCCGATCCTCCGGTACCGAACGATCGCCTACACGGAGTCCGTGGCCCGCCGCAGCACGGGTCGGGTGCCTGGGCACCACGTATAGGCGTCGTCAGGCACACGACCCGTAGGGTTTGGGCCCGTGAAGACACTCGTGGTCGGCCCCGGTGGCCGGGAGCACGCCCTGGCCCTGGCCCTGTCGCAGGATCCGGCTGTGACCGAGGTCCACGCGGCCCCGGGCAACCCGGGCATGACCGGGGTTGCCGCGCTCCACGACGTCGACGCCATGGACGGCGAGGCCGTGGCCGACCTCGCCGAGCGGCTCGACATCGACCTCGTCGTCGTCGGTCCCGAGGCGCCGCTGGTCGCGGGCGTCGCCGACGCCGTCCGGGCCCGGGGGATCGCCTGCTTCGGTCCCACGCAGGCAGCCGCCCAGCTCGAGGGGTCGAAGGCCTTCGCCAAGGACGTCATGCAGGCAGCCGGTGTGCCAACCGCTCGCGCGATCGTCTGCACGACGCGGGACGAGGCGGCGGCGGCCCTCGACGAGTTCGGACCGCCGTACGTCGTCAAGGACGACGCGCTCGCCGCCGGCAAGGGAGTGGTCGTCGGCAACGACCGGGCCGCCGCGCTCGAGCACGCGGCCGCGTGCCACCGGGTGGTCATCGAGGAGTACCTCGACGGTCCGGAGGTCTCCCTGTTCGCGATCACCGACGGGACGACCGTCTACCCGCTGCAGCCCGCACAGGACTTCAAGCGCATCTTCGATGGGGACCAGGGAGCCAACACCGGCGGAATGGGCGCCTACACACCGCTGCCGTGGGCACCGGAACACCTGGTCGAGGAGGTCCGCGCCACCGTGCTCGAGCCGACGGTCCGGGAGATGGCCCGGCGCGGCACCCCGTTCGCCGGGCTGCTCTACGCCGGGCTCGCGCTCACGTCGAAGGGCCTGCGAGTCGTCGAGTTCAACGCCCGCTTCGGGGACCCGGAGACCCAGCCGTTGCTGGCACTTCTCGACTCGCCCCTGGCGGCGCTGCTGCAGGGCGCGGCCACCGGCACCCTCCACGAGGTGCCGTCGCCGGTCTGGAGGCCGGGCGCCGCGGTTGCGGTCGTCCTCGCCAGCAAGGGCTACCCCGAGACGTCCTCGTCGGGCGACGTGATCAGCCTGGGTGGCGCGGAACGACTCGACGGTGTGCACGTCATCCATGCCGGCACCGCGATGTCGGGCGGCGACCTGGTAACGGCAGGTGGTCGGGTCCTCGCCGTCGTCGCGACCGGCGACACCGTCGCGGCCGCCCGCGATGCGGCCTACGCGGGGGTCGCGCACGTAGAATTCGAGGGAGCCCAGCACCGCACCGACATCGCAAAGGGCATCTGATGACCGTCCCCAACATCCTCGCGACCCGGTACGCCGGCACCGACCTGGCGCACATCTGGTCGCCGGAGCACAAGATCGTTCTCGAACGGCACCTCTGGGTGGCCGTGCTCCGTGCCCAGCGCGACCTCGGCATCGAGGTTCCTGACGGCGTGATCGAGGCCTACGAGGACGTCATCGACAAGGTCGACCTGGACTCGATCGCCGCCCGCGAACGCGTCACCCGTCACGACGTGAAGGCGCGCATCGAGGAGTTCAGTGCCCTCGCCGGCCACGAGCACATCCACAAGGGGATGACGTCGCGTGACCTGACCGAGAACGTCGAGCAGCTCCAGGTCAAGCAGTCCCTGGCCCTGCTGCGGGACCGTGCGGTCGCCAGCCTGGCCCGGCTGGCCCGCCTCGCCGTCGAGCACGAGACGACGGTCATGGCCGGCCGCTCGCACAACGTGCCCGCGCAGGCGACCACCCTCGGCAAGCGGTTCGCGACGATCGCCGACGAGATGCTGATCTCCCTGGAGCGGGTCGAGGAGCTCCTCGCGCGCTATCCGCTGCGCGGCATCAAGGGTCCGATGGGCACCGCCCAGGACATGCTCGACCTCCTCGACGGTGACTCCACGAAGCTCGCCGATCTCGAGCAACGAGTCGCGGCCCACCTCGGGTTCGACCGGGTGCTCGTCTCGGTCGGCCAGGTCTACCCACGCTCCCTCGACTTCGACGTGCTGTCGGCGCTCGTCCAGCTGGTGGCCGGCCCGTCCAACCTGGCCACCACGATCCGCCTGATGGCCGGCAACGAGGTCGTGACCGAAGGCTTCGTGGAGGGCCAGGTCGGTTCGTCCGCGATGCCGCACAAGATGAACACCCGTTCCTGCGAACGCGTCAACGGCCTCGCCGTGGTGACCCGCGGCTACCTCTCGATGGTCGGTGAGCTCGCCGGCGACCAGTGGAACGAGGGCGACGTCTCCTGCTCCGTCGTACGCCGGGTGGCCCTGCCCGACGCGTTCTTCGCCGCCGACGGCCTCTTCCAGACCTTCCTCACCGTGCTCGACGAGTTCGGCGCCTTCCCGGCCGTGATCCAGCGCGAGCTCGACCGCTACCTGCCGTTCCTCGCGACGACCAAGGTGCTGATGGCCGCGGTCCGCAACGGCGTCGGCCGCGAGGTCGCGCACGAGGCCATCAAGGAGGCCGCCGTCGGCGTCGCGCTCGACATGCGTCGTGGCCAGGCCGAGAACGACGTGTTCGAACGCCTCGCTGCGGACGAGCGCCTTGGCCTCAGCGCCGCGCAGCTCGCGTCCCTGGTGGCTGAGCCCATCAGCTTCACCGGTGCGGCCGTCGACCAGGTCGAGGCCGTCGTACGACGCGTCGGCGAAGTGACCGCGCGCCACCCCGAGGCCGCGGTCTACTCGCCCGCCGCGATCCTCTAGCCCTCGGCGAGGGACCCGTCATCATGGGAGTCGTGACGAAGGCGCTGGACCTTCGCGTGTACGGCGGGGTCCAGGGGGTGTCGTTCCGCTACTACACCCAGCGGGAGGCACGCCGGCTCGGCGTCAACGGGTGGGTGCGCAACGAGCCGGACGGCTCGGTGGCGGCGCACCTCGAGGGCAACGACGCGGCGGTGGATGAGCTCGTGCTGTGGTGTCGCACGGGGCCGTCCAGCGCCCGGGTCGAGCGGGTGGAGACCAGCGACGTCGCCGTGACGGGAGCCACCTCGTTCGACGTCCGAGACTGACTCGACGGGCCGGCTCAGGCGCGGGCGTGCCCGCCCCAGTTGGCGAGCTTGGTGGCGACGGTGTGCAGGTCCGCGCGCCAGACGTCTTCCGGACCGGGCGGCAGGATCTCGTCCCACTCCACGGCGTACGAGCCGAGGATCGAGGCCAGGCCCTCGGTGCGAGCGAAGAACCACAGATGGAAGTGCGCGGAGCCGTCTCCCCAACGGTTCACGTGCACGCGTCCGATGTGGGGAAGGTTGCCGATGATCCGGGACAGGCGCGTCGAGATCCGGCCGAGCTGGGAGGCCAGGTCGTCGTCGAGGTCGGCGAAGTCCAGGTGCTCGCGGGTGTGCAGCACGACCACGAGCGGCAGCCCGGTCGGCTTCGCGTCATGGGTGAGCACCCAGTGCTCGTCCTCCCAGACGATGCGATCGGGGTCGAAGCCGGCACAGGAGCCGCACGGCTTCTCCGGGTCCTCGCCGTAGCGCGGCGGCTCGGGTGCCGGGGCCGGCAGGACGCGCGGCGCCACCGTGTCGTCGACGACTGTCCACGGGAACACGTCCCACTCCCCGATGGCCGGCATCGGCAGGTGGCCGTCCTCGCCGACAGCGGCGACGACCCGGGCGTAGACCTCTTCGGCGGACTCAGGCATGCGCACCAGCCTCCCACGCCCATACTCGACTGAATGACTCGACTATGATGTGGACATGACCATCGACACCATGCCGCCGCTTCCGTCGTACGACGATGCCGAGGTCGTCGTGCCCGCGCCCGATGCGGGACCCGGCAACTGGGCGGGCGCCGCGAGCGCGATCCTGGTCGACGGCACCTACTGGCTGACCTACCGGGTCCGCCGGCCGTTGACCGACGGACGTGGCGTGACGGTGGTCGTGGCCCGATCCAGCGACGGCGTCGGCTTCGAGCCCGTGGCCGAGGTGCACCGGGACGCGTTCGGCAGCGAGTCGTTCGAGCGGCCGGTGCTGGTGCCGGTGCCGGGCGTCGGGTGGCGGCTCTACCTCTCGTGTGCCACGCCGGGATCCAAGCACTGGTGGATCGACAGCCTCACCGCCCTCACCCCGGAGGCGCTGCCGCACGGTGACCGTCGCCTGGTCCACGCGGGCGACACGCACACAGCGGTCAAGGATCCGGTGATCACCACGGGCCCGGACGGGTGGCGGATGTGGCTGTGCTGCCACCCCCTCGACGACCCTGGCGACGAGGACCGGATGACGACGCGACTCCTGTCCAGTCGCGACGGCCTGGAGTGGACCGACCTCGGGGAGGTGCTGGCCGGCCGGCCCGGTCACTGGGACGCGCGCGGTGCCCGGGTCACGGCAGTGCTGACGCAGGAGCCGCTGATGGTGCTGTACGACGGCCGACCCGACGCCGAGTCCAACTGGCACGAGACGACGGGCGTGGCCCGGTGGGTGGGCTCCCGCCTGGTCGCCGACGAGACGCCTCCGGTCACGTCGCCGTACTCCGACGGTGCCTGGCGGTATGCGTCGGCGGTGCCGCTGCCGGACGGTCGCACCCGCTTCTACGTCGAGGCCGCCCGGGCCGACGGCGCGCACGACCTGGTGACCTGCGTGCGTTGACCCATCCGGACGGATCAGGCGGAGCTGCGCTGGCGGAACGAGCCCCGGCTCTGCATCGTCAGCCAGTCGCCGAAGTCCTCACCGGTCACGTCGCACAGTCGCGTGATGTCGTTGGTGAACGTCGGGAGCAGCCGCTCGCGCTGCTCGGCGCTGAGCAGCGGACGGTGGTTCTCGCCCGGCCCGCTGAGCCCGGCGACCAGCGGCACGCTCGCCCGGCGCCACACCTCGGGTGGCGCGAACTGGCCCAGCCGAGCCCCTGCCCGGACCACCGGGCCCATCGTGCGGGCGCGCCAGCCCGGCTCGACGAAGTTGCGGGAGTTGTCACGGGGGATCGATCCGACGACGCCCTGGCGGATGCCGAGGAAGCGGCAGGCGCGGTCGACCGCGCGTCGAGGCTCGTCGACGATGTCGCGGTAGCGCAGCACCAGGACGCGCGCCGGGTCGACGTAGTCATGGAGGTGGGCCAGCTGGTCGCCGTACAGCCCGAGGTCGCGGTAGCGCCAGAACGGGGCCCAGCCCTTGGCGACCCGCTCGTCCTGAAGGCTGAATGCCGTCTCGAAGTCGCTCTCGGGCTCGAGGCCGTCGGACCACAGGTGCATCCAGTTGCTGTAGGCCCGGTCGATCGGGTCGCGGACGACCGCGATCAGCTTCACGTCGGGCAGCGCCTCCGCGATCCGGCGGTGCGCGCCCCGACTCCAGAGGTAGAACGGCGTGCTCTCGCCGCGGACCTGGTGGTCGGCGGCGCCCGCGAAGAGCCGCGCATAGTCGGCCGCACGCCACAGCCACTCCTGCTGTGAGTGCTTGTCGCCGGGGCCGCACCAGGCGGGCGGGGGTGCGCCGTCGCAGAGCCAGAACTTCGGCTCCTTCGGCTGGGTCATGAAGACCGACGGGTGCTGGGCCAGCGCCGAGTGGAGGGCGGTCGTGCCCGCCTTCGGAGCGCCGATGATGAGGAAGTCGGGCTGCGGCGGTCGGGTCATCGAGATCTCCTGGGTCGAGCTCCAAAGTGACGTAACCGACTATAGTTACTGCCCGAAAGGTTTGACACCTGTCGCGACGCTCGGGTTTCGCCCGCCAGAGTCTGGGCAGGGACCTGTCATGACAACTCTCTCGGGAACGCCCACCCTCACCGTCCGTCCTCGGCTGCGCACCGTTGTTGCCGGCTTCGTCGCCGCCGTCGCCCTCCTGGTCGGTCTGGTGGGGCCGGCCACCGCCGTCACGCAGGCCAGCGCCGAGTCCCAGTTCCGGGCCGCGGGGATCGGCTGGACCTCGTCGGGCGGCTGCACCAACCGCAACGTCTCCACGTGCACGTCGTTCGAGGGCATCCGACAGGCGACGATCGATGGTGGGATCACCCTCCACCGAGCAAGCGGGTGTGGCCTCACGATCACCGGTGGCACGGAGACCGGTCACGCGAGCGGCACCTACAGCCACTGGAACGGCTACAAGCTCGACTTCTCCCGCACCACCTGCCTGACCTCGTGGATCCACAACACCTACACCTACATCGGCCTGCGCGGTGACGGCGCCCCGCAGTACCGAGCGGCCTCCGGGAACGTCTACGCCGACGAGGGCAGCCACTGGGACGTCACCTACTACACCTGCGGCTGCTGACACCGTGTCGTCGAGCCTGCTCGCCCTGGCCTGCGCGGCCGCCCTGCTGGCAACCCCGACCCCGACCGGGTCGGCCGGGCCGGCCGAGGCGGCTCCGAGCCCGGCCCAACAGGCTCGGCACTGTGCCAACGGGCAGGCCTCGAAGACCATCGCCGATCCCGGCCGGGATGCCGAGAAGGGCATCGACATCACCGCGCTCGGCGTGTGGAACAAGGACGCCGACGACTGTTACTGGGTCACCGTTGCCGGCAACTTCATGGCCAAGCGGGCCCAGGTGATCCAGGTCTTCTACGACACCAACCGGCGCCGAGCCGGCGCCGAGTACCAGATCTTCAGCTACAGCCCGATCGACGGCGACCGGCGCAGCCAGACCTACGTCGTGCGCCTGACCGACCACGGGCCGGTGCCGTTCACCTGCACGACGTACCGCGCCTTCAAGATCGGCAAGCACCAGATCCGCCTCGGCGTCCTGAAGGGGTGTCTCGGCAACGTGGCCCACCTTCGCGTGCGCGTCCAGCTCTTCGATGTCACCGAGTACCGCAGCGGGAACCGTTGGCGGGGCAAGTACGACCAGGTCCCGGCCGGCAAGTGGACACCGCTGGTCTGACCCATCTGCCGCCCACCCCTACTCTTGTCCCGTGGCCGAGCTGAACATCCCGGAAGCCCCTTTCATCGACGGGGCGACCCACCTGCACTCCGGCAAGGTGCGCGACCTCTACGAGCTGCCCGGTGGCGACCTGCTGATGGTCGCGAGCGACCGGATCTCGGCGTTCGACTTCGTCCTGGAAACACCGATTCCGGGCAAGGGGGAGATCCTCACCAGGATGTCGCTGTGGTGGTTCGGGCAGCTGGCCGACCTGGTCCCGAACCACGTGCTCTCGACCGACGTGCCCGACTCGGTTCGCGGCCGAGCGGTCGTGTGCGAGCGGCTCGACATGTTCCCGGTCGAGTGCGTCGCGCGGGGCTACCTCACGGGGTCCGGCCTTCGCGAGTACGACGCCAGCGGCGAGGTCTGCGGCATCGCACTGCCGTCCGGGCTGGAGGACGGCAGCCGGCTCCCGACGCCGATCTTCACGCCCGCGGCCAAGGCCGCCCTCGGCGACCACGACGAGAACGTGTCGTTCCAGGCGGTGGCCGGCACGGTCGGCGACGCGACGGCGAACCGGCTGCGCGACCTGACGCTCGCGGTCTACGGCCGCGCCGAGGCGATCGCGCGGGAGCGCGGCATCATCCTGGCCGACACCAAGTTCGAGTTCGGCGCCCGCGCCGACGGCACGATCGTGCTGGCCGACGAGGTGCTCACCCCCGACTCCTCGCGGTTCTGGCCGGCCGACCGCTGGCAGCCTGGCCGCGCCCAGCCGTCGTACGACAAGGACGTTCTCCGCAACTGGCTGCGCTCACCGGCCTCGGGCTGGGACCAGCCGTCCGGAGAGCCACCACCGGCGCTGCCGGACGACATCGTCGAGCGAACCCGCGCCCTCTACGTGCAGGCCTTCGAGCTGCTGACCGGTGAGACCTTCTGAAGGGTTTCCTCGGCCAGTAGGTTGACCCCACTCGCCACTCGTGATGGAGGCCACATCGTGTACAACCTCTCGACCCTGCTCGAGGACAGCGCGGGCAGGCACCCCGACCGGGACGCGGTCGTCTTCGGGGACACTCGGCTCAGCTACGCGCAGGTCGACGCCGCGGCCAACCAGGTCGCCAACCTCCTCGTCGAACGCGGCATCAGGCTCGGCGACAAGGTCGCATTGAGCTGCCCGAACCTCCCCTACTTCACGATCGTCTACTTCGGCATCCTCAAGGCGGGTGGCACGGTCGTCCCGCTCAACGTGCTGCTCAAGGCACGCGAGGTGGCCTACCACCTCCGTGACTCGGAGGCGAAGGCGTACTTCTGCTTCCAGGGCACCCCAGAGCTGCCGATCGGCCAGGAAGGCTACGCCGGGTTCCAGCAGGCCGATGACTGCGAGCACTTCTTCCTGATCACCGCGGATCCCATGGCCGAGTCCCCGATCGAGGGGACCGAGACCCTGGGCCGGGCCACGGCCGAGCAGCCGCCGACGTTCGACTCGGTCGCCACCGACGAGGACGACACCGCCGTCATCCTCTACACGTCCGGCACCACCGGTCAGCCCAAGGGCGCGGAGCTACGACACCGCAACATGCGCGACAACGCCCTGGCCGGCGCCGACCTCTTCGGAGCCGACGCCGACAACCCCGACACGTACCTGTGCGTGCTCCCGCTGTTCCACTCGTTCGGGCAGACCGTCATCCAGAACGGTGCATTCGCGTTCGGTGGCACCGTCGTGATGCTGCCGCGCTTCGAGGCCGGTCCGGCGCTGGCCCTGATGGCCAGTGAGAGCGTGACGTTCTTCGCCGGCGTGCCCACGATGTACTGGGGCCTGCTCGGCGCCCTCGACGAGACGGTCGATGTCAAGGCGCTGGCCGCCAACCTGCGGGTCGCGGCCGCAGGCGGCTCGGCGCTGCCGGTCGAGGTGCACAAGGACTTCGAGAAGAAGTTCGGCGTCACGATCCTCGAGGGCTACGGGCTGTCGGAGACCTCCCCGGTGGCGAGCTTCTCGAAGTACGGCCAGCCGGTGCGGGTCGGCTCGATCGGCCTGCCGATCCCGGGCGTCGAGATGAAGCTCATCGACGACGACTGGAACGAGGTCGAGGACGGGCCGGACGCCGTCGGCGAGATCGCCATCAAGGGCCACAACATCATGAAGGGCTACTACAACCGGCCCGACGCGACCGACGAGGCGATCCGGGACGGTTGGTTCCGCTCCGGTGACCTGGGTCGCCGGGACGAGGACGGCTGGTACTACATCGTCGACCGGTCCAAGGACATGATCATTCGCGGTGGCTACAACGTGTACCCGCGCGAGATCGAGGAGGTCCTGATCACCCATCCCGACGTGTCCCTCGCCGCCGTCATCGGCGTCCCGCACGAGAGCCACGGCGAGGAGATCAAGGCGGTCGTGATCCGCAACGACGGCGCGACGGTCACCGAGGACGAGCTGGTCGCCTGGGGCAAGGAGCAGATGGCGACCTACAAGTACCCGCGCATCGTGGAGTTCGTCGACGCGCTCCCGATGACCGCCACGGGCAAGATCCTCAAGCGCGAGCTCTCCTGATGGGCCGGACGCTCGGTCTGGCGCTGGCGGGCGTGATGATCCTGATGGGCGGGGTGTGGGCTTTCCAGGGCCTGGGCTACCTCGAAGGCAGCTCGATGACGGACGAACGGATCTGGGCAGTGATCGGGTCGATCGTGGTCGTGCTCGGCCTGGTGGTGGGCGTCGTCGCGGTCCGCCGCGGGAACCGCCAGGAACCCTGACCAGCCCCTCGCTCAGGAGGCCGGGTCCAAAGGCTCAGGCGAAGGGGTTCGGAAGGGCCCCGGGCAGGCCGGCGAGGAGTTCCCGGGCGCGGGCGGCGCTCTTGTGCTCGACCAGCACCTCGTAGCGGGTTGCGACGACCTGGGTCACCGAGGAGAAGTCCCGCTGCCCGCGGGTGGCGGCGTAGCCGACGAGTGCCCAGATGACACCCCAGGCCGCGCCGATGACCATGGTCGCGACGAAGATGCCGAGGATGTTGCGGTCGGTGAAGAACGTGAAGATCAGGCCGATGAACAAACCGAGCCACAGCCCGGACAACAGTCCGCCCATCGCAACCTTGGCGTTGGTGAGGCGGCCGGTGATCCGTTCGATGCGCTTCAGGTCGGTGCCGACGATCATCAGCTGTTCGACCGGGAACTTGTTGTCGGAGAGGTAGTCGACGGTCTTCTGCGCGGCCGCGTAGTCGTCGTACACCGCCAGCGACTGCGGGAAGTCCAGCTTCAGGGGCGAGGACCCGGGGACTCCGGTGGGCATGCTCATGCACTCCAGTGTGCCCGACCGACGCCGACGCGTCCTAGGAGCGCACCGTGATCGAGCGGCTCCTGGTCGAGGCAGCGAGAGGCGCGGTTGCCGGTGAACCTGGCCACCAGCCCCAGCTTCTTGGCGCTGCCGACCTTTCCTGTGTTGATGGTGGTCTTGTAGCTGTAGCCGCACTGGTTGTCGATCCTGACCGTCCTGACCCTGGTGCCGGGCCGCCGGCCGGCCGGTGGCTCAACCGCCCGTCGCCCCCGGTAAACTCGGCCCCAGTCCCCCCGCAACCAGGAGCCGTCCGTGCCCCGAGTCGTCGTCGACGTCATGCCCAAGTCCGAGATCCTCGACCCGCAGGGCAAGGCCGTCCTCGGCGCGCTGCCCCGGTTGGGGTTCAGCGGTGTCACCGACGTGCGCCAGGGCAAGCGCTTCGAGCTGGAGCTCGCCGGCGAACTCACCGACGAGACCCTGGAGCAGGTACGCCGGATGGCCGAGACGCTGCTCTCCAACCCGGTGATCGAGGACTTCGTCGTCCACGTGCCCGGAGCGGAGCCGGCTCAGGTGAGCGGGCCGTGAAGGTCGGGGTCGTCACCTTTCCCGGCTCCCTCGACGACGTCGACGCCCAGCGCGCGGTACGCATGGGCAGCAACGAGGCCGTTGCCCTGTGGCACGGTGAGCACGACCTCAAGGGGGTCGACGCGGTCATCCTGCCCGGTGGATTCTCCTACGGCGACTACCTCCGTTGTGGCGCCATCTCGCGGTTCTCCCCGGTCATGACCGAGGTGATCGAGGCGGCCCGCAAGGGGATGCCCGTCCTCGGCATCTGCAACGGCTTCCAGATCCTCTGCGAGTCCCACCTGCTGCCCGGTGCACTGATCCGCAACGACCACCGCAAGTTCGTCTGCCGCGACCAACGCCTGCGCATCGAGAACACCCGCACGCCTTGGACATCGGCGTACGACGACGGCGTCGAGGTGACGATCGTGCTCAAGAACGGCGAGGGCGGTTTCGTCGCCGACGACGAGACCCTGGACCGGCTCGAGGGCGAGGGCCAGGTGCTGGCCCGCTACCTCGACGTCAACCCCAATGGGTCGCTGCGCGACATCGCCGGCATCACCAACGCACGGGGCAACGTCGTGGGCTTGATGCCACATCCCGAGCACGCCGTCGAGGACCTGACCGGCGCCGGCACCGACGGCCTCGGATTCTTCACGTCGCTGGCCGTCGCCGCACTCGCATGAGGTCGCCTCGGTCCCTGTTCCGCATCGTCGCGATCGCCGAGGCCGTCACCTGGGCCCTGCTGCTGACCGGCATGTTCCTCAAGTACGTCACCCAGACGACCGAGCTGGGCGTCCGGGTGTTCGGGATGGTGCACGGCATCGTGTTCATCGCCTACTGCCTGAGCGCCGTGCTCGTCGCCGTCGACCAGCGCTGGTCGCGTGCCCGGACGTTGCTGGCCCTGGCCTCGTCGGTGCCGCCGTTTGCCACCCTCGTCCTCGAGAGGTACGTCGAGCGCCACGAGGCAGCGGGCGTGACCTGGCGGCTGACCGCCGAGGATCCGCGCGGACTGGTCGAGAAGGTCACCGCCTGGCTGCTGCGCAACCCGGTCCACGGAGCGCTCGCCGGGCTCGTCGCCGTGGCGGTGCTGACCGGCGTCGCGCTGGTCGTGGGGCCGTCCGCCGGCTGACCCCGGCCCTGGACGCCTCAGAACGTGTAGCCGAACTCCGCGATCGCGTCGGCGAACAGCGTGCGCACCCGCTCGCGGGACTCCTCGTCGTACAGCTCCTGGTACGGCGCCCGCGCGGGTCGCGCGCCGCCCTTGGCCCGGGGGAGCTCCGGAGTGCCCGGCATCGAGAGGTGCGACCAGAGCTCGGCGATCTCGTTGTCGAGGGACTCATAGCGCAGCACGCGGTCGACGGCGATCCGCCCGCGCACCCGGTAGGTCCGCGCGTTCTTGGTTGCCAGCTGCTCGACCACCGGCTCCTTCACGAACTCCGCGAAGGGCGGGGGAGCCTGGTCGCGAGACCGCCAGTAGTAGAGCGACACCACCGTGTCCCACGGGTTCCGTTCGACCGCGACCTTGTAGTAGTCATCCCAGGTCTGCTCTCCGACCAGCTTCTGCACCATCCGCGCCGGCATGTGGTTGAACGCCTTGCGGGACAGGGGAGGGGAGTCGAAGTTCTGCGCGGTCCGGCCACCGGCCTCGCGGCGGAGCTCCTCGTCCGCATCGGCCACCGGAGTGATCACGTCGTCGGGCCCCGCTGCCCTCGACAGCGCGATCTCGACACTGGTCCCGGCGGTCTTCCGCGTCTTCAGGAAGATGAAGCGGTGGGCGTGCGAGACGATCACGCGGTCAGCGTATGCCCGCCTTGAGAGCGGCCCACGTCTGCGGTGCCGCGACACCCGACACCTCCACGCCGGCAGCCCGCTGCCAGGCCCGGAGCGCCGCATCGGTGGTGGTCTCGAAGACCCCGCTGGCCGCCAGGTGCACCGTCGGGTCAGCCGCGTTCAGCGCCCGCTGCAGCCGTCGTACGGCGGGCCCGGCGGAGCCGCGCTTCAGCACCGGGTGGTCACCCGCGACCAGCAGCGACATCCAGTGCCGGATCGACCACTTGTCCTGGACGCGGAAGCCGTGCTGCTCCTGCCAGGTCCTGGCGGCCGCGATCGTCCTCGGGGAGTACGTCCCGCTGATCGCCCCGGCGTACAGGCCGTGCTCCTTGAGCAGGCACTGCAGCGCCTTGACCTTGCTCACCGGCGGGACCGAGTCACCGTCGGGCGGGAGCAACCGCTCGTAGGAGAAGAACGCCAGCTTCGTCGCGTTGCAGTGGTTCTCGGGTGTGGCCACGGAGCCGCGGCCGACGTCCAGGAAGTTGCGGTCGATGTTGATCCTGACCTCGCCCCACCTCTCGTCGTGACCGCCCTGGTACTGCTTGACGCGGGCGTGCGGGCGCCAGCCGTCCTCGCGGATGTAGCTCGTGGAGGTGTTGGCGTTGCCGTCCCACCGGGCGATCCAGACCTGGTCGGGCAGCGAGAACTCGCCGGGCCGGTTCACGCGGGCGTTGTCCAGGGCCAGGATCCCGGAGCCGGCGCTCGAGTAGACGCCCGAGACGTAGCCGAGGTCATGCAGGGCGACGGTCCACCCGCTGAGGAAGGACAGGGCCGACTCGCGGCAGCTCGTGTTGTTGTTGTCGTAGCCCTCGAGGTCGTACCAGAGGGTGCTGCCAGGCACGATGCCCAGGTCCTTGGCGGCCGCGACCGACGTGGCGGCCTCGGCCTTTCCCTGCTGGCGGGCGAGGTAGAACCTGCCGTTGGCGCCCGGCTTCGGGTTGATCTTCACGTCGTTGCCGTAGCGCGGGAAGCGCGGTTGGCACGAGGCCTGCGGCCCGAGTGTGATCGGCAGGATCCGCCAGCCCTTCCGGAGCTGGGTGCTCACCCACGTCGCGTCCAGGTTGGGTTGGCTGCGACAGGCCCGGGAGGCTCCGGACATGTAGACGCCCACCGCCAGGAACGGCGAGTGGTGGAGCCAGCGGTTCATCTTCCACTGTTCGGGCGCGAGGCACTGGTCGAAGCCGAAGCCGGTGAAGTTGCCCGGTGTCACGACGTTGGCCGTGGTCGTCGATCGCTGCTGCGACGACGGCGTGCCACCGGCCCGGGCCGGGTCCACGGCCGCCGCGAGGACGCCCGCCGCGAGGAGGGCGCTGAGCACTGCTGCGACGGCGACGCGGGCACGCCGCCGCGGCGGGCGGCGGGCGGCATCGAGCGATTCTGGCAACGGCGAAAACATGGCGGAGCTCCAGGGGAAGGAGGACGGATCCCCGTCCAGGCCGAGTCACCATAACCTCACCAGTAACAGGCGTAACAGGGCTTCGCGCGAACTACAAATCTGTAATTCGCGGCTCGATCCGATCGTCGGACATCGGCCGTTCTGGGTGACTAGCCGGAAATGACCGTTCGACCGATACCGAGGCACCCGGACCGACGCCACATTGGGAGCAGTCAGTACTAGTCCGAAGGAAACGACATGAGCCACACCTGGAGCCCAGCCCCCGTGCTGGGGCTCGTCGGTCAGGGTTCTGCGTCTCCGACCGTGGGCGGCTCACCTGTCGTCAGCCCGGACGGTCACTGGTGGTGGGACGGTTCCAAGTGGGACCCGACGCCTGAGTCCGCCGCTGCGGCTCCTGTCGTCGAGTTGTCGCTGGCCGTTTGACCATGGCGTACGACGCGCCCCCTGGAGGGAGTGGGGCGCGTCGTACGTCTGACTGCGCGCGTTGATTCGGATACCGAGCCCGTGCACCGAACGGCCTGGGTCAGGCCGCCTCCGCCAGCTCGACCGCCGGCTCCGTCGCCGTCGCCCGGCGCGGGCGCAGGCTGACGAACGCCGCGACGAACGCGAGGAATGCCATCGTCGCCGAGGTGAGGAACGCCGCGCGGGCTCCGGGCACGAACGCTCCCGGCACCGCACCGGCCGCGTAGACCGACACGATCACCGCGAGGCCGATCGCCCCACCGAGCTGCTGGGTGGTCTGGAGCAGCCCCGAGGCCGCACCGGCGTGCTCCGGCTCGACACCGGTGAGGACCAGCGACGTGACCGGCATGAACACGAGCCCCGCCGAGGCGCCGTTGAGCACCATCGGGCCGAGGACGGCCAGCGCGTAGCTGCTGGTCGTGCCCACGTTGCTGAGCCACGCGAAGCTCGCCGCCAGCCCGAGGGTGCCGATGATGAGCAGCGGCGCGTGGCCGAACGCACCGACGAGTCGAGGCGTGAACCGCGACATGGTGAAGATGGCGAGCGTCAGCGGCAGGAACGCGAACCCCGAGGCCAGCGGGCCGAACCCGAGCACCTGCTGGAAGTACTGCACCACCAGGAAGAACATCGAGAACTGCGAGCCGACGACCAGGGTCATCACCGCGAGCGCCCCGACGCGACGACGGTTGCGGAGCAGTGCCGGCCGCAGCATCGGGTGGGCGACCCGCCGTTCGGTGATCGCCAGGACCACCAGCAGGACGGCGCCGACGAGGAGTCCGCCGATCGTCCGGGCACCCGTCCAGCCGTGCGCGGGCGCCTCGATCAGTGCCCAGACGATGGAGACCGCGCCCAGGGTGGCCGCAACCGCGCCGACGAAGTCGAAGCGACCCGGCCGCGGCGCGGTCTCGGAGACGAAGCGCCGGGCCAGGCCGAGCACCGCGATGCCGATCGGCACGTTGATGAACAGCGTCCATCGCCAGGAGCCCACGTCGGTCACGAAGCCACCGAGGAGGAGCCCCAGCGACGCGCCACCCGAGGACACCGCGGCGAACAGGGCGAGGGCCCGGTTGCGCGCGGCCTCGTCGGGTGCGCTGGTGGTGAGGAGCGCGAGCACGCCCGGTGCCGCGAGGGCGGCACCGAGGCCCTGCGCGGCCCTGGAGACGACCAGCATGCCGGGTGACTGGGCCAGGCCGCCGATCAATGAGGAGACGGTGAAGATCGCCAGTCCGAGCTCGAAGATGCGGAGCCGTCCGTAGACGTCTCCGAGCCGGCCGCCGAGCAGCAGCAGGCCGCCGAACGCGAGCGCGTAGCCGTTGAGGACCCACGACAGCGAGGCGGGGCCGAAGCCGAGGTCGGCGTCGATTGAAGGCAGCCCGACGTTCACCACGGTCATGTCGAGCACGAGCATCAGCTGGGCGACGAGCACGATCGCGACGCCCGTGGCGGCGCGGCCGGCGTTCGGAGGGAGGTCGAGGGGCAGGTTCGGGTCGGGGGTGTCCCGGTTGCTGCTGCCGGTCGAGGTGAGGGTGTTGGACAAAGACATCTGGATCAGTCCTGTTCTGGCCGGTCCGGCCGACGTAGACTATGTGGAGATTGACTCCGGTTACCTTGAGAACGATACGGAGACGGTCTCCGTTTAGCAAGTGCGAATGAACTTTTCTTGGATCGAGGAGAGGTGAGGGCGATGCGCGTCGACGCGCAACGCAACTACGACCGGATCGTCGAGGTCGCGCGGGAGGTCTTCCGCGAGCAGGGCTACGACGCCTCCCTCGACGAGGTCGCCAAGCGGGCCGGCGTCGGACCGGGCACCCTCTACCGGCACTTTCCGACGCGCGACGACCTTCTGGACGCGATGATGAAGTCGTGGATGGAGAGGGTCGACGTGACAGCCGAGAAGGTCCTGGCCACCGAGGGGTCGCCGCGCGACCTGCTCGTCGCGTGGCTCTGCGCGTACGTCGAGCTGATCAGCCTCCACAAGGGTGGCCCGGCGAAGATCACCTCGGCACTCGGCGACGACACCTCGCCGATCCAGAGCAAGTGCCGGGTCCTCACCGCCGCCACCGACAAGGTGGTGGACCACCTTGCCGAAGCGGGAGCGCTGCGCCCCGGGGTGGACGCGGTGACGATGTGCCGGCTCGTCGGTGGAGTGGCCGTGGTGGGCGACCAGGGCAACCTCGACGAGACCGCCGTGCTCCCCCTGCTCGAGGTCGTCGCGGACGGCATGCTGCGCTGAGCCGTCGATGACCGGCCACTTCCTGGGGCCGCGGCGACAATGGCGACGCGCGGGGGCGGCCTTCGGACTGGTCGCTGTCGCGACCGCGGTTCTCGCCGGCGTCGAGCTGACCCGAGACGACCCTCAGCCGAGTGGCGCCACGAGCACACCGAGTGCTTCCTCGTCGCAGTCGCCGCCCAGCGCACCACCCACGAGCACGCAGCCCTCCGTGCCGGATCCCACAGGTGCCGACCCGGCAGCGCAGTTCCGGTGCTGGACCGGCGCCCGGGTGGCGTCGCTCGACGGCTGTGCCGAACCGAACGGCGCGGCCGGACTCGCGTGGGTGTTCCCGAGCCTGGACCCCGCCGCTTGCACCAACCAGCTGGCAGCAGCACCGGTCCCGCAGCTGCGCCAGCTCTATGAGTGCAGGGCGAGGGCCGCCGGACAAGACGTGAACATCACGTACGTCGAGTGGCGCTCCGTCGCTGATGCGCTCAACTACTTCGACGCCAAGAGCCCTCGACGGGTCACGATCCGCGGGCCGCGCGGTCGACCGCTGCGCTTCAGCTGGGTCTACGTCACGCCCCCAGGGGACTACACCGGGGCCCTGAGCTACACCGATGCCCCCTTCAGTGTGGTGGTGCGAGCCCCCGATGCCGCCTCCCGGAGCGCAGCCGAACACGACCTGATCCGGCTACGTCGTACCGCCGAGCTGACTGGGGTGCCACTCCGGGGGTGACGAGCCGCCGACGGTAGATTGGACCCGTGCCAGTGGCCCCCGTGAAGTCCGCGCTCGACACCGTCTCCGTCGCCTCCGAGGATCCCCACCGCGAACAGCCGTGGGCGGACCTCGGCCTGAAGGCCGACGAGTACCAACAGATCCGCGAGATCCTCGGCCGTCGCCCCACCAGCTCCGAGCTCGCGATGTACAGCGTGATGTGGAGCGAGCACTGTTCCTACAAGAGCTCCAAGGTCCACCTCAAGCAGTTCTCCGACATCCCCCAGGAGACGCCGATCGGCAAGATGCTGGCGGGGATCGGCGAGAACGCCGGCGTGATCGACATCGGCCAGGGCTACGCCGTCACGTTCAAGGTCGAGTCGCACAACCACCCGTCGTACGTCGAGCCCTACCAGGGGGCCGCGACCGGCGTGGGCGGCATCGTCCGCGACATCCTCGCGATGGGCGCGCGGCCGGTGGCGGTCATGGACCCGCTTCGCTTCGGCCCGCTCGACGCAGACGACACCCACCGCGTGCTGCCGGGGATCGTGGCCGGCGTCGGTGGCTACGGCAACTGCCTCGGCCTGCCGAACATCGGCGGCGAGGCGGTGTTTGACGAGACCTACCTGGGCAACCCGCTCGTCAACGCGCTCTGCGTGGGCGTGCTGCGCCACGAGGACCTGCACCTCGCGAAGGCGAGCGGCGCCGGCAACCAGGTGATCCTGTACGGCGCGAAGACCGGTGGCGACGGCATCGGCGGCGTCTCGGTGCTCGCCTCCGAGACCTTCGATGCGGACGGTCCCGCGAAGCGGCCGAGCGTCCAGGTCGGCGATCCCTTCATGGAGAAGCTGCTCATCGAGTGCACTCTCGAGATCTTCGCCGCCGGGCTCGTTGCCGGCATCCAGGACCTGGGCGGCGCGGGGCTGTCCTGCGCAACCTCCGAGCTGGCGAGCGCCGGCGATGGTGGCATGCATGTCGAGCTCGACCGGGTGCCGCTGCGGGACTCGTCGCTCGCGCCGGAGGAAATCCTGATGAGCGAGTCGCAGGAGCGGATGATGGCCGTCGTCGAGCCCGACGACGTTGCCGCGTTCCTGGGCATCTGTGCCAAGTGGGACGTCGACGCCACCGTGATCGGCGAGGTCACCGAGACAGGTCGCCTGCACATCGACTGGCACGGTGAGCGCGTCGTCGACGTACCCCCTCGATCGGTGGCGCACGACGGGCCGACGTACAACCGGCCCTTCGCGCGCCCGGACTGGCAGGACGCCCTGCAGGCCGACGACGCGGAGAAGCTGCCGCGCCCGGCCACCGGCGACGACCTGCGGGAGACGCTGCTGCGGCTCGTGTCGAGCCCCAACCTGTGTGACAAGTCGTGGATCACCGACCAGTACGACCGCTACGTGCGCGGCAACACCGTGCTGGCTCAGCCGTCCGACAGCGGCATGATCCGCGTCGATGACCGGACCAACCTCGGCGTGGCCGTCTCCACCGACTGCAACGGCCGGTTCGCCAAGCTCGACCCGTACACCGGCGCCCAGCTCGCGTTGGCCGAGTCCTACCGCAACGTCGCGACAGGTGGCGCCACCCCGCTCGCCATCTCCGACTGCCTCAACTTCGGCTCGCCCGAGGACCCGGACGTGATGTGGCAGTTCGCCGAAGCCTGCCGGGGGCTCAAGGACGCGTGCGTCGAGCTCGGTATCCCGGTCACCGGTGGCAACGTCAGCCTCTACAACCAGACCGGCGACACCGCGATCCTGCCGACGCCGGTGGTCGCGGTTCTCGGCGTGATCCAGGATGTCACCCGGCGTACACCGTCTGCGTGGTCCGCCGTCGGTGAGCGGGTCTTCCTGCTGGGCGAGAGCCGCGAGGAGCTCAGCGGCTCCGAGTGGGCGCACGTCGTGCACGGCCACCTCGGCGGCCTGCCGCCCCGGGTCGACCTCGCGGCCGAGAAGTCGCTGGCCGAGCTGCTCAGCGAAGCCGTCGGCCTGGTCACCAGCGCACATGACCTCTCCGACGGCGGCCTGGCGCAGGCCCTGGTCGAGTCCGCCCTGATGCACGACGTCGGGGTACGGGCCGACCTGTCGGGTGACGCGTTCGTCGCGCTCTTCGCCGAGTCGGCTGGTCGGGTGCTCGTCACGGTCGCACCCGGTGACGCCGAACGACTCGAGGCTCTTGCCGAGCGGCACGGTGTGCCTCTCGCGGCCATCGGCGAGACCGGCGGCCATGCCCTCGAGGTGACCGGAGAGTTCGCGGTCGACCTGTCCATCGTCAGGGACGCCTGGGCCTCCACCCTCCCGAACGCACTGGCCTGATCGCGTCCGTGTGGAGCGCCGGCGGTTCCTCGCGCTGCCCGGCCTCGGTGTGCTCGGGGCCGTGTTCGCGGGCTGTTCGGACTATCCCGAAACCCCCGAGGATTCCCCGGTGAGGAGGTCGCAGCGACTGGTGTCGTACGGCGACGACCCCAACCAGGTGGCCGAGCTCTACCTGCCGGACGGTACGCCGCGCGGCGTGGTGGTCGTGATCCACGGCGGCTTCTGGAAGGCGAAGTACGACCGGTCTCTCGGGCAGCCGCTGTCGGCGTCGCTCGCGGAGGCAGGGTGGGTCGCGTGGAACCTCGAGTACCGTCGAGTGGGCAATGGAGGCGGGGTGCCCCAGACCCTCGACGACGTTGCCGCGGGGATCGATGCGCTGGCCGAGGTCGGGGACCTGGACACCTCGACCGTGGTCACCCTCGGGCACTCCGCGGGCGGCCACCTGGCGACCTGGGCGGCCTCGCGAGGGCGCTTCGACCAGTGGCCGGAGCGGGTCCCGGTGACCGCGGTCGTCTCGCAGGCCGGGGTGCTGGACCTGCACGCGGCGTACGACCTCGGGCTGGGCGGCGGAGCCGTCGAGGCGTTCCTCGGCCATCCCCCGGGCCCCGCGGACGACCCGGTCGACCCGATCCGGCAGGCTCCGCTCGACGTGCCCCTCTGGTGCGTGCACGGCCGGTCCGACACGACCGTGCCGATCAGCCAGTCGCGGGCGTACGTCGCCGCCGCGACCGCGGCGGGCGGCACGGCGGACCTGCTCGAGGTGGACGGCGACCACTTCGAGCTGATCGACACCGCCTCGCCGGCCTGGGCTCGCACTCTCGAGATCCTCGACACCCTGCGCTGAGGCCCGCTCGCCGGGGCGCCGCGCCGGTCGCGCCGACGACCGGTCGCGCCGCCGCAATCGCGCGGTTGTGACAGATTCTTCCGACCGGAACCTGCTCAAGCGGCGCGATTGCGTCGAAAGGACAGGCGTGGCAGCAGCCCACCTACTTCGGCAGCACCGAGATCTTCTGCCAGATCTTGCGTGACATTCCGGTCGTCAACGACTCGATGGTGCTGACCGTGTCGAGGACGACCGCGTCGCGGGACTCCTCGGCGCAGAGGGCGGCGGTCTTGCCGACGAGGCTCAGCATCTCCGAGCAGTAGTCGAGGTAGCGCTCCATCTCGTCGCGCGTCATGTTCAGCGGCTCGCTGACCGCGGTCGGCACGAACGTCTCGCGCAGCTGCTCGGGGTCCTTGGTGAGCTGGTGCATGTCGATGATGTGCGCCATCGACCGCAGCTGGTGCAGCAGCGCGAGGGTGCGACCGCGCTGGATCCGCTCGGGGAACGAGAAGAGAAAGAAGACGGCGAGGCCGGCGAACACGATGTCGTTGACCGTCGTCTCGATCAGCGGCAGCCAGTCCAGCGAGCTCGAGAGCTTGCCGTTGTCGTGCAGGGCATCGCGGAAACCCAGCACCAGGGCGACCCCGGTCGCGATGAGGATCGCGACGATCAGCACACGCGACGCGAGCCGCGCCATCCGGATCCGACCCTGGTTGGCAGTCGGCCCGGTCTCGACGCTGTCGATCATCGTGAGCAGGTCGGCGGCCACCTTGCGCAGGCCCCGCTTCGGGAAGCGCGCCGCGATCCGGTCGTGCAGGAGCTGCACGGTCTGGCGGACCGGGTCGGCCTCCAGCGGCTCGTGCAGCTCTTGCGTCACGGCCGCAGCCTAGAGCGCAGAACGTGTCGTGTGCCTGCGGACGCCAGATGGGGCGTCGTCGGGCACGACCCGGTGGCTGCCAGCCGGAGGGGTCTGCGCTGTCCGCTGCGCCGGGCGGCCGGCGAGGCGAGCAGCCCGGCGAGCTCGTGGAGGACCGCCTCAGCCCACCGAGCTCGCGCTCAGGCCGCGGCGGGCACGGCCGCATCGACCAGGTCTGCCTGCCAGACGGCCGGCCTCGGTACGGCGCGCACGCTGCGGCTGAGGGTGGGGATCAGCGCAATGACCGCTGTCAGGGCGCCGAGGGCGGCGATGGCCGCCCCACCCCCGATTCCGCTGAGGAAGGCGCCGGCGAGTACCGGGGCGAGCGGCATGACCGACATCGACGTGAACTGGCTGCAGGACTGTGTCCGGCCGATCAGCTCGGGAGGCGTGACCGCAATCCGGTAGGCACCGATCCCGGCGTTGCCCGCGGGGTTGAGCAGGAGCACGAGTGACACCGCGGTCGCCACTACGGCCGGGTTGTTCCACAGCACCATGGGCACCACCAGCGGCACGAAGCTCCACGCGATCGCAATGGTGAGGCTGCCTGTCGCGATCCGGTCGATCAGCCAGGGCGCGGCGATCGCGCCCACGATGCCGGCGAGGCCCGCGGCGGTCTCGACGAGACCAATCTGGAAGGGATGGAAGCCGCCCTGAATCAATCTCAGGATCGCGACGAAGAAGAGAGCGTTCGTGACCAGGTTCGTCAGGGCAGACCACACCATGAGGACCCGGAAGAAGGGTCGCGACCAGATGAACTCGAATCCCTCGCGGAGCCCTTCGCGCACCCGCTGCCGCGGACCGTCGTACGTCGGCGCAGAGAGGTCGGTGTGGATCCGGCCGAGGAGGACCCAAGAGACCGCGAACGAGACGGCGTCGGCGAGGAACGGCGCCCAACGAGCGGCGCCGTACAGCACGCCACCGAGAGGCGCCCCCACGAGCGAGGCGACGTGTTGGCGCGCCTGGTTCTGGCTGAGCGCGGTCGGCAGGTCCTCCGTGGGGACGACCGCGCGGACCGCTGAGGTCTCGGCCGGCGCGAACAGGCCGGCACCGACGCCGGTGAGCAGGGCAACGACCAGGAGGTGCGGGATCGTGAGGTGGTCGCCTACGGCGGCCAGCGCGAGCGAGGCGTACAGCAGAACGCCGGCACCGCTGGCGAAACGCATCAGTCGCAGCCGGTCGAGGCGGTCCGCGAGCACGCCTGCGGGCAGCAGGGTCGCGGCGAGCCCCAGCAGGTGGAGGGCCTCGGCGAGCGCGGCGATCATCGCGGACCCGGTCATCGAGAACGCGATGAGAGGGAAGACGAACATGCTCACCCGGCTTCCCAGCTCGCTGACGGTCTGGCCGATCCACAGGGCGGTGAAATCGCGGTTGCCCGCGAGGCGTCGGTAGTCGGGCATATGCGCACGTTAACGTGCGCAATATATATTGCGCAATAGAAGGTGCGGAAATTTGCTAGGGTGTCGTCATGGCTGAGCTACGCCGGGTGCACGACCCCAAGCTGCTGCGCGCGATCGCCCACCCGTTGCGCAACCGGATCCTCACCGAGCTCGAGGCATCCGGGTCACTGCGCGCCGCGGACATTGCGCGCGTGCTCGACGTGCCGGCCAACCAGGCCAGCTTCCACCTGCGCCAGCTGGCGAAGTACGGCCTCGTGGAGGAGGACGTGGCGGCGGCCCGCGACAAGCGGGACCGGGTCTGGCGGACCACGAGCGCCGCGGCAATGGATGTCGACCTCGGCACCATCGAGAAGGCGCCCGGTGGCAAGGCGGCCTCGGCAGTGTTCCGGCGCAACAAGGCGGCCTGGAACCACTACATCGTCGATCAGGCGTACAGCGAGGACCGCCCGGAGGGGACGATGCGCGGGATCGGCGAGTTCGCCCTCAAGCTCACCCGCGACGAGGCGCGCCAGGTCTCGGACGAGGTCAGTGACCTCCTGCAGGGCTGGGCCGACCGCACCCGCGGCACCGACCCCGACCGGAGGACCTACCTGTTGCTGTCGATCATCCAGCCGCACCCCGACGCGCCGCCCCAGGAAGACTGATGCCGTCTCGCTTGCGCCTCGCCGATCCCGCAGAGGTGGCGGCCGGGCTGGAGTCGCTCCGTTCCGGAACGGCGGCGCGTGCCGACCTTCGGATGCTGACCAAGCACTTCCTCGCGGTCCTCGAGGAACGCGCGCCCGGGCACTCGGTCGAGGTGCGGGTGCCGCCGTACGCCGCGGTGCAGGTCATCCCCGGCATCCGCCACACCCGCGGCACGCCCCCCGCGGTCGTGGAGACCGACGCGCCGACCTGGATCGCCCTGGCGACGGGAGCACTGGCCTGGTCCGAGGCCGAGCGGGACGGCCGGGTCCGGGCTTCCGGCGAGCGCGCCGACCTGGCGCCGTACCTCCCGTTGGGATAGTCCGTGACGGAACTGTCGTAAATCGGGGTCTGAAACAGCAGTTCCGTCACGGACTACCGACCCGGATAGGTTTGCGAGCATGAACGACGACGACATCCGTACGAGGCTCAAGGCCGTCCTACCCGGGCTCCGAAAGGACCTCGAGGACCTGGTCCGCATCGAGTCGGTGAGCGCCGACCCGGTTCGTGCGAGCGAGGTCCAGAGGAGCGCCGAGGCCGTGGCCCAGCTCTTCCGGGACGAGAGCTTCGACGAGGTCGACATCGTCAGCGCCGACGGAGGAGCTCCCGCGGTCATCGCGCACAAGAAGGGGCCCGAGGGTGCGCCGACGGTGTTGCTCTACGCCCACCACGACGTCCAGCCTGAGAACGACCACGCCGACTGGGACTCCCCGCCGTTCGAGCCGACCGAGCGAGACGGCCGGCTCTACGGGCGCGGCGCGGCCGATGACAAGGCCGGCATCGTGGCCCATCTCGGCGCGTTGCGCGTGTACGGCGACGACCTGCCGGTCAACGTCACCATGTTCATCGAGGGCGAGGAGGAGATCGGCTCCGACACCCTCCCGGCGCTGCTCAAGGAGCACCAGGAGCGGCTCCGCGCCGACGTGATCGTGATCGCGGACTCCGGCAACTGGGACATCGGCGAGCCCGCCCTCACCACCAGTCTGCGCGGCCTCGTCCGCGTTGACATCGAGGTCCGCACACTCACCCACGCCGTCCACTCCGGCATGTGGGGCGGCCTCGTCCCCGACTCGCTGATCACCCTCAGCCGTCTGATCGCGACCCTGCACGACGACGCGGGGAACGTCGCGATCGACGGTCTGCACAGCGGCCCCGCCGCCGACGTGGAGTACCCCGAGGCGCGGCTTCGTGCCGAGTCCGGCGCCGCGCCCGGCATCCAGTGGATCGGCGAGGGTGCCATCGTCGAACGGCTCTGGACCAAGCCGGCGCTGTCGATCACCGGTCTGGACGCGCCCAAGGTCGACGGTGCCAGCAACACGCTCGTCCCCGCTGCCCGCGCCAAGATCAGCCTGCGCATCGCCCCCGGCGACACCACCACGAACGCCCTCGAGTGCCTGCGCACCCACCTCGAGACGCGGGTGTCGTGGGGGGCCACGCTCACGATCACCGTCGTCGACACCGGCGAGGCCACCCAGATCGACGCCACCGGTCCGGCGTACGACGCCGCACGCGCCGCGTTCCAGGAGGCCTGGGACGGCACCGCCCCGGTCGACATGGGTGTCGGGGGCTCGATCCCGTTCATCGCCGAGTTCCTCGAGGCCTTCCCCGAGGCGAGCGTGCTCGTGACGGGCGTCGAGGACCCGGACACCCGCGCGCACGGCGCCAACGAGGGGCTCCACCTTGTCGAGTTCGAGAAGGTCGTGCTGGCCGAGGCTCTGCTGCTCCGCAACCTCGCCACCTGACGGCTCGCTTCGCCGAACCGACCAAGTGCCAACCTTCGGGGCGCGAGACTCGGTGACCGCCGCCACATAGATCGAGTTACGGTCGTGGCGAAGGACCTCGGGGTCCCCCTCGAGGCGTGCCACATGGGGTGCACATTGTCTGTTTCAACCGAGCCTGACCTGCCCGCGGCGAGCGGCGTCGACCGTCGTCGGTTCATCGGCTACGTCATCGGGGGTACGACGCTCGTTGCAGCCGCCGACCTGGTGGCACCGGTCGGGTCGGCGAACGCCGCGATTCCCTCGATCCCGCAGCCGGCGGAGCTGTACGACCTCAACGACCTGCTCACCCAGGCCACGCTGCCGACGTCCAACTTGATCTCGATCGCCGTCCACGAGGACGGCACGGCGTCGTTCGCACTCCCGCGCATGGAGGTCGGTCAGGGCATCACCACCTCGACGGCGATGCTGATCGCCGAGGAGCTGGAGCTGCCGGTGGGCAAGGTGAAGGTGACCCTCGCCCAGGCCCGCCCCGAGCTCCTCTTCAACCAGCTGACCGGCGGCTCCAACACCACGATCTCTACGTACACGCCGATCCGGGTCGCTGCCGCCGTTGCCAGGTCCGCCCTCCTCGATGCGGCCGCAATTGCGTTGGGTGACGCCGTCGAGAACCTGGTCGCTCGAGGCGGCGTGATCCAGGCCCGCGACGGCAGGAGCGTGTCGTACGGCGAGCTCGCCCGCTCGGCGGCCAGTCCCTCGACCAAGCGGGTCGAGGTCAAGCTGAAGGACACCTCGGAGT
Organism: Nocardioides sp.; assembly: GCA_025965125.1. Lineage (GTDB taxonomy): Bacteria > Actinomycetota > Actinomycetes > Propionibacteriales > Nocardioidaceae > Nocardioides. Next base: position 55,332 of record JAOPXM010000187.1, read on the forward strand.
TCCGGGTGGTCGGGGTCGGGCACAAACGCGTCGACGCGCGCGACGCGGTGACCGGCAAGAAGAAGTTCACGACCGACCTGCAGGTCAAGGACGCGCTGCCGACGATGGTGTGCCGGGCCCCCACGCCCAACGGCACCCCGAAGCGGCTGCGCAACAAGGCCGAGATCCTGCGGATGCCCGGCGTCACCCATGTCGCCAAGGTCGACACTGGGATCGCCGTGCGCGCCCAGACGTTCGGGCAGTGCATCGACGCGATCCGGGCGATGAGGGTCGAGTGGAACCCCGGTCCCGTGGCCGGACTCTCCGACAAGGACATCGTGGCGAAGCTGAGGGCGGCCGAGCTGCCGATGCCCTCGCTCCCCGACAACCCGCTCGCGGAATTGCTCGAGGCGGACTTCCTGTTCTACTTCCGCAGCAACTCGGCCATGGACACCAATTCGGCAATTGCCGACGTTCGCGCGGACCGGGCCACGATCTGGTCCGGCCTCAAGTCGCCGGCCACGGCCCAGGCCAGGATCGCCGAGGCGCTGGGCATGAGTGCGAGCCAGGTGACGGTCAACGTCGTCACCGCCGGTGGGTCCTTCGGTCGCCGGCTCTTCTTCGACGGTGCCCTCGAGGCGGCGAAGATCTCCCAGGCCATGAAGAAGCCCGTCAAGCTGATGTGGCACCGAGCCGACGACGCGCGGGTGGGTCGGGGTCACCCGATGACGACGAGCCGGATCCGGGTCCTGCATGCTGCCGGCGAAGTGCTGGCGTTCCAGCAGAGCAACACCAGTGTCGAGACCGACTTCCGCCACGGGTTGGGAGACATCATCACGGCCATGGGTGCCGACCTGCCTGCGGGCCTGGGCAACCTGGGGTTCGCTGAGACGGTGTTCGCGCTCACCCAGGAGATCCCCTACAACTTCGGCGTCGTGCTCCAGACGCTGGTCGAGACCGAGGAGCGGTTCAACACGGGCTCGATGCGCAACATCTACTCACCGGACACCCGCTGCGCGAACGAGCTCGTGGTCGACCAGCTCGCGAAGAAGATGGGCAAGGACCCCTACGAGTTCCGCAAGTCGTTCCTCAAGAACGACCGGGTGATCGCCGTCCTCGACAAGGTGGCCCAGGCCGGCAGCTGGGGCCGCCCGATGCCGAAGCACATGGCGCAGGGCATCGCGATCCACAAGGAGTACAGGGGCGTGAGCGCCTGTCTGGTCGAGATCGACTGCCGGCCGCAGACGGTCAACCGGGACATCCGCGATGGCGTGGGAGGGCCGCGCGTCACCAAGGTGACCTATGCGATCGACGTGGGGCTGGTGGTCAACCCCCGAGGGCTCGAGGCCCAGATGCAGGGCGGCATCAACGACGGCATCGCCCTGGCGCTGACCTCGAGCATGCACCTGCGCGACGGCCACTTCCTCGAGGCCAGCTGGGACAACTACTTCTACACCCGCCAGTGGAACACCCCGCCCGAGGTGAAGGTGATCGTCATGCCGTCCGACAGCACCCAGCCCGGCGGGGCCGGAGAAGCGGGCGTGGCCGCGACGTTCGCCGCGGTCGCGTGTGCCTACGCACGGGCGACGGGGACGATGCCGACGTACTTCCCGATCAACCACCGCGAGCCGCTCGAGTTCAAGGTCAAGCCGTTCGTCCCGCCCATCCCGCAGTCGCCCACCAACGGGCTCAAGCTCACCTACTGAGGAGCAGCGATGCCCAAGCAGACCTTCATCCTCAACGGCAAGCCCACCACGGTCGACGTGCACGACGACGTCCGCGTGCTCTGGGTGCTCCGCGACCTGCTCGGGGTCACCGGCCCGAAGTACGGCTGCGGCATCAACGTGTGCAAGGCGTGCACGTCGCACATCAACGGCAAGGCGTTCAACCCGTGCTCGGTGCGGGTGGGCGACCTCGCCGCGGACGATCACGTCACCACGATCGAGGGCCTCAACGACACCGTCGGCAAGGACCTGCACCCCATGCAGGAGGCCTGGCTGGATCGCGACGTACCGCAGTGCGGTTACTGCCAGCCGGGTCAGATCATGGCCGCGGTCGCGCTGGTCCGGAAGGTACGCCGGGAGGGCCGCTCGATCCGCGACTCCGACCTCGACTCGATCCGCAACATCTGCCGCTGCGGCACCTACACCCGGATCCGGGAGGCGATCGAGCAGGGCGCCCGGCACATGTGAGCGCCCGGATAGTCCGTGACGGAACTGCTGTTCGCGAGCCTCCGGAACGACAGTTCCGTCACGGAGTATCGCAACCGGCAGGCTCACAGCGCCCGTCGGTGCGGGTTCGGAAGGGTGCGGCCTCTAGACTCGTGGCGTGCCCTACCTCAGTAGCAGCGGCAGCACACGCAGGGGTGGCGACGGCCGCCTCACCATGGCTCTCGACCCCCAGGACCAGGGCCCTCAGGACGCCTGCGGAGTCTTCGGGGTCTGGGCTCCCGGCGAGGACGTCGCCAAGCTCACCTACTTCGGCCTGTACGCCCTGCAGCACCGGGGCCAGGAGTCGGCCGGCATCGCGGTCAGCAACGGCCGCCAGATCCTGGTCTACAAGGACATGGGTCTGGTCTCTCAGGTCTTCGACGAGACGACGCTGGCCTCGCTCAAGGGTCACCTCGCCATCGGCCACTCGCGCTACTCGACCACCGGCGCCAGCACCTGGCAGAACGCCCAGCCCACGTTCCAGCCCACCGCCGACGGCTCCATCGCGCTCGGCCACAACGGCAACCTGATCAATACCCACGAGCTGGCGAAGATGGTGCTGGACCTCCCCGGCCCGGAGGACCAGCTCGACCTGCACACCCGCCCGCAGGAGGCGTCGACCAACGACACCGGCCTCGTCACGGCGCTGCTGGCGCACCACCCCGACACCTCGCTCGAGCAGCGGGCGCTCGAGGTCCTCCCGCTCCTGCGCGGCGCGTTCTGCTTCGTCTGGATGAACGAGAACACGCTGTACGCCGCGCGCGACCCCCAGGGCATCCGGCCACTGGTGCTGGGGCGCCTCGACCGTGGCTGGGTCGTGGCGAGCGAGGACGCCGCCCTGGCCACGATCGGCGCCAGCGTCGTACGCGAGGTGGAGCCCGGCGAGATGATCGTCATCGACGAGGACGGCCTCCGCTCCCACCGGTTTGCCGAGGCCGAGCCCAAGGGCTGCGTCTTCGAGTACGTCTACCTCGCCCGACCCGACGCCACGATCAGTGGCCGCAGCGTGCACGAGGCACGCGTGGAGATGGGTCGTCAGCTGGCCCGCGAGTTCCCCGTCGAGGCCGATCTGGTGATCCCGGTGCCGGAGTCCGGCACACCGGCGGCCGCCGGGTACGCCGAGGAGAGCGGCATCCCGTTCGGGCAGGGCTTCGTCAAGAACGCCTACGTCGGACGCACGTTCATCCAGCCCAGTCAGACGCTCCGCCAGCTCGGCATCCGGCTCAAGCTCAATGCCCTGGACCACATGATCCGTGGCAAGCGGATCGTCGTGGTCGATGACTCGATCGTGCGCGGCAACACCCAGCGCGCCCAGGTCCGGATGCTGCGCGAGGCAGGTGCGCTCGAGGTGCACGTGCGGATCTCCAGTCCGCCCGTGAAGTGGCCGTGCTTCTACGGCATTGACTTCGCCACCCGGGCCGAGCTGATCGCCAACGGGCTCACCCCCGAGGAGATCGCGGCCAGTGTCGGGGCCGACACGCTCGGCTACATCTCCCTCGACGGGATGGTCGACGCAACCAAGCAGTCACCCCAGACGCTCTGCCAGGCCTGCTTTACCGGTGAGTACCCGGTGCCCCTGCCCGACGAGAGCCTGCTCGGCAAGCACCTGCTCGAGGCGACGCTCAAGAGCCCGACCCTGGGCAAGGAACTTCCTGTCCTCAACAACCCGTGAGGCTCGCGCCGTGACCGAGAAGAACGCGTACGCCGAGGCCGGCGTCTCCATCGAGGCCGCCGACAAGGCGATCGAGCTGATGAAGGTCTGGACCGAGAAGGCTCGGCGTCCCGAGGTGATCGGCAGCCTGGGTGGCTTTGCGGGGCTGTTCGACGCCTCCGCGCTCACCAAGTACACGCGACCCCTGCTGGCGACGTCCACCGACGGGGTCGGCACCAAGGTCGCGATCGCGCAGGCCATGGACGTCCACGACACCATCGGCTTCGACCTCGTCGGCATGGTCGTCGACGACCTGGTCGTGTGCGGGGCCGAGCCGCTCTTCATGACCGACTACATCGCTACCGGACGCGTCGTACCTGAACGGATCGCCGCAATCGTCAAGGGCATCGCCGAGGCCTGCGTCGAGGCCGGCTGTGCCCTCATCGGCGGCGAGACCGCGGAGCACCCCGGCCTGCTCGAGCCGGATGAGTACGACGTGGCGGGCGCCACGACCGGCGTGGTCGAGGCCGACCGCCTGCTCGGCCCGGGGCGGGTCCGGCCTGGCGACGTCGTCATCGCGATGGCGGCGAGCGGGTTGCACTCCAACGGCTACTCCCTCGTGCGGCACGTCTTGCTGAACACCGCGAAGTGGGGCCTCGAGCGCAACGTCCCCGAGCTCGGCAAGGCGCTGGGCGAGGAGCTGCTGACGCCGACGCGGATCTACGCGAAGGCCTGCCTCGCGCTGGCCGACGCCACGCATACGCACGCGATGTCGCACATAACCGGCGGCGGGCTCGCGGCGAACCTCGAGCGGGTGCTGCCGGCCGAGCTGACCGCCAACATCGACCGCGGCACCTGGTCGCCGCAGCCGATCTTCGACCTGGTGCGCCAGGTCGGGTCGGTGTCGCAGCCCGACCTGGAGGCCACACTCAACTGCGGGGTGGGCATGGTCGCCCTCACGCCACCCGACGACGTAGACCGCGCCATCGCCGTCCTCGACGGGTTCGGGATCCGGGCCTGGGTCGCCGGCGAGGTCGGGCTCGACGCGTCGGCCGGCGGAGCAGACGGAGGCAAGGTCCGGTTGACCGGCCAGCACCCCGGCTGGTGACCGGACGGCCCCCCGGAGTGATCTTCATCGCGTCCCGGGCGGATTTCGCTGAGGGCGGACGGCGATTCATGGACTCGGTGTGCGGGAACAGCCGGGCAACAGGTAGCGTTGCGCCCACGAGAAATCTTTGAGACAGCCCGGGAGCCTCGTTGCCCCGGCCGAGTGTGCGAGGGGGCTGAGCCTATGGGGCGCGGCCGAGCGAAAGCCAAGCAGACGAAGGTCGCCCGCGACCTGAAGTACCGCACTCACGAGACGGACTTCGGGGCCTTGGCCAGCGAGCTCCACGGCGAGAGTGACACGCCGGAGGAGCAGGTCGATCCCGAGGTGCTCGAGAAGTGGTCGGACTACTCCGGCCCCTCTCGCGACTGACGTCGGGCACTGTCGGTTTCACTGGTTAACCAGTGAAACCCTCGCTTTACCCGGGAAATAACCCAGGCGAGGCGACAGTTTCACTGGTTAACCAGTGAAACCAACCGCTCAGTCGCTCAGCCAGATCCCCCGCAGGCGACCCACGTCGCGCATCCGGCGTTCGGCGAGCCGGTCCGCCGCGATGGCGGGGGGTACGCCGTCCGACGCGGCCAGCTCGAAGACGCGCCGGGTGGTCTCGAAGATGCCGGATGCCCGCTGCCGGGCGCGCTCGAACGAGAAGCCTTCGAGCTCGTCGGCGACCTGGATGAGGCCGCCGGCGTTGACGCAGTAGTCAGGCGCGTAAAGGATCCCGCGCTCCTCGAGCGCCTTCTCCACTCCGGCGTGGGCGAGCTGGTTGTTCGCCGCGCCGCACACGATCCGGGCGCCGAGCACGTCGACGACCTCGTCGGTGATGGCCCCACCCAGCGCGCACGGCGCATAGACGTCGAGGGTCGACGCGACCAGAGCGTCTGTCGAGGACACCGCTCCGACCGAGGGGTGCTCGTCGAGCACCCGCTGCACGGCCGCCGGGCTGACATCGGTCACCACCACGCTCGCGCCGTCTTCCACGAGGTGGCTCACCAGGTGGTGACCCACCTTGCCGACGCCGGCGACCCCGACGGTCCGTCCCGCAAGCGTGGGCTGTCCCCAGGCGATCGAGGCGGCCGCCCGCATGCCCTGGAACACGCCGTACGCCGTGAGCACCGAGCTGTCACCGGCGCCTCCGTGCGAGACCGACCGCCCGGTCACGAACGAGCACTCGCGGGCGATGACGTCCATGTCGTCGGAGTAGGTGCCGACGTCGCAGGCCGTGTAGTAGCGCCCGGCCAGGGACTCCACGAAGCGACCGTAGGCGCGCAGCAGCCCTTCGTTCTTGAGCGTGGCCGGGTCACCGATGATGACGGCCTTGCCGCCACCCAGGTCGAGCCCGGCCAGCGCGGCCTTGTAGGACATCCCACGCGAGAGGTTGAGGACGTCGATCAGCGCGTCCGCCGTCGAGGCGTAGGGGTAGAAGCGGGTGCCGCCCAGTCCGGGGCCGAGCGCCGTGGAGTGCAGGGCGATGATCGCCCGGAGGCCGGTCGCCGGATCGTTGGCGAAGACGACCTGTTCGTGGTCGGCGCCGAGCTCGAAGACATCGGCGGACCGGTCGAACGACTGCGTTCCAGACATGGATGGTGCCTGCTCTCTCGTGGTGCGGTCACACGGTGAGTGACCTGACGTCACGGTCCGCAGGGGTGGCGCGGATCCGCTACGAAGAGGGTAGAGGCAATTTCAGCGCAGGATGGTCGTGATGGCGTACCCCGCCCCGAACATCGCCGCGAAGACCAGCAGGCACAGCATCAGCAACGGGACCAGGGGCCGACGCGGCTCGGCGTGCGACTGGGTGAGCGTGCCGACGGTTTCCGGTGTCTCCCAGTGCGTGAGCGTGGTGGGCGCGGGCACGGGTGCGGACGGCAGCGCCGCACGCAGGGCAGCCACGAACGAGTCCACGTCCTTCCAGCGATGCTCGGGGTCCGGCTGCAGGGCGCGCAGCAGGACGTCGTCCACGGCGCTCGACACGTCGACGAACGACGACGGTGCGGCCGGCAGGGACGCGTGCGCGAGCTCGCCGATGCTGACGTCGCGGGCCAGTCGGCCGGTGAGCATCTGGTAGGCCACCGCGCCCAGCGCGTGCACGTCCGCGCGGCGGTCGATGCCGCCACCAGTGGCCTGCTCGGGTGCCATGTACGACGGGGTCCCCACCACCTGGGTCAGCCCGCTCGCATGCAGCATCGCCTTGGCCACGCCCAGGTCGGCCACCAGGAGCCGGTCGCCGGCGCTGCCGCCGCTGCGCAGCAACAGGTTCTGGGGCTTGATGTCGCGGTGGACCACGCCGTGCTCGTGGAGCACCGACAACCCGGCGCCCGCCTGGGCGACGAGATCCATGACCTGGCCGTGCGGCAGCGGCTCCTCGGGTTCGAGAAGCGCGGCCAGCGAGCCGAGGTCGGCGTACGTCATCACGAAGTACGGCGTCCCGTCCGCCTCGCCGACGTCGTAGACCCGCACGATGTGGTCGGAGTCCGCGCGCCGCAGGATCCGCGCCTCCTCCAGGAACCGTTCGCGCACGTCGAGACGCTGCGCCCAGTTGTCGGCGAGCGCCTTCACGGCGACGTCGGAGCGCAGCTCGGCGTCGTGGTAGAGCCAGACGGTGGCGAACCCGCCCACCCCCAGCCGGTCCACCCGCTGCAGGCGTCCGAGACGCTCCGGGAGGGACACGCTCGGTATTGTGCCGCAGGGACCTGATCGGGCCGGGGGCGCATGAGTCGGGAGGTGCACGTGACGACGGACTCGTCCCGGGACCGGCACAGCGACGCCGATGGGGCCGACGTCGAGGCGCTCGCGGTTCGGGCGGCCGCGGGAGACCGCGACGCGCTGGAGACGCTGCTCGCGGCGATCCAGCCCCGGGTCCGGCGCATCTGCGGGCGGATGCTGCTCTACCCCGAGGACGCGGATGAGGCGACCCAGGACGCGTTGCTCCTGGTGGCCACGAAGGTCCACCAGTTCGGCGGTCGGAGCAGGTTCACGACGTGGCTGCACGCCGTTGCGTCGAACAGCGCGCGCTCGACGTACCGCACGCTCAAGCGACGCGCCGGGGAGCGGCTCACCGCCGAGCTGCCCCCGATGCCGGACCCGCGCACGACCAGCGTGATCGCCGGCAGCCGGCTCGACCTGCTCGAGGCCCTCGATGTCCTGGGTGCCGATCACCCCGAGCTCGTGGAGCCGCTGGTCCTGCGCGACGTGCAGGAGCTTGACTACGCCGAGATCGCGAGGTTTCTCGACATCCCGCTCGGGACCGTGAAGTCGCGCATCCACGCGGCCCGCAACACCGTTCGGCCGTTGCTGGTGGTCACGGACTGACCCCGCGCATCAGCACCACGTCGCCGTGGCTGCCGTAGCCGACCACATCACCGCCGTACGCCGTCCCGTCGAACGTCGCCATCAGCCAGTCGTCGCCCTGGCGGGCCAGGCTCGGCCACGGGATGTTCGTGGGGTACGGCGCATCCAGCTCGCCGATCTCGGTCAGGTGGAGGTCGAAGATGGGATACCTGCGACGCTGCCCCGAGCGCCCGTCGGGTCCATCGCTCGCCAGCAACCGCCAGCCCTCGTCCAGCCGGAGCAGGGTGGTGCCCTCGGTGGCGAGCCGGTCCGGGGCGGCTCCCCGGAGGGTCAGCCGGTCGAGCGACGGACCCTCGGCCAGCACGGGGTGGAACTGGAAGAAACGCTGTGCGCTGACGTAGGCGACCAGCCAACCCTCGGGCGTCCGCACGAGGTGCGGGTCCCAGACACCCACTGAGGTGAGTCCCGTCGTCGGCAGGTCCAGATGCACCGTGTCGAGCACGTGCCGACCGGCCAGGAGGTCGGCACTCGAGCGCGCCACGGTCACCGCCACGGAGGCATCCTTGCGGCGGCCGTCGAAGTCGCCCCAGGTGCTGGTCGCGACCAACCACTCCTCGCCCTCTCGCACCAGGTGGGTGGCGTGGTCACCGAACACGCCGGGCCGGTCGGGACGCCGGAAGAACAGGTCGGCGCGGTGCTCGAGGGTGAGGCTCGCCGGGTCGAGCGCCCAGACCGAGGTGTGCCCGGTGTCGAAGAAGCCGGGTCCGGCGCTGGTGGCGGTGAGCAGCAGGGCGGCGCCGTCCCGGTACGGGGTGCCGTCGGCGCGAGTGACCCACCGGATGTCTCGCAGCCCGAGCTGGCCGAAGCCGCCGGCCGAGAAGCGGCTCACGTCGCCTCGGTGGCTGCTGTGCAGACCCGCCAGCCAGGCCTCGTTCCTCGGGTCGAACCGGCCGGCCAGGTCCACGCGTCCGCGCGCCACCCAGCGGCCCGCCTCCCTGCCGAGCACGGTGAGGTGGGTCCCGGTGAGCGTCAGGCCGAGCTGCTGCAGCTTCGTGGCTGCGCGCCCGTGGCGTCGACTCGCGTGCTTCGTGGTGCGACCGGAGGTCGTGACCTCCAGCCCCAGTCGCCCGGACGCGGCGTCGTACCACCCGACGAGCCGCACCTCCCCGGACGCGAGCTCCAGCTCGACGCGTTCCGCTTCGGGGCCCGGCACGGCCGTGACGCCGGCGTACGGCGCCGGGTGCGGGGTTGCGTACGACGCTTCCGGCTCGCGAGCGTCGACGAGCGTGGCGGTTGCCGCGACCAGGGCGATCGGGCGGCGCCGGCCGACGACCTCGAAGCGGGGGAGCACCGCACGAGCCTAGGGCGAGTCCGGGGTGCGTCAGCCGACCGGCACGGCCTGCTCAGAACTCTTCGTCGTCGTCGATGACATGCATCGCGGCTTCCTCGGCGGATGCTCCGGCCCCGTCGATGCCGACGTCGTCGGCGAGGAAGTCCTGCTCGAGACCCGGGACGTCGTCGTCCTCGACGAGACGCCCGGCGCGCACGTTGCCTACCTCGGAGTCGAACACCCCGTTGTCGGGGTCGTCCGCCTCGGCCGCTGCGACGTCGTAGGGGTCGGCCTCAGGCTCCTCCTGCGCTATCCGCTGGTCGAGCGTCTCGCCGAGCTCCTCCTCGAGCGGTGTGTTGCCGAAGCCTTCGGCCACCGACCACTTCTCGGGCGGCGAGTACCCCTCGTCGAGCGGCTCGGACAGGCCGCGCCGGTCGGTCTGGCTGTCCTCGGTGTCCTGGGGCTGGTTCTCCTCGTCGACGCTGTAGCCGTGGTAGCTGTCGGTGTCGTCGGGAGTGGGTCCTTCTGTCATCAGTTCCTCCTGGGGTCTGACCTCGTTCATACCCGATAGACGTGCGCGGAGGCCTCCGGACGGGTCGGCGACCTCACCCGGATGGGCGAACTTTCCGCACGTTGCGTTTTTTGGTGCGCCGGTTCGGGCACCGAGGTGGTGCCGACGGCTCGGTCGCACGAGGGCCTCACGCAGGCCGTCGCACACGGGCTGTGCAGCGAGCCGTCGGTTCTCAGCCGCAGCGAATGCCCCGCGTCCAGGGGATACGGGAGCCCGGGACGTGAACTCAGCACTTGAGGAGGATCCATGCCAGGCGGGAAGTCGTCGAACGTCAAGAACGAGAAGCAGTACGAAGCGCTCAAGGACAAGGGGATGTCGAAGGAGCGGGCAGCCAAGATCGCGAACAGCCCCGAGGCCTCCAAACACGGCGGCAAGAGCAGCGGCAAGGGCGGCGACAGCTCCCAGGGCGGCACCACCGCGCAGAAGAAGAAGGCGGGCCGCAAGGGCGGCAAGGCCAGCCACAGCTCGTAACGCACCCGCGTCCCAGCGGGTTGCCGACCCGGTGACCGGCAACCCATCCCCACGGCAGGAGCAAGCGATGAAGGCAGTGACCTGGCAGGGCCCGAAGGACATCCGGGTGGAGGAGGTGCCGGACCCGAGGATCATCGACCCGACGGACGCGATCATTCGGGTGACGACAACGGGGCTGTGCGGCTCCGACCTCCACCTCTACGAACCGCTAGCGCCCTTCATGACGCCCGGGGACATCATCGGCCACGAGCCGATGGGCATCGTCGAAGAGGTCGGTGGCGAGGTCTCGGACCTGGCCGTGGGCGACCGCGTGGTCGTGCCGTTCAACATCAGCTGCGGCTCCTGCTGGATGTGCGGCCAGGGCCTGCACAGCCAGTGCGAGACGACCCAGAACCGCGACCAGGGCACGGGCGCCAGCCTGCTCGGCTTCAGCAAGCTCTACGGCTCTGTTCCCGGCGGGCAGGCGGAGCTCCTGCGCGTGCAGTTCGCTGACTTCCTGCCGGTGAAGGTCCCGGAGGGGCCCCCCGACGACCGGTTCGTGTTCCTCTCCGATGTGCTCCCGACCGCGTGGCAGGGCGTGCGGTACGCCGATGTCCCGAAGGACGGCACATTGCTCGTGCTCGGGGCCGGGCCGATCGGCGACATGGCCACCCGCATCGCACTGAACGCCGGGCATCGGGTGATCACCGCCGACTGGGTGCCGGAGCGACTCGCGCGTGTCGGGGCACTCGGCGCCGACACCATCGACATCGATGCCGTCGACGACCTCGCGGCCGAGGTGCGCGACCGCACCTCGGGTCGCGGCGCGGACTCGGTGATCGATGCCGTCGGCATGGAGGCGCACGGCAACCCGATCGCCGAGAAGCTGATCAAGACCGTAGGGCTGCTGCCCGACAAGGTGGCCGAGCCGCTGATGAGGAAGGCGGGGTTCGACCGGTTGGCCGCACTGCACTCGGCTCTCGACGCGGTACGTCGAGGCGGCACGGTGTCCCTGCTGGGTGTCTACGGCGGAGCCAGGGACCCGATGCCGATGATGCAGATGTTCGACAAGCAGATCCAGCTGCGAATGGGACAGGCCAACGTCCGGCGTTGGACCGACGAGATCCTGCCGCTGCTGCTCGATGACGAGGACCCGTTGGGCACGGAGAGCTTCGCGACCCACCGGCTTCCACTGTCCGAGGCACCGCACGCCTACGAGATGTTCAAGAACAAGCAGGACGGCGTGATCAAGGTCGTGTTCACGCCCTGAGCCGGTCTGTTCGCTAGGCAGGCTTCAGCTCCACGAGCGTGATGGAGCTCTTGGGGTAGGTCAGCGTGAAGCCTCCCGACCCCACGCCGACCGTGCCGAGCTTGTCGATGCCGCTGCCCGCGTAGCGGTAGGGCTTGGCCGTCCTGGCGTGGGCGAAGTGCGACAGGGTCAGTCTGCTGCGCAGGTCGCCACCGGTCTTGTTGACGACGACGATCGTCATCGGACCGGACGTGCCACGCCGCGCGGCGTACACCGCCAGCTTGCCTTGCGCGGAGCTCGTTGCGGAAACGCCGCGGTCGCCGAAGCCATGGTGCTTGCCGTCGTAGTTGCGGAAGATCTTGAACGCGGCCTCGGGGACCGGTGAGCTCTCCTGCGACCAGAACGTGGCGAGGTCCAGGCCCTCTCGGCCGAAGATGCCGAGGGTGTCCGCCTGGATGACGTTCTGCAGGCGTTTGTTCGAGGTGACGTCGAGGCCCATGTTGTACTCGGTCACGGCCAGCTTGGTCCCGGGGTAGTTGGCACCGACCCAGTCACGCATGCGCGGCAAGAGGTAGATCTTCTGGTCGATCCAGGACGGGTCCCTGTAGGTCCGGTCCCACAGCGGTCGGGTGACGTCGGTGACCGGGCTGTACCCGCTCCCTCCCCCTGGCGCCTGGGGGTAGTAGTGCAGGTCGAAGTAGTCCAGGAGCCGCACCCCGGTCTGCTGCTGGTGCTGCGCGAACTGCTGGAGGTACCACGCCGAGATGTCGAGTCCGCCATGTGCCGCCCGGTCGGGCGACTCGGGGAAACAGCCGTTGTCGGGCACGTCGGCGGTCGAGCAGAAGTAGTTGGGCCAGCCCCACTCGGCCGGTCCGAGGACCTGGGCCGTGGGGTCGACGTCCTTCACGGCCTGGGCCAGGGCACTCGACTTCGCCCAGAGCTCGTCGAAGCTGAGCGGGTTCGGGTGGAAGTCGTGGTGCGTCTCGTTCCAGAGCCCCGGCTCGTTGCCGAGCTCGTAGATCTGTACGCCGCCCTGGCTCGCCGTCCCGTAGCGCCCGACGAGGTCGTTGATCCAGGCCGCCGAGAACGCGGGCCCGACCGGCTTGCCGGCCAGGTTCGGGTCGGCAACGGGGTTGCTGATCCACTGTCCGTTTCGTCGCCCGTTGCCGCACACGGGGTGGAAGGTGTCGTGGTCGTCCTGCGGGTCGAAGACGTTCGCGGGGTAGCTGCACAGCTGGTCCTGGTCGTAGGTCACCGACTTCGCGACCCAACCCAGCGCCGGCAGGTTCAGCAGTGTCTTCGCCCCGACCCTGCGGTCCTTCTCGATGAGGGCCAGCGCTCCGCTGTAGCTGTGCCCGGTCGTGCAGTAGTCGAACGCAGGGATCCAGCAGTCGGGGAAGTTCTGGAAGTAGTAGTTGATGCCCTCGTTGCCGCCGTTGATCTGCCAGTTGTAGCTCTCGGTCGAGTCGCCGCCCCAGCGGTCGACGGGCAGGTTGATCGAGTTCGCGAGTGCCTCGTCCGCGAAGTTGATCCCGTAGATGTCGTTGGAGATCCGGTGTCGCCCGGCGGCGGCGTCGACCCTGAGGGTGACGCTCGGGGCCCTTACGGCGCCGCGATCGACCGCCACCGGCACCGGCGCATCGACCGGCATGGCGTCCGCGCGGGAGACGAACGGGAGCCACGCTGCCGCCACGCCCAGGGACACGAGCCCCACCCAACGTCTCACTGGTCAGCCTCTCGAGCCGTTCCCCGCTGCGGATGTTTCCACCTCGACACCCGTGGTCGCATGCCCCAGACGGGCCAGGCGCGCATGGCCCGGACGTGTCTTGCCGTTCGGGTCCGCGACGGTCGAACGGTCGAGCAACCTGGTGCGGCGTACTCATCTGCCGCTGTCGGGGGCGTGGTGCCATGACTGCATGTCCTCGCCTGTTCCTCCTCGTCCGCCCGAAGTCGGGCCTGCTGCGCTCGGACTCTTCGCGGGGAGCCTCGTGCTGCTGTGCGCCGGCAACCTCATCCGGTTCGACGAGGGCTCCGGCCTCGGCAGCCTCGTGGCGGTCCTGGTGCTCGGCTGCCTGGCCGCTCTGGCGGCGGTGGCGAGTGTGGTGGTCGCCTGGCCCGACCCGACCGTGCGACGCCGGCTCGGGATCGCGATGCTCGCGCTGGACGTGTTCCTGGTCTGGGCATCACACGTGCACGCCGTGCGTCGGCTCGTCCGGGCGGCGGACATCGAGGGCTACCCGTTCGTCCTCCAGGTCGTGCTCGGGATCACCGCGCTCGTGCTCATGACGCGCCCCGCCGGCGCCCACTCGGGTTCCGAGGGTGTCAGGACGAGGCCCATCATGACCGGGCCGGCCCGCGCTCTCGCCTACCTCGCGGCGTCGCTGTTCGTCGTTCTTCGAGCGTTCTTCCTGGGGGACACGTTCTACGGGGCCACGGAGTGCAGCGGTCCCGACTTCACTGGCGAGTGCGACCTGGGAGGCCTGGCAGGCATGGTCTGCGCCGCGGCAGCGATCCCGGTCATGGTCGTTGTCGTGATCGTCCTGGAGGTGCTCGTACGCAGGAGGAGCCGGGTTCTCTCGCGACGGTGACCCTCGAGTTCAGGACCCTCCGGGGGTTGACGGGAGTGGCCTCGGACCGGGACGGTGCCCGGGTGAAACGCGCCCCCCACGAGAACGTGGCGACCGTACTCGTCGACCCGGTGGTGCTGCGCGAGCTCGAGATGGACCTCATGGTCCTCGACCTCCGTCTCTGGCCGGTGGCCACCGCGCCGATCTGCGAGGACGGTCCTCGGGCCGCCTTCCAGATCCGCCGGCGGATGCTGGTGTCGCGCCGAGGAGCCTGGGACGAAGCGGCCGAGTGGGTGCCGGTGTGGATCGCCTTCGGCGAGAGCTGGTACGTCGGCGACGAGCCGCTGCCCTGGTCGGCACACCAGACTCTCTGGCAGACGCTGGGTCGGTACGCCGACCATGTCCGCTATCGGCTGGGGCTGGGCGGCGTACCCCATCTCGACGTGCCGCGCGAGCGCACCGCCTGACTGCTCGCTGGTCGGGTCAGGCCGACCGGGGCTGCTGGAAGCTCTCGACCACGAGCTCGCAGCGCACGGGGATGCCCCGGCATAGCCGAACGGGTGAACAAGTGGCCGAACGCCCCACACATCGCGAAAAAGCATGCGACTGTCAGGTTGTCGCGTCCGATCCTCGATCGCGCGATGGGAGGGTCTCGGGTTTGCGCGTCATCCGTCACCGCCGAGTTCTGACGTGCATTCATCACAGGGGAAATCACTTGTTCACAATCCGTAAGGGCCGCGTCGGCATGCTCGCCGCCGGGTCAATGATCATCGCTGGCGTTGGCGCCACGGGTGCGGTCGCCGCCGGCGATCCCGACACCGACAACGTCATCGCCGACAACGCCGCTTGGTACGAGCAGGCCTACGAGAACTTCGACACCGGCGGCTACCTCGACCCCGAGCAGGGCGACGTCGCGGGTCCGCAGCGCGCGCCGTTCGGCACTGGCAGCCACCAGATCAACATCGGTCAGTCATCGGCCCAGACCGAGCTCTACCGCACCGATGCGTACGACGGTCTCGCGTTGTCCGACCTCACGCGCCTCGAGTACTCGACGCTGGCCCGCTCGACCGTGGGCGGCGCCGATCGGCAGCCGGCGTACCTGCGCCTCAGCGTGGACACCGTGGACGACGGCACGGACAGCATCGACGCCAGCCTGTTCTTCTTCCCGGCCAACAACGGGGCCATCGCGAACGGCGTGTGGCAGAACTGGGACGTCACCAACGGCGCCATCGACGTGAACGGCGACGGCGGTGGCACGACGACCCTCGCGGCGTACGCGGCCGCCCACCCCGACGCCAAGCTCGTGAACGTGCCGTTCGACGCGGAGCACGACGCCGGAGCGGTCTCGCTGATCGTCGGCGGATCGCTCGGTGGCGCAAACGACCCGCAGACCCGTGGCGAGTACTTCGTGGACCGCGTCATCGTGGGCGAGTCCGACGCGGACACCCTGTACGACCTGGGCAGCGATGCCGAGACCAGCGGTGGCACCACCAACCTGACCGTCGACGCAGACCACCTGCACGGCTGGGCCCACCAGGCCTACGACGACGTGAACTACCTGTCGTCGAACCAGACGTTCGTCAACGGCCCCGCCGGCGCGCCGCTCGGCGCGGGCAGCCTGCGGTTCGCCCTGAGCAACGAGACCAACCCCGCCCGGGTTGAGCTGTTCCGCACCACCAACTACGACGGCACCCTGCTCCGTGACCTGCGGACGATGGACTTCTCCACGTTCCAGCGAGCCAACGCGGGCAATGCAACCCCGCAGCAGCCGGCGTACGCGCGGCTCTCCGTCGACAACGACGGGGACGGCGCCACCGACGACTCGTTGTTCTACTACCCGGGGAACAACGGCGTCGTGCAGCAGAGCACGTGGCAGAGCTGGCACGCCGCCGACGGCGTCTGGGGCGTCAACGGCGACCCGGGCCCGCTCGACAGCATCACCCTTGCCCAGTACGTCGTCGCCCACCCGGACGCCACGATCGTGGAGAACGCGGACGTCGGCGCAGGCCAGCCCACCGGCGGCGTCGCGTTCCTCGTCGGCGGTGGCAACACGGCCACCCAGCTCAACGGTGAGTACTTCGTCGACGCCATCAAGATCGGCAAGGTCGATGCGGCCAGTGGCAGCGTGAACTCGGCCGAGCTGTTCGACCTCGAACCGGCCGCTCCGTCGGTGTCGATCGGTGACGCCGCGGTTTCCGAGGGCAACCACGGCGCGACTCTGACCTTCCCGGTGACCCTGAGTGGCCCAGCGGGTGCGGACGTCGCCGTGGACTACGCCACGTCGGACGACACCGCGGTCGCCGGTGAGGACTACGAGGCGACCTCCGGCACCTTGACCATCGAGGCAGGCGACACCACGGGTCAGATCAATGTCCCGGTCCTTTCGGACAAGGTCCGCGAGGGCAACGAGAAGCTGACCGTGACGTTGAGCTCGCCCGGCTACGGGACGCTGAACGACTCCACGGCCACCGGCACGATCCTCAACGACGACACCCGTGTCGGCCTTGCGCTGCGCAACGCCCGGGGCGACCACGTCGGCTTCCGGGTCAACACCCTGCCGGATGCTCCCGGTGACGGGGTGAAGGTGTTCCAGACGAAGGCCTCGGGACGCACGTTGATGTTCCAGGGAAGCCTGAACGGCCTCGGCCGACTCAACCGGGTCATGGAGCACGAGTTCAAGCCGGGCACCAGGCAGACGTTCGTCGCTGTCGTGCGGACCGAGAACGGTTCGTACAGGTCGAAGTCGGTGCACATCACCGTCCGCTGACCTCAGCACCTGCAGAACAAGAACGCCCCCACCGAAACCGGTGGGGGCGTTCCTGCATGTCCGAGCGCTGTCCCCGCTCGGAGTGTCGGGTTGAGGTGCGGCCGAGACCGCGGCTGACGCGACGGAACGGGGCCTTCCGGGTCGACGTGTCAATAGTCTAGACGGGTCTTGCGAACGGCTACTCCCAGGTAAAGAGTGCGGAATCTCGGCTCGCCGGCTGGCGAAGCATCTCGACTTGCATGGGGCAGGTGCGTTTCGATGCGCATGAAGAATCTCGTTGTTGTCGTCGCCGTGTTGAGCACTGGAATCGCGGCCTTCCTCAGTCCGGCGGCCGCGTTCGCCGTACCGGCCCCCGAACAGCACGGCGCCCTGTCGTCCTGCGCCAGCGCGCCGGACAAGCCTGATGCGACCCCGGAGAATCGCGACCGCTTCGTCGACCTGTGGTCGCCTCGGGTCGCGGACCACGCCTGGCTCCAGCAGTACGCCAACCGCGACTCCGTGCCTGCCGACATCCGGGCCGAGGGCTTCCACGCGATGGATGCCGACACCCAGGTCTGGCTGCTGTCCTGCCTGCTCGACGACATGCTGGCCGTCGCGGGCGAGACGCCGGGCGTGGCGAAGCTCAACGCATACCTCACCGGTCTCAACATGATCATCTTCGGCAAGAAGCAGATCGCGGAGCTGCGCGACCAGCTCACGGAGATGCCTCCCCCGGAGGATGCCAACCAGCTGCCCGTGCACCAGGACATGACGAGTGCAGCCCTCGACAACATGACCCAGGACCTCGTCGACGAACCCAGCCTGACCTCCGACGACCAGCCCGAGTCGGACGCCACGGCGCCCAGTACGACGACCACGGACAGTTCCGAAGCATCGACCTCGCAAGAGCTGGAGACGCTGTCCGGCGCGCCGGCGATCGTCCCGGCGAGCTCGGAGCCGGTCGCCCCGCGGGCCCTGGGTCCGAAGCCGACCGCCTTCAACCCGCAAAGCCTGCTGGCCATCCAACCGATCCAGATCCTGCTCAACGCCATCAACAGCCTGCTGCAGCTGATCAGCCAGATCCAGGGCCAGCTGTTCACGCTGCCCGGCCTGAACATCCTTGCCTCGGCCTTCTACAAGATCTGCGCCGAGTCGCCGACGATGCCGCTGAAGTGCAGCATCTCGCTGCCCGTCGGCGTCCCGATCCCGGCCGACGTGAACGGCGACAACTTCCCTGACGTCACCGGCTGGCTGTCGCCGCTGATCGGTGGGGGCGCGGTCGGGGCCAAGTTCATGGTGACCCGGCTCTCCCCGGGTCAGGGGAAGCTCAAGGCGCACGTCTTCGCCGTCTACGACCCCCCGGCGGTCAAGAAGCGGATCCAGTTCGGCTTCGACGGGCGTGCGGACACGCTTGCCAACCGGACGGCCGCGACGTTCAAGCTGCACAACGTCCTGGCAGCTCTGCAGGGTGACGTGCACGTCACCGCCGACGTGCAGAGCTACACGCCCGGCACGGCCCAGTCACTGACGTTCGCCATCAAGTCACTGGTCGGTGGGTCCGCAGGCGTGCTTCCGTCCGAAGAGGATCCGATGGTGGGGTCCGTGCAGATGAGCCCGGTGCCGGACTCGCTCACGGTGGACGCCCGCCTCATCCACACGGCCGCCCGTGACCAGGACATCTTCACGGTGGGCTCCTCGACGCCGACCAAGGTGAACGCGCTCATCGACCAGAAGAGCACGACGACGACGCCGAAGAGTGACCGTGTGTTCACGGCTGAGGTCGACAAGCTGCCCACCTCGGTGACCGTGGACCTGGTCCGCAACGGCGAGACGCAGACCATCGACTACACGGGTAGTGCTCCGATCGACCACGTGCGGGCAACCGACACCGCGACCCCGGACGTCAACCACCTGGGCTCGTTCACGGAGAGCATCTACGACGTCCACGGCGTGCCGACGAACGTCCACGTCAACCTCAAGGGTGCGCAGGACATCACGTACACGGCCTCGGCCAAGATCCCGGAGGTCTCGTTCTCCACCAGGACCCTGGTCGACAACGTGCTCCAGCAGCAGATCACTGCGAAGGCGCATCAGATCCCGAAGGCGGTCCACGTCACCAACCTGACGACCCCGGACCAGCAGGCGATCACCTACGACGCCGACAGCGAGCTGCAGGACGTCGAGCTCTCGATGTTCGACCTGAGCGAAGCCGGCGACAAGACCAACCTCGTCGCCAAGGCCACCGGCATCCCGACGCACCTGGCGTTCACGCAGACCAAGAGCACTGGTGTGTACGACCTCTCTGCCCCGGGCGGCATCGACCTGATCGAGGCGGCACTGACCCGCAACGACGGCACTCTGCTGCCGCTGCCGGGTGACCACGCGACCGTCCACAAGGTCGGGAACACGCTGGGCCTCGACTTCCGGCTGACCGGGTTCGAGTCCGCACACTTCGACGGGTCGGAGAACACGACTGTCGAGCTCGGCCTGAACCCGGGTGGTCAGTCGTTCGACGCCATCGCCGACCTGGACGACCCGAACGTGCTGGCCACGGCCCACGTGTCCCAGCTCCCGACGCACATGGCGGTGACGCTGAGCCCGACGGACGGGACAGCCGACTACGCGGCCACGAGCGTGATCCCGCTCCTGGAAGCGGCGTTCACCCTGCGCGACACGGACACGTTCGCCACGGTCAAGCTCACCGACCTGCCGAAGAACATCGGGCTGACGTTCAACACGTCCGGCCCGGTGCCGGCGGTCACCTACGACGCCGACTCGCGCCTCGGGTCCATCGAAGCCACCTATCAGGAGGAGCCGGGTGGACTCGCGATCCACGGTCTGATCAGCGACCTGCCGCAGCACATGACCATCGGCGGCATCGATCCGATGGTGTTCGACGCGCGCACTTCGGCGAGCGATCCCGCGGGATCGTCGTACCTGGGGCAGGTGCTCTTCCAGTACGCCGAGGACGGCGTCTTCGCCAGCCCGCCCACGAGCGACGATCACATCTACCTCGACACGCTGAGCGACACGCACGCCGAGCTCCAGTACACAGGTCTGAAGCTGCTGAGCGTCGACACGAGCGACCAGGAGCTCCACGCCGAGATCCGGAACACGTCGCCGCGCCTGCTGCGGGCGTACCTCACGACGCCGAACCTGACGCTGACGGGCTTCATCGACAAGGTGCCCGCCCAGATCAACATCGACCAGGTCGACAACCTCGTGTCGTACCGCGCGAGCTCGCCGATCGACCAGATCTTCACCGACCTGCACACGACGAGCGGTGACGCCCTCGCCGTCGACGTCCACGGTGTGCCGGGCAGCGTCGACGGTGGGCCCAACAGCATCGACGTGCTCTTCGACGGCGCGAACTCCAGGCTTAACTGGGATGCGTCCGGGGAGACCACGAGCATCTCGGCGCAGGCACACCTGACTCCAGCGACCCTCGGTGGCACGCGTGCCTTCGACGCCGGGCTGACCATCACCGGCATCCCGAGCCACTGGGATGCGACGTGGCTCGACGGCAACGTGCTCTTCCAGGCGCCCGATGGGATCGGGTCGATCGCGGCGCAGGTCACCAACCACGGCACGTACCACGTGCTGACCGGTGACCACCTCAGCGCGTTCTTCGACCAGCCGTCCGGCAACCTCGACGCCAGCCTGAAGATCAGCAACCTCACCAAGGCCGGCTTCAGCAAGCTGACCGGTGCCAACGGTGGCGGCTTCGAGGCAGCGCTGAACATGGGCAACCAGGGCAACTTCAAGTTCGCCGCCGACGTCACCCTGACCGCCACCAAGCTGCTGGCCAGCGGCGAGTTCAATCATCTGCCGTCTGCGCTCACCCTGCGCAGCGACGGGGGTCGGATCACCTACTCGGGCAACACCAACCCGGACCTGACCATGTCGGTCGCGGCCGGCACGGCGGCGGCCCTGGCCGCCACCCCCGAGCCGAACGACGTACACGGTGTGTCGGTGCGTGACGGTGCCGCCGGCGGCAACATTGCGGTCAGGGCCAAGCTTCGCCTGACCGGTCTGCCGACCGGCCTGGACCTGAACTCACCCGCGGGCACCTACACGGTGAGCGGGTACCACCCGACCAATGACACGCTGGTCGTGGACGTCATCCTCACGGAGCTTGCGCCCGACCTGTCGCTCCAGGTGCAGCAGGTCGTGCCGACGGCTACCCCGGTCGACTTCACCTTCGGGCCGTTCCTGAGCTCGACGTCCGGCGACACGCACACTCTCAGCCTCAACTACACGGCGAACCAGGCACTCGGCTCGCTCACGGCCGAGGCGACGTACGGCAATACCGATGACGCGAAGCTCGTGATCAGCTCGATCCCGAAGACGGTCGCGGTCAACGCCTCGTTCGGTCCTGCCCAGAAGAGCGTCAACGTCGACATGGACAGTGGCATCTCCGAGATCACGGCCTCCTACAAGAAGGTCGGTGCTGCCGACTTCGCCGCTTCGGTGAAGCTGGACGACGTGCCGAAGTGGGTCCATCTGCTGCTCGGTCGAGCCACCGGGACCGATGGCACGACGAACGTCTCGGCGCCGGACTTCACGTTCACAGCCGACGCAGCCGGCCTCGACATCGAGGCAGCCGTGACCGCGGAGATCGCGGACCCGCTGGACGTCAAGGCGGCAGCGCAGCTCAAGGTGACCAACCTCGGGAAGACCGTGACCGGCGCCCTGAACGGCCGGACCGTCAACATCGCCTCCACACCGGCGACCGAGAAGTTCCTGCTCACCGCCGCAGGCTCGGTGCAGATCAACGTCGATCTCGGCTTCGATCTGGTGGGTGGGTTCATCCACAACACCGGCTCGCTGGACATCAACATCGACGTCAAGCAGTTGACGCTCGGGTTCGAGAACGCGTCGACACTCCAGCTGGATCTGGGCGTCACGACCGGCCTCAAGGGTGACTACTCCTCGTTCACCCTCGGCGAGGACACCAAGACGGTGGCCACGATTCAGGACACGCTCAAGCTGGTCGCGAGCCTCCCCGATCCGTTCCCGAACATCAACTTCACGGTGTTCAACATCGGGCCGGATTCGATCAACTTCGAGAACGTGATCTCCTCGTTCAGGCTGGCGTCCAACAAGCTGGACGTGGCGTTCTCGCAGAACCTCGTGGACATCCTGTGCTGCACCATCGACGCGCAGCTGCTGATGCGGCCGCACGCGGAGAGGACCACCAGCGGGCCGTCGTTCACGGTCGGGCAACCGCCGTCGGACGGCAACCCGCCGGCTTGGCTGATCACGCCCAACCCGAACGTGCTCGGCCTCTCGCTGCCCGACTTCGTCATAGACGTGGTGGCGTACTTCACCAGCCCGTACGGGCACGATCTGAGCGGCAGGCTGCTGTGTGACGTGCCGCTGGCCGATCCGTTCGACTGCACGCCCTTCTAGGGGAAGGACTACCAGACCGAAAGCTCGGAGAGCAGGCTCTCATCGAGGCCAGCCGGCGACCGGAGGCGTACGAAGCGTGCGTTCGGTCGACCGGCTGGCCTGAGAGCCAGGGTCGGCCCGGAGCCGGTCGCGACGGTGCGGTACGTCGAGCCGTCCTCCGACACCTCGACGATCAGCTGACCGCTGACGCCACGTGCCACGACGAGATCGACAGGACGAGACCCGCCGAGGTCGATCACCACGCCCGTGACCACGGCGGCGCCCTTGCCGCTGAGCTGTGCAGGGGTCAACAGGTCTCCGTCAGTGGCGGCACAGGCGGACATGGTGCGGGTGACCGGGCGAGCCGTTCCCGTCACCGCAGCGCACGGACGGCCGCGCGACGGCGGTCTGCTGGCGGTCCCGTCGACCGGCAGCCTGGTGGACAGATAGCTGGCCCGGACGTCACCCGTGCCGCTGCCGCCCGCCAGGTCGGTGCCGGCGCTCACCGCGACCGCGCCCGACTGGTCCTCGAGGATGCGGGGGTCGATCGAGGCCGCGTTGCCGGACGCGGGCTGGGACCAGAACGCCGACTGGCCGTGGGCCTCGAACAGCTCCGCCGTGTACGCCGGGTCGCGGCCGGCGGCGCGGGGCAGGGGCGACCACGACAACCCGATCTGGCCGGACACGCTGGCTCGGGACCTCCACAGCCTGGCGTCCGGCAGGGTGATCTCGGTGTCCTTCGCGGTGAAGCTGATCGTGGTGCTGCCCTGAGCGGGCGGACCGGAGAAGACGGCGTTCAGGGTTGCTTCGGTCCCCAACGTGCCCTGGGTGTCGGAGCCCTTCAGCTCGAACTCGTAGCGGCCGTCGGCATCCGCCGTGGCGATGCTGGCCTTGTCGCAGAGGGCCGGCGGGTCGCGGAGCAGGCAGACGGTCGACAACGTTCCGATGGCGAGCACGGTGCCGAGCAGGACTTCGCCGAGGTCGGCCTGCTTGAACAGCAGCACGTGCGCACCCGACAGTGGCCTTCCAGAGGCGTCCAGCGCCCGGCCGGAGATCCGGATCGGCGCGTCCGGATCCACCGAGCTGAACGTGCAGCCAGTGACCGCCAACGAGAGCACGGCAAGCAGCGCGGAAACCCTACGCATGCCAGTAACATAAACCCACCTGCGTGGAGTATTAGGAGTACAAGTGCGCGTTCGCATGGGGATTCTCGCAGTGGCGCTCGCGCTGTCACTGGCTGCCTGCTCCGACGACTCCAAGTCCGACCCCGACCCGAGCCCGTCGGACGTTGTGTTCACCGAGGTCACCATCGACTGCCCACAGTTCGCGGACGCCGCCAAGAAGATCACCGACGCTCAGGCGGCGCTCTACGACGGCACCGGCGGCGCTGGTGCGATCGACGACCTGGTCACCGAGCTGAACGCGCTCAAGGAGGGCGCCCCGGACGACATCAAGGCCGCGCTCACCGACATGGCTGCTGCCTTCCGGGACGCCGCCCAGCTCCTCGAGAACCCGAATCCGGAGAACCAGGCTCAGCTCGCGGACCTGTCTGCGAAGCTGTCCACCGACAGTCAGAAGATCACCGCCTACATCACGTCGAAGTGCGGCTGAGCTCTGCACCCTCGGCTGCGCCATCGGCGGCGGGCCACACGTCTTCGACACCTCCGGACGGCTACGAGGGCGAAGACACGCAGCGAGGCTTGCCAGTCGGCGTCGGCTCGTGCTGTTATCCGCAGTACAACACTCGATGCTTGGCGGAATCCGGGGACCACCGGGCGATTTGGTGGTAGTTCCCCGGGAGGTGGCGTGGCCCTCTTTGCTCGAGCGAGCGAACTCGACGTCATCAACGCACTGCTTGGGCGACCCGGTGCGGGTGGGGCGCTGGTGCTGCGCGGCGAGGCAGGGGTTGGAAAGTCGGCCCTCCTGGACGCAGCGATCTCAAACGCTCGGCGCTCTGATGTTCGCGTTCTGACCACGGCCGGGGTCTCGTTGCAGATGCAGCAGCCCTTCGCGGCCCTCTCGCACTTGACCCTCCCTCTTCTGGGCGGCCGCCGCTTGACGGACCACGATCAGGAGACCCGTGAGGTCATCCGTGCTGCGCTCACTGGCGAGGACGCGCCCGCCGATCGACCTTTCAGCGTGGCCTACGCGGTACTGGAGTTGCTGGCTGCGTGTGCGGCAGAGAGACGCCTGCTCGTGGTCGTCGACGATGCCAGCTGGGTGGACGAAGAGAGCTGGCGCATTCTCTCCTTCGTTGGGCGCCGCGTCAGCTTCGACGAGATTGGGTTGGTCTTCGCGATGCGCGATGGCCCAGAGGCCGAAGATCGTCTCCGGGGGAGCCTGCTCCCGACGGTACGGGTCGAGCCGCTGCCCGATGAAGCGGCCGTCGCGCTGCTTCATCATGTAGCGCCAGGGCTTCGCCCGAGCATTCGCGACCTGATCTTGGCCGAGGCGGGAGGCAATCCGCTCGGCTTGCTGGAGCTGTCCGATGAGGTCAAGCGGCATGGCGATTCGGTCATGTTGGAAGCCTCCGTCCCTCTTCCGGCGCGCCTTGTCCAGACCTACGCCGGTCTGGTGTCGGAACTGCCGGACGCCACTGGGTCACTGCTGATGATGGCCGCGTTCAACGACGGCCACAGTCTCCAGGAAACACTGGATGCCACAGCGCTCGCCTTTGAAGGAGAGGTCACGCTCGAAGATCTCGAGCCCGCGGTGTCCGCCCGCCTCGTTTCGGTCGATGACAGATTCGAGCTTCGATTCCGTCACCCGCTGGTCGGGTCGGCGATGCGACAGATCACGAGCCTGGCAGACCATCGTCGTGCGCACTTGGCATTCGCGGACCTCCTCCGAGATGACCCGGACCGGAGCGTCGCTCACCAGGCAGCAGCCGCTGTCGGCAAGGATGACGAGCTGGCGCGGGCACTGGCCTCGGCGGCACGTCGCGCCCGTCGCCGTGGAGCGCTCACGGCTGTCGTCACGACGCTGGAACGCTCTGCTCAGCTGACGATTGATGAGTCTTCCGCGGCGAGCCGTCTGCTGTGGGCGGCCCTGTCCGCAGCCGAGATCGGTGACGTTGCAACAGTCGAGCGGCTGGTGAACAAGGCCAGTCAAGCGCGACTGACCATGTCCGCTCGAGCGCGCCTGGCCTGGTTGCAGCAGACCTATCTCCAGGCGCCCTGGTCCGGCTCGATACAGCTTCGGACTCTCCTCGACGTCGTCGACCAGATGCGCAATGCGGGAGATCTAGGACTTGCACTGGATTCGCTCGTCGTCATGAGCATTCGAGCCTGGTGGTCAAGTGCCGACCCTGAGACACGGGACCTGATCGTTGCGATGGCGCAAACCCTGGACGAGTCCTTGACCGACGCCCGTGCCGTCTACGTCATTAGCGTGGTCGCACCACTCGAACACGGGTCGTGGGCCCTCGACCGGTTGACGGAACTGGCCGGTGCCGGCGAGGCGAACCCGGAGCGCCTCCACCTGCTGGCCAGCACCGCCACCTGCCTCGGCGCCGTCGCCCTCTCCAACGTCCTACACGCTGAAGCGGTCGCGGGCATGCGACGCCGGGGACGGCTGGGCACTCTCACGCGCGTACTGGCAGGTCAGGCTTGGGCCGCCGTGCTCATGGGCGATGCCCGGGTCGCCCTGACCGCCTCGAGCGAAGCACGTGCGCTCGGCGAGGAGACCGGATACCTGAGCTACGCCTTGGTGGCTGATCTGTCGCGTGCGGCCGCACTGGCTCTCCGGGGCGAGACCGCGGCAGCGGACGGGGTCGTGGCAGGTTTGGAATCCGTACTCCCCTCAGCCGGTCGCGACGCACTGCTGCCCATGCTGCAGCTGGCTCGCGGGCTCTCCGCCTTGGCTGCTGGGCGCCCGGATGACGCGTTCGACCAGCTGCTGAGGTCATTCCAACCCGGCGTCGCGTGCCATCCATCGCAAAAACTGGCAATGCTCTCCCACCTTGCGGAAGCCGCTTCCAAGAGCGGTCAGCTGGCACGCCTCGAGCCCATCCTGGCCGACTTGGCGCCCGTCGCAGCGACCACCAGGTCTCCGTCCCTGCTGATGTCAGTCCGATACGCCGAGGCGCTCCTCGCCCAAGCGGATGACGGCGGCGAGACGCTGCGTGTTGTCTTGGAAGCCGACCTGTCCGGTTGGCCATTCGACCGTGCTCGACTGCAACTCGCCTACGGAACCGCCCTGCGTCACCGGCGCCAACGGCGAGAATCGCGTCCCCACTTGCGGGCGGCGGCTGAAGGCTTCGAAGCACTGGGCGCCCGACGGTGGGCCGAGTGGGCATGGCACGAGCTGCGGGCATCCGGCGAGACCGTCCAACGAGTCGAGGACGCCTCGGCCAACCTCAGTCCTCAAGAGCTACAGATCGCGATGATGGCAGCCCAGGGGCGCACCAACCGTGAGATTGCCGCTCAGCTGTTCATCTCGCCCAGGACCGTCAGCACGCACCTGTACCGCATCTATCCCAAGGTCGGGATCAGCACGAGGGCAGAGCTCCATCGCGTGCTCGCAGACCAGTTCACCGACCCACAGTTGCGTCGCTGAATACGTCACTCGACGTACGCGAAGCGCACGCCGGTCCTCCTACCGTCGACACGTCCACCATCCGTCGAGCCACCACTGCGGCTAGGAGGCCCCAGATGACCGACCAGAAGACCCCTGTCCTCGAGCCTGCAGCGCAGGCCTTCGCTGAGGCAACAGCCGGCCCGCCCTTCACTTTCGAGCTACCAGCCGACGTCTCACGCAAGGGCCTCGAAGATCTGCAGTCCGGCAACGACCTCAAACTCGATGCCGACATCATCGACCTCACCGTCGACACTGGCCAGACCGGAACCGTGAAGATCCGCATCGTCAGACCACCAAACTCCGCCGGGCCGCTGCCCGTGCTGCTCTACACCCATGGGGCCGGGTGGGTGCTGGGAAGCCCGGACACCCACGAACGGTTGGCTCGCGACCTCGCCGTGGGAGCCAACGTCGCAGTGGTCCTGCCGCACTACGACCGGTCCCCGGAAGTGAAGTACCCGACCGCGCTCGAACAGTGCTGGGCAGTAGCCGAGTGGATCCGCACTCAGGGGTCCGACCACAACCTCGACCCTTCCTCGATCGTGATTGGTGGCGACTCGTGCGGCGGGAACATGGCCGCCGCCCTCACCCTGCTCGCGAAACAACGCGGCGGCGTCAACTTCGCAGCCCAGGTACTCTTCTACCCGGTCACGAACGCCAACTTCGACACCGGCTCGTACCTGCAGTTCCAGGAAGGCTATTTCCTGCGGCGAGACAACATGATGTGGTTCTGGGACCAATACGCTCCCGATCCCGCCCAGCGCGATGCGATCACGGTCGCCCCGCTGAAAGCGACACTGGACGACTTGGCAGACCTGCCGCCCGCGCTCATCATCAACGGCGAGGCCGACGTGCTGCGCGACGAAGGAGAGGCCTACGGCGACCAGCTCCGCGCCGCCGGCGTCCCTGTGACCGCAGCTCGCTATGCGGGCATGATCCACGACTTCGTCATGCTCGACACGCTCCGCACCACCAACGCCGCCGAGGCCGCGATCGCGCAAGCCTGCGCGTTCATCTCGTCCGCAGTCTGGAGGTAGACCCATGACCGCGCTCACCAAACAAGAATCCCGCCAGCTGGCCCAGGCGAATGCTTCCAACCGGACGCCGGTGGTGTTCATCCACGGGCTCTGGCTACTGCCGAGCAGCTGGCAGAGGTGGGCCCAGGTCTTCGAGGACCACGGCTATGCGGCCTTGGCGCCCGACTGGCCTGACGACCCCGAGACGGTCCAACAAGCCAACGCCAACCCCGATGTCTTCGCCAACAAGACTGTGGGCCAGGTCGCGGACCACTATGCCGAGGTCATCGACCGTCTGGACCACAAGCCCGCCGTCATCGGGCACTCGTTCGGCGGGCTGCTTGCCCAGATCCTCGCCGGACGTGGCGCTTCCGCCGCCACCGTAGCCATCGACCCGGCGCCGTTTCGCGGCGTGCTGCCCCTGCCGATCTCCTCGCTGAGGTCCGCGTCCCCCGTCCTCGGCAATCCGGCCAACCGGCACCGAGCTGTGCCATTGACCTACGAGCAGTTCCGCTATGGCTTCGCCAACGCGGTCCCTGAGGATGAGGCCAAGGAGCTCTACGACACCTACGCCGTGCCCGCACCGGGGGCCCCGCTGTTCCAAGCCGCAACAGCAAACCTGAATCCATGGACCGAGGTCAAGGTCAAGACCAAGGCCAGCAACCGCGGCCCGATGTTGATCATCTCCGGCGAGAAGGACCACACCGTCCCGCGAGCGATCTCCCACGCCAGCTACGAGAAGCAGAGGCGCAACCAGGGCGTCACCGAGTTCGCCCAGATCCTCGGCCGTGGTCACGCACTCACCATCGACCACGGCTGGCGCGAGGTAGCCGACACCGCTCTCAGCTTCGTCCAACGCTTCGTCAAGTAGACGCCTTGATGTTCAGCCGCTCACGAGGTCGAACTCGTTGCCTTCAGGGTCGGCGAAGGTGATCCAGTGCGCTTGGCCGGTGATGGTGTTCACGACGGTGGCGCCCAGGTTGATCAGTCGTTCTGCTTCGCCATCGATGTCGGTGGTGATGAGGTCGAGGTGGACGCGCAGAGAACTTCCACCGAGCCCACGACGGAGTGTCCGAGATCCCGCATAAACGAGAAGGGGGCAGTTCATAGTCGATGCCGGTCGTCACACGGCGATGTCGCCGCCGTGGAGATGGTCGCAAGGGAGCGGAGATGACAGAGGCCGCGTCACCGACTGGCTACCGGACTCGCCGATCTACCAGCCGAAACGCGGCCTCTTGCTCGTGGGCAGGGGCGGGGTCGAACCGCCGACCTTCCACTTTTCAGGCGGACGCTCGTACCAACTGAGCTACCTGCCCGAGCGACCGAAACCTTACATGGAGTGGTTGGGTGCCGCCGAATCGCCTCAGGCCGGCTCGCGACCGGGTGGGAAGCCACCGGTCGCGATGGGGCCCCAGTCCTCGACGGTGATGCGGATCAGGGACTTTCCCTGGCGCCGCATTGCCTGTCGGTACTCGTCCCAGTCCGGGTGTTCGCCCGAGATGCAGCGGAAGTATTCGACCAGGCCCTCCTCGGCCTCGGGCGAGGGCATGTCCAGCACCTCGGCGGTCCCGTCGACCTGGACGTAGGCGCCGTCCCAGTCGTCGGAGTGGACGAGGACGGACGCCGCCGGGTTGCGTCGCAGGTTCTGCACCTTCGCGCGCTCGGGGTACGACGAGATGACGATCCGGCCGTCGCTGTCGACGCCTCCGGCGACCGGGGACAGCTGGGGTCGGCCGTCGCGGCGGTGGGTGACGAGGGTGAGCTGGTGTCGGGTGCGGGCGAAGTCGAGAAGCGCCTCGCGGTCGACCCGCTGGGCGTGCGCAATGGTGGCCATGCCAGCAGTCTAGAAAGCCTGCGGTGACTCCGAGCCGGTGAGGAAGGCGCCCAGCTCGCGGGCCACGGCCTCCGGCTGGTCGAGCATCGAGAGCACGTAGGCGTCGGGGATCTCGACGAGTCGACCACCGGGTATCAGGTCGGCGAGGCGCCGCCCGTGCGCCGGTGGCATGACCTTGTTCTCGGGTGACCAGAGCACGAGGGCGTCGCCGGTGAACCCGGCGAGCGCCTCGGTGTCGGCGATCAGGGCGGCCGGGTCGAACTTCTCCCGGGCGTACTTCCGCAGATCACGGCGTACGTCGCTGTTCCCCAGCGCCGGATCCGTCCAGCCGCGGACCAGCGCGTCCGACAACGGGTACTTCGCCATCTGGCCGAAAAGCAGGGGCGTACGACGCAGCCAGCCGATCCGCAGCTGCCGCGCGGCCAGTGCGATGCCGCCGGGCAGGCGGGCCGCGAGCGCCGCCATCTTCCCCGGCAACCCGGGTGGGAAGTTGTCGAAGGCCTCGCTCGGTAGCACCACCAGGCGGCCGACCCGCTCGTCGAGGCCGCGTGCGGTGAGGAACAGCGCGCCGCCCCAGTCGGTGTGGACGAGCGTGACGTCCCGGAGGTCGAGCGCGGCGAGCAGCTCGGCCACGAGCCGAACCAGGCCGGCCAGGGAGAGGTCTGCGTCCGGCTTCATCGGCAGCCGGTGCCCGCCGAGGGGCAGGACCGGCCGCAGGTAGCGGAACCCCGACGGCAGCAGCGGCAGCACCTCGTCCCACTGGGTGTGGTTCATCAGCAGGCCGTGCAGCAGCACCACCGGCGGACCGACACCGGTCTCGTCGTACTCCAGCACGCCCGCGGACAGGTCGATCGTGCGCATGGCACCTCCGAATAGAACGATCGCTCTAGAGCGATCGTTCTATCATGCTCGGGTGCGTACCGACGAACGGATAGTCCAGGCGATGGCCGAGCTCCTGCGTGTGCAGGGCTACGGCGCCACGGGTGTCAAGCAGGTGGCCGCTGCCGCGCAGGCACCGATCGGGTCGATCTACCACCACTTCCCCGGCGGCAAACGCGAGATTGCCGCCGCCGTGCTCCGCACCACCGGTGCCGCGTACATCCAGCTGGTGCCCTTGCTCCTGGATCCCTACGACGACCTGGTCGCCGGCGTCGGGGCTTTCTTCGAGGCTGCGGCCGACGACATGGAGAACACCGGCTGGGCCAACATGTGCCCGGTCGGCACGGTCACCGGTGAGGTCGCCGACAGCGAGCCCGGCATCCGCGCGGTCGCCGCCGAGGTGATCGGCTCGTGGGTGGACGACGCGTCCGCCTACCTCGTCGGTCGCGGCGTGGCCGACCCCGACGCCCGGGCCGTCGTGTTCGCCATGCTGGGCTCACTCGAGGGAGCGTTCATCCTCAGTCGCGGACTGCGCTCCTCGGAGCCGTTGCGCGCGGCCGGCCGGGCGATGGCGGCGTACGTCGCCACGGTCCCACAGGGTGCCCCGGCCCGCTCGTGAGGGTGACCGACCGCTTTGGAGCCTGATCCGGGCCGCCTCTATGCTGTCCGGGCAGTCCGGCCCCCATCGTCTAGCGGCCTAGGACGTCGCCCTTTCACGGCGGTAGCACGGGTTCGAATCCCGTTGGGGGTGCGATCTCGAGGTCCGTCCCGCGACGCCGCTCCCGATTGGGAGTCACCCGCGGCGATGGGTTAGAGTTCCAGCGCTTCGCAAGTACGTGTGTGGAAGCAAACCTGGCCCCGTAGCGCAGTTGGTTAGCGCGCCGCCCTGTCACGGCGGAGGCCGCGGGTTCGAGTCCCGTCGGGGTCGCCAACGAGCGCTCCGGATCATCGCGATCCGGGGCGCTTTGTGCGGTGAGACCACAATGTGGCCGTGCCCCTCGACATGGACCCAGCTGCCTTCGACGCGCTCGTCGACCGCGCTCTTGACGGGATCCCCGACGAGCTCGCAGCCCTGGTGCGCAACGTCGTGGTCCTGGTCGAGGCGGAGCCCCCGGAGGACGAACCTGACGACCTCCTCGGGCTGTACGACGGCATCGCCCTCACCGAGCGGTGGGGCGACCCGACGTTGCAGCTGCCGGACCGAATCTTCATCTTCCGAGGTCCGCTGCTCGACATGTGCGAGACCGAGAAGCAGCTGCTCGAGGAAGTGCGGATCACGGTCGTCCACGAGATCGCGCACCACTTCGGCATCGACGACGACCGTCTGCACGACCTCGGCTACGCCTGACTGCCCGCCACGAACCCGAGGGCGCAGGCGCCGAGCCCCAGGCCGATCGTCAGCAGGGCGTACGCCGTCCCGAGCCGGGGCCCCTGCTGCTGGGTCTGGACCGCGAACGCGGAGTACGTCGTGAAGCCGCCGCACAGGCCGGTGCCGAGCAGGGCCAGTGTGTGCTCGCTCAGCGACAGCGCCGAGAGCAGGCCGAGCAGGAAGGAGCCGGCCACGTTGACCAGCAGCGTTCCCCACGGCAGTCCCGCGTCGAGACGGCGCGCGATCAGGAACCTCAGGGGGGCTCCGACCGCGGCCCCCGCCATCACCAGGAGCGCGGTCACTCGTCGCCGCCTTCGGCGGCGAACTCGGCTCGCGCTGCCGGGGCCGACCAGTGATTGGCGATGGTGGCGGCCACGAGACACGCGGCCAGGGTGCCGAGCAGGTACGCCCCCGCCAGCGTCGTACGGCCATCACCCAGCAGCGACCTGGACTGCTCGGCGTACGCAGACAGCGTGGTGAAGCCGCCGAGGAGCCCGGGTCCCGCGGCGACGGCAAGGGTCTGGCTACGGCGGATCGCCGCCCACGCCGGCAGCAGGGCGAGCGTGAGCGAGCCGACCACGTTGATGCCGAACGTGGTCCACGGGAACCCCGACCCGTCCGGCACCGCCTGGCCCAGCGACCAACGCATCAGGGCGCCCACGGCGCCCCCGGCCGCCACCGCGAGCAGCAGCCGCGGCAGCGGAGCAGGTGCGGTCACTGCACGGTGCTCTGGTGCTCGGGCGCGCCGGACTCGCTCCACTCGAGCGGGGGCTTGCCGTTGCCCTGGCGGACCAGCTCGCCGAGGAACCAGCGCTGGAAGTGCTGCTGCTCGGGCGTCCGTGCCAGCGAGAGCAGCCGCTCCTGGCGGCAGAACTCGTCCGCGAGGTCCAGCAGGCGGATGAAGCGGTCGACGGTGCTGGCGGCATCCCGAGGGGTCAGCAGGTGCAGGACCGCCGTCTCCGCCCCGGAGGCCAGGGCGGCCTCGATCTCGGGCATCCCGATACCTTCTCGCAGGTGCCCCTCCAGGGAGCCGAAGAGGTCCGACAGGCTCTTGGCCAGCGGGTAGTCGGCCTCGTGCGCCAGCGCCAGCAGCCGCACCTCCCGGCGCAGCTCGCGGTGGTGCCGCTGGAAGGCGAGGTAGGTCGCCGGGGGTACGCCACGGATCTCGATCGCAATGAGGTCCTCGTCGGCGGTGCGCCGGGCCGACAGGTCTTCGTCCTGGCCCGTGATGACGCCCTCGGTGCCCTCATCCTCGGCGAACGAGGCGGCGGGGGTGAACCAGACGATCTTGCCGTCCTCCTCGATCTCGGCTCCCCAGGCGTCGGAGCTGCGCGCCACGATGCTGAGCCCGCGTCCGAACGTCAGCAACAGGTCGTCGTCGTCGTCGGGATGGGTGACGGGCATCGCCGGTCGCTCGGTGGAGCCGTCTCGGACCTCGACCCGCGGATGCTCACGGGTGCCACGGACCCGGACGTGGATCGGAGGGTCGCCGTGCAGCAGCGCGTTGGTGACCACCTCGGAGACCGCCAGCTCCGCGCACTCGACCAGCTCGGAGCGCCCGATGTCGATGCACGTCGCGACCACCCACCGGCGTGCGTCTTGCACGCCGCGCGGACCAGGGCCCAACGAGAGGGCAGGCCGATTGAGGGGCACAGGTGCTCCAGGAGCAAGGTCAAGCCGAGAGAGGGTCAGGTCAGGCCATTCTCGGCTCGTTTACCCTCCGCATCGGGTAGGCAAACGTCGTGTCTCAGCAAACCTTCGCTACCGGATCCGAAGGTCGAGGTGCAGATCAGCCACGAGATCCGTGGCGGCGGGCTCGCCACGGCATGTGACCGAGCAGACGGGGCACCGGATTGGTCATCGCGCACGGCACCGCAGGACAATGGAGCCACGGGATCCGCATCCCCGCGTGATCCACTCCGCCACGGAAGGGTTTTCGCCATGGCAGCCCCGCACACAGCGAACGATCGGCACCGGGTCGTCGTGATCGGCTCCGGTTTCGGAGGGCTCTTCGGCACCAAGGCGCTGCGCCGCAGTGACGTGGGCGTCACGATGCTCGCCAAGACGACCCACCACCTGTTCCAGCCGCTGCTCTACCAGGTGGCGACGGGCATCCTCTCCGAGGGAGAGATCGCGCCCCCGACGCGCGAGGTGCTCAGCGCTCAGCAGAACGCGCAGGTCCTGCTCGGCGAGGTGACGGCCATCGACCTCGAGAAGCGGGTGGTGACCTCGCACGTCCTCAGCCGGGAGACCGAGACGCCGTACGACTCGCTGATCGTCGCCGCCGGAGCAGGCCAGTCGTACTTCGGCAATGACGAGTTCGCCGAGTTCGCGCCCGGCATGAAGAGCATCGACGACGCCCTCGAGCTGCGCGGCCGCATCTTCGGAGCCTTCGAGATGGCCGAGCTCGGTGCCAACCGCGGCGAGAACGTCGACCACCTGCTGACGTTCGTCGTCGTGGGCGCCGGTCCCACGGGCGTCGAGATGGCCGGTCAGATCGCGGAGCTCGCGCACCGGACGCTGAAGCGCGACTTCCGGGCGATCAACACCCGCACCGCACGCGTCGTCCTCCTCGACGCCGCCCCCCAGGTGCTGCCGCCGTTCGGTGCGAAGCTCGGTGCCAAGACCAAGCACGAGCTGGAGAAGCTGGGTGTCGAGGTGCTCCTCGGCGCGATGGTGACCGATGTCGACGAGCGCGGCATCGTCGTGAAGTACAAGGACGGTCGGGTCGAACGGATCGACACCGTCACCAAGATCTGGGCCGCCGGGGTCCAGGCCAGCCCCCTGAGCCGGACCCTTGCCGAGCAGACCGGTGCGCCTCTGGATCGCGCGGGTCGCATCGGCGTCAACCCGGACCTCACGCTGCCCGGTCACCCCGAGGTGTTCGTGGTCGGCGACATGATCGCCCTCGACAACTTGCCGGGAGTGGCCCAGGTGGCCATCCAGGGCGCGAAGTACGCCGCCAAGGAGATCGACGGACGGATCAAGGGACGCCCGCCGCAGAAGCCCTTCAAGTACTTCGACAAGGGCTCGATGGCGACCATCAGCCGCTTCCGCGCCGTGGCGATGGTGGGCAGGTTCCGGCTCACGGGCGTGATCGCCTGGCTGATGTGGCTTGCTGTGCACCTCTTCTACATCACCGGCTTCAAGAACCGCGTGACCGCCGTGCTCCACTGGTTCATCTCGTTCCTCGGACGCGGCCGGTCGGAGCGGACCGCCACCGAACAGCAGATCTTCGCGCGCAATGCCCTCGCCCTCTTGAGGCACGGGGCGAGCGACCTGGTGTCCTCACCCGGGGTGTACGACGCTGCAGAGGCGGTGCTGGAGACCAGCCGCCGCGCCGAGCTCGAGGCCAGGGCGCTCGAGGAGGCTCGGCTCACCGACGAGGGCAAGCGCGGGGTCCCGGTGGACGAGGACAGCGCATCGGACGCCGATGCCGGCCAACGGGTCTGACCGGCGGCCCGGCTACTCGAAGTAGCTGGGCGTCGGTGTCCCGGGGTCCTGTGCGGCGATGGCCTCGCGGGCCCACCGGGGCAGGATGAACACACCTTCGGCCTCGACGGTGACGCCCTTGGGTCCGATGATGTGGCCCTTGGCCCAGGTCTTGATGCCTTCCGAGCGGTCAATCCATGCTTCCGCGCGCAGGTCGCCGAGCGGGGTGCCCTGGCGGTAGCGCAGCGTCAGCGTGCCGGTCATGCCTGGCTTGCCGCCGGCGCCCGCCGCCTCGCCGAGCATCTGGTCGAGGATCAGCGCGGACACGCCACCGTGCACCAGCGTCGGGGGACCTTCGTAGGCGGCGCCGAGGTGGAAGTCGGCCCACACGTCGCCGTTGCCGCTCTCGTCGTGCTCGATCACCAGGGGTGGGGCGGCCGGGTTGCGCAGCCCGACCACGGTGTTTCCCCACGGACGCCCGCGTCCGGTCTGGCCGAACCGCACGCCGTACGGGCCGGGGAGCTGGCTCGCCCGGAGGCGCGCGGTGATCGCCTCGATCTCCACCTGTGCCCGGCGGATCTCGTCGTCGTCCACGGTCGTGCGGATGGTGACGTCCACGAGCTCTCGGACCGCCTGTGTGAACGGGCGGTAGAGGTCTGCCTGCTGCGCCAGCTCCTCGGGAGTGATGTCGTCCTGCACGTATCCGGCCACGCGCGGAGTCTAGAACACGTTCCAGTTTTGTCTCGAATAACCGGTGGGCCGTGCGGTCCCTGGGCTGGTGCAATGGGGTCATGACCGAGCTGGTGACTCCCGACGTCCGCTGGCACGAATCCTGGGCCGCCACCATCCGCGAGTTCGGCGACGAGTTCCCGCACGGCTCGGGGATCGGCGAGGGTGAAGTGCTCGAAGGCCGCGAGGCGTGCGAGGTGTTCGTCGCCGATCGTCTGCGGTACTCCGACCCGGCGCAGCAGATCGAGGCCAACCGGGTCCACGGCGACTACTTCTGGATCACCGACGGTGACCAGGTGATCGGGTTTCTCGCGCTTCGTCATGAGCTCAACGACTGGCTGCTGCGCGAGGGCGGTCACATCGGCTACTCCGTGCGGCCGTCGCGACGCCGGGAGGGTCACGCCGGGCGGGCGCTGGCGTTGGCACTGGAGCGGGCCCGCGAGCTAGGGCTGGATCGGGTGCTCCTCACCTGCGACGAGGACAACGTCGCGTCCCGTCGGACGATCGAGGGCGGCGGCGGCGCCTACGAGGACACCCGCAACGGCAAGCAGCGCTTCTGGATCGACGTGGCGCCGGCTACCGCGCCGGGCCTGCCGGTCAGTCGTGCTCGGGGCGGTGCTGGCGCAGGACCCGCATGAACTCCTCGGCGTCCACCATGGAGGCGTCGACGACGTACGGCGCCATGCTGCGCCGCAGGAAGAGGACCTTCCAGCCGCGCTCGCCGGGTCGCCCGACGACCTCGATGGGCGTGTAGCGGCTCGCGAGGTCGAAGACGAACCGTCCGTCCCCGGCCCGAATCTCCAGCTGACCGGACCTGACCGACAGGCGAGGCACGGTCGAGCCCGCGCGGACCGCCCAGACGACGAGCGTCAGGAGACCCAGAGTCCCGGCGACGCCCTGGTTGAACGTGGTGCGGTCGTTGTAGGCGACGTACCCCGCCACCGCGGTAGCGGCCACGCTGATCAAGAGCAGGATCCCGACCAACCGGCGGGTCCCTGTCTTGGGCGCGAAGTCCACGTTGGTCGACCGGCCGACCGCCATCGGAGCTTCGGGCTGCGGGTCCGGGGCGGGTTCTCGCGCGGCCGAAACGGGGGCCGCGACGGCCTGTGTCTCGGCGGGCTCCGCAGCCGAGACGGGGCGCTTCTCTCGCTCGACGGGAACCGCCGGCGGGGACTTCTCGGCAGGAGGAGCCTCGGGCTTGGGTCGGGCTGCCGGTCGGCGACGCTTGGTGGGCTCGGGGGCGGCGACCTTGGCCGCCTCGAACGCGGCGAACACCTCCCGGCCCGCGTCGACGTGGTCCACCCGGGGGTCTGTCTCCTGCGCCGACTCCGCGGAGCTGAGGGCTTCTTCGGGTGCATCGCGCTGGGCTTCGGCGGTGGCTCTTGCCTCGGCTTGTTCGGCGGCGGCCTGTTCGGCTTCGGCCTGTTCGGCGGCGGCCCGTTCGGCGGCGGCCCGTTCGGCTTCGGCCTGTTCGGCTTCGGCCTGTTGCTGGGCGGCGCGCTCGGCCTGTTCGGCTTCGGCCTGTTGCTGGGCGGCGACCCGTTCAGCTTCGGCCTGTTGTTGGGCGGCGCGCTCGGCCCGTTCAGCTTCGGCCTGTTCGGCGGCGGCCTGTTCGGCGGCGGCCTGTTGTTGGGCGGCGCGCTCGGCCTGTTCGGCGGCGGCCTGTTCGGCTTCGGCCTGTTGTTGGGCGGCGGCCTGTGCCTGGGCGACACGGTCCTCGTCGGCCTGCTCGCGGGCGGCCCGCTCGGCCTGGACCAGTTCCTGAACCGCGGCCAGGTCAGGGACCGGGGCGGTGGCGATCGGGACGTCGACCGGCACGGGGTCTACGTCCTTGCGTCGGCCCGTCAGCCGGGAGCGCCGTGTCTCGGCCCTCTTGCGTGCCGACGGGATGATCACCGGTTCGAAGTTGTCCGGCGTCACCGGATCCGAGGTGATCCGCGTGGCGGAGGGCGCCGCCAAAGCATCCAGGATCGAGCGGCCGACCTCGTTGCTGCGCAGCTGGCTGGAGATCTCGGCGGGCGTCTCAGTCTCGATGAGGAGCGCGAATTCGGGCTCCTCCTCGGAGTCGTCGGTCGGGAACGACTCGTCGAAGAGGGGGTCGACCTCAGGCTGACGGGACGCGGGTGCGGCATCGGCTTCGGGCTCGGGGTCCGACTCGGCCTCGGCCTCAAGCGCTGGATCGTCGACGGGCTGCGTCGCCGGGGCCGCGACGGGGGGCGGCGCGGGCACCGCCCGGTCTCCCTCGGCAGCCTTCTCGTCGTGGTGGGCCAACCATCGATCGAACAGGTCGAAGCCCGACTCGCTCGTGTCGTCGGACGCGCCGTCTTCCATGACTGTCAAAACTACGCCGTGGGGCGGGCGTTATGCCGCGCTTCGCCGTGTCTGCTCGAGTGTCGGACCCGATCTCGGCAGCGTGGCGCCCTTCAGCGCATGGTCCCAACGCCGGGGATGAGCGGGAGGTCGAGCGCGGTGACCCACCCGGACGGCAGGGCGTTGACGGCAGGTACGGCGTTCAGCGCCCGCATCCCGGTGGCCAGGCAGCCGGCCGCGGCCGCGTCGCGTCCCGACCCGTCGGTGAACCTGAACGCCGTCTCCTGGCTGATCGACGGCGAGCCCTCGATGTCCACGCGGTAGACGTCGTCCTGGCTGCCTGCCGGCCAGTCCGGTGCCGCATCCAGGCCGATCCGGTTGACGTGCTCGAGCTGGACGACGGTGCGTCCCTGGAAGATGCCGTTGATGGTGAACCGGATGGCAGCGACCTCGCCGGGGTTGATGACGCCCTTGGCGGTCTTGCGCTCGGTCGGCGTCACCCACTTCTCCCACGTAGTGGTGATGTCGTCGAGCTCGATACCGGCAGCCGAAGCGATCATCGGGACCGTTGCGCCCCAGGCCATGATCAGCAGGTCGGGGATCTCCAGCAGCGGCGTGAAGTCGGGCGAGCGCCCGATGCCCATCTCGTCCTCGTAGTCGCCCTCGTAGCTCGTGTAGTCGAGCAGCTCGGACGCACGCACCGACCGCACCTCCCCGCAGAGCCCCATCAAGGTCAGCGGGAAGAGGTCGTTGGCGAAGCCCGGGTCGATTCCCGTGGTGAAGCACGAGGCGTTGCCCGACTCGCAGGCCTCGGTGATCGGGTCGATCCAGTTCGCGGGATTCTGCTTCATGCCTGGCCACACCCACGGGGTCATCGCGGTCGAGCAGACGTCGACCCCGGCGCGCAGGAACGCGCTCATCACGCGGATGTTCTCGTCGGCGTACTGCGCCGTCGGCCCGTAGTGGACCAGCGCGTCGGGCCTCAACGCCACGAGGGCGTCCAGGTCGTCGCTTGCCGCCAGGCCGACCGGGTCCAGGCCGCAGATCTCGCCGACGTCCTTGCCGACCTTGGCCGGGTTGCTCACTCCGACGCCGACGAGCTCGAAGCCGGGGTGCTTCACGACCTCGGCGATCACCATCTTGCCGACGTAGCCGGTGCCCCACACGACGATCCGCTTGCTCTCTGAAGTGCTCACGAGATCGCACCCTAGCCGTAAAACAAGAACGTGTTCTAGTGCGAGGCCGGGCTCCTGGCTGCCTCGAGGTCGTAGTACCAGCGACGGATGGTGCCTCCTACCGGGTCGCGCCGATGGTGGTCTCACACCCCAACAGAGGAGATCCAGATGAAGCTCTCAACGAACGTGGCAGCCGCAGTGCTGCTCGCCACCGCCCTGCCGGCCATCGGTGCCGGCGCCGCCCAGGCCAAGTCGGGCGGGGACGTCATCCATCGCGGCTCGTGCAGCGGCAGCACGAACTGGAAGATCAAGGCCAAGCCCGACGACGGCCGGATCGAGGTCGAAGCTGAGATCGACAGCAACGTCAACGGTCAGCACTGGCGCTGGGTCCTCAAGCACGAGGGCCGCGCGACCGCGCGGGGCACCTCCGTCACCAAGGGCCCGAGTGGCTCCTTCGAAGTCCAGCGTCGGACGGTCAACGCCCCGGGCGGGGACTCCTTCAGGTTCCGGGCGGTGAACAACGCGAGCGGCGAGGTGTGCGTGGCCACGGTCAGCCTCTGATCGCGACGCGCAACCGAGGTCATACTGAGCACGAGATGGTCAGGCCCCGGTTGCAGCTGCTGAGGAGTCCGGTGGTGCAGTTCC
Source organism: Nocardioides sp. (assembly GCA_025965125.1). GTDB lineage: Bacteria > Actinomycetota > Actinomycetes > Propionibacteriales > Nocardioidaceae > Nocardioides. The sequence goes on from JAOPXM010000187.1 coordinate 95,833, forward strand.
TGGCCGTCGGGCTCCTGGCCCTTGCGGCGATCGTGGTGACCACCCAGATCCTGGGCGAGCGGGCCGCCAAGCACGAGGCCCTCTCCGATGCCCGCGGCACCACTGAGGTCCTCGCCCGCTCGGTCGCGGAGCCAGCCGTGCCGCGCGGCCTCGTGGACGGCATCCCCAGTGCCGTGGACCGCTTCGACCGCGTGGCGCTCAGCAGGCTGCTCGTGAACGACGTACGACGCATCAAGGTCTGGAGCTCGGACGGCACGATCGTCTACTCCGACGACGTACGGCTGATCGGCAACCGGTTCGCGCTCGGCGCCGACGAGATGGCGATCCTGCGAAACGGTGGCTCGGACGCCGAGGTGTCCGACCTCACGGCGCCGGAGAACCGCTACGAACGCCAGGGCGGGGGACTGGTCGAGGTCTACACCCAGATCCACTCCCCGGAGGGCCAGCCGCTGCTGTTCGAGGCATACTTCTCGGTCGCCGGGATCGAGGCGAGGCAGAGTCAGGTCGTGGCGCCGTTCCAGCGGATCACCGGGGGCGCCCTCGTTGTCCTGGTCGGGATTGCCACCGCCATGCTCTGGGTCCTGACCCGGCGAGCCGGCCGGGCCGCCGCCGACCGGGAGCGGTTGCTGCGCAGCGCCGCGACCGCCTCCGACGCCGAGCGCCGGCGCATCGCCCGCGACCTGCACGACGGAGTGGTCCAGGACCTCGCCGCCTCCGCGTTCGCGGTCTCTGCGCTCGCTCGCGACGCGGCAGAGCCGGAGCGCTCGAGGTTGCTGGACACCGGCAAGTCCTTGCGGGGCAGCATGCGCGACCTGAGGTCGCTGCTCGTGGAGATCCACCCTCCGGGGCTCTCGGCCGGTGCCCTGCCGGCGGCGCTCGAGGACCTCAGTGCACCCGCCGCCGCCGCCGGAGTCGAGGTCACCGTGAGCGTCTCGGAGCTGGGCGCCGTGAGCGACCAGAGCCTGGCCCTGGTCTGGCGGGTCGCGCAGGAGGCGGTGCGCAACACGCTGCGTCACGCGCGGGCGACAGCCCTGTCCATCACCGTGGTCCGGGAAGCGGGCTCGGTCGTGCTGGAGGTGACCGACGACGGGATCGGCTTCGACCCCGGGGCGGTCCGTGCGCTCAGCCACTTCGGGCTGCGGGGCCTCGAGAGCCTGGCCCGCGACAGCAGCGGGAGGCTGACCATCCGGTCCGCGCCCGGACAGGGAGCCACCGTCCGCCTCGAGGTCGAGCCGTGAGCATCAGGGTCGTCCTGGTTGACGACCACGCCGTGCTGCGCGGAGCCCTCGAGCGGTACCTCGCCGGAGAGGAGGACATCGATGTGGTCGGGACGGCGTCCGACGGGGCCTCGGCCCTGGAGATCGTCCGGCAGACCAGGCCGGATGTGGTCCTCATGGATCTCCAGATGCCGGGCATGGACGGCGTCACGGCCACTCGCCTGATCGTCGAGCTGGGCGGCACGGACGTCCTGGTCCTCACCTCGTTCTCCGACTCCGAGCGGATCCTGGCTGCCCTGGACGCCGGCGCTGTCGGCTACCTGTTGAAGGACGCTGAACCCGAGGACGTCGTCGAAGGAGTGCGTGCCGTACGCCGGGGCGAGTCGCCGATCCACCCCCGCGCCGCACGCCAGCTCCTGGGTGCCCGCCCGACCTCGCCGGCCCCCGTCGACCTGACCCCTCGCGAGATCGAGGTGCTCATCTTGGTCCGCGACGGTCTGGCCAACAAGCAGATCGCCCGCCGCCTCGGGATCTCCGACCGCACCGTGAAGTCACACCTCACCTCGATCTTCAACCGCATCGGCGTCAGCGACCGCACCCAGGCCGCCGTCTGGGCCGAGCGCCGCGACCTGGGGAGCTAGGAGCCCTCGCCGTCGAGATCCCGGGAGCAAGGCTGGGCGGTGATCAAATCTGCGCGACCTCCACCCGGACCGGGTCCTGTCGTGCTGGGATGTTCCGCAGCCGACGCGACGCTCTCCGAGCCGGCCCTACATGGAGGAGAACCCATGAACCCGCTCACCCAGATCCCCGCTCGCGTCCGGGGCGGCCTCTACTGGGCCTACGTCGCCGCCGGCACCTTCTTCGGAGGACTCCAGGTCGCCCAGGTCGAGCACCTCGGTCACATCGAGGTCGTCAAGGCCCTGGCCGTGATGGCGTACATCGGCACCGCCCTCGGGGTCACCGCAGCCAGCAATCTAAGGTCCAAGGTGACGGCAGCGCCGGCGAACCTCGATCAGAGCCAGATCCTGAACGACCAGCTCGGCGAGCTGCGCAAGATCAACGGCCATCTCGAAGCCCTGGCGGGAGGCGCCGCGGGGCGATTCGGCCGGTGAATGGGTGGGGATGGGTGGGCCCCGTGGGACTCGAACCCACAACCAAGAGATTAAAAGTCTCCTGCTCTGCCAATTGAGCTAGGGGCCCGCGGCCGTGCTCCGCGGGGCCAGGACGCCGACGGAGGTGTTCTCGGCGTGTCTGGGGTGCCCCAGTATGCCTACGAGGCGGGGGCGCCGGCAGACGGGTCCGGGCCCGATCGGGTGACCTTCGACGGGTCTCGTCGTTGTGTGGGCGGAGGGCGTCGGAGGGACGTATCCTCCTGTGTCAGGGCTGGGGAGCCGGGAAGGGAGCAGTATGACGCCGTACAAGCGCATGACCCGCGATCAGCGGCTCGGCTACGCCGCGCTGATTGTTGGCGCCTGCGCCTTCGTGACGCTGCTGATCGGCCAGGGCTTCATCCTCGACCAGATCCGGGACAAGCTGCC
>JAOPXM010000229.1 GCA_025965125.1 Nocardioides sp.
GTGTAGGGGTCCTGGAAGATCATCTGCACGTTTCGACGCATCGGCTTGAGCTCACGCTGCGAGAGCTGCGCGAGGTCCTTGCCCTCGAACATCATCGACCCGGCGGTCGGTGTGTAGAGCCGGGTGATCAGCCGACCGGTCGTCGACTTTCCGCATCCGGACTCACCGACTAGGCCGAGGGCCCCACCCTTCGGCACCGAGAACGAGATCCCGTCAACCGCCTGGACGTGACCGATGGTCCGCCGCAACAGCCCCGACGACTTCACCGGGAAGTACATCTTGAGGTTGTCGATCTCGATCACCGGCTCGGCGTCCCGGTCGAGCTTCATGGGCATGTGGCCCTGGGCCGCCATCTCGGCGAACGTCAGGTGCTCACGCTGCGGTCCGGTATCGGCCAGCTCACCCCCGTCGGAGACGGGTTCCCGGTCGGGGCTCGGGTCGAGGCTCACGTCGGTCATCAGCTCTCCTCCACGAGCTCGGGGGCGATCTCCGGCAGCACCTCGGCCTGGTAGATGTCATCGGCGTTCGCCAGATGACAGCGCTTGAGGTGTCCGATGCCGCGGACGCCCGGCGTCAGCTCGGGCAGGGTGGTCGCACACAGGTCTCCGGGCACCTTGTCCACGTGCACGCAGCGCGGGTGGAATGCACATCCGGTCGGCGGGCTCAGCAGGCTCGGCGGGTTGCCCGGAATCGGGATCAGCCTCGCGTCCGTGTCGGCGGAGACATCCGGGACGCTGGACAGCAGACCCCAGGTGTAGGGCATCTCAGGGTGGGTGAGGAGCTCCTTGCACTGGCCGTACTCGACGGCCCGGCCGGCGTACATCACCAGCACGTCGTCGGCCATCTCGGCAATGACACCGAGGTCGTGCGTGATGATGATGACCGCGGAGTTGAACTCCCGTTGGAGGTCCTGCAGAAGGTCGAGGATCTGCGCCTGGACCGTCACGTCGAGCGCCGTGGTCGGCTCGTCGGCGATGATCAGCGACGGGTCGTTGATCAGGCCCATGGCGATCATCGCGCGCTGGCGCATTCCCCCGGAGAACTGGTGGGGGAAGTCGTCCACGCGGGCGTCCGGCTGCGGGATGCCCACGCGGTCGAGCATCTCGATCGCCTTGCGCCGGGCGTCGCGCTTGCTGGCGCTGGGGTGGTGCACGCGATAGGCCTCGGCCAGCTGGGCTCCCACCTTGTAGAAGGGGTGCAGCGCGGCAAGAGCGTCCTGGAAGATCATCGCCACCGAGTTGCCCCGCAGCTTGCGGATCCGGGGTTCGGAGAGCCCGATGATCTCGGTGCCGTCCACCCGGATCGAGCCGGTGATCCGGGCGGTCTTGGCGTCGTGAAGGCCGAGGATCGCCATGCTCGACACGGACTTGCCCGAGCCTGACTCGCCCACGATCCCGAGCGTCTGGCCCATCGCGACGCTGTAGCTGAGCCCGGACACCGCCGTGACCAGGCCGTCCTCGGTCGGGAACCGGACCGTGAGGTCCTCCACGACCAGGAACGGCTCGGCATCCGTCGGCGTTGCGGCGGAAGCGGACTCGAAGGTCGTGGTCACGAAAGCCTCACCCTTGGATCCAGGACGCTGTAGATGACATCGACCATCAGGTTACTGGCGATGAGAACTCCCGCCGCGAACAGCGCCGTTGCGGACACCACGGGCAGGTCCTTGCCGTAGACCGCCTGGAGGCTCCAGAACCCGATGCCCTGGATCTCGAATATCTTCTCGGTGAAGATTGTGCCGGCGAGCAGCGTCCCGAAGTCGATGCCGAAGATCGTGACGATCGGCACCAGCGCGGCCCGCAGCCCGTGCTTGTAGACCACGGTTCTGGGTGGCAGGCCCTTGGCCTTGGCCGTGCGGATGTAGTCCTCGCTCAGCGCCTCGACCATGGCCCCGCGGGAGTAACGGGTGTACTGCGTGCAGCCGAAGATGCCCAGACAGATCCAGGCCAGCCCCAGGCCCTCGAACCACTTGGCCGGGTTGTCGGTGATCGGGACATACCCCGGATTCCCGAAGATCGGTATCTCGTAGATCACCGTGAGGTAGAGCCACGTCAGGAGGGCGAAGAGGTAGTAAGGGACCGAGCTCAACACCAGGAAGCTGGACACGAGCGCCTTGTCCGCCACCGTCCCGCGTCTTCGGGCGGCGGCGACACCAATGGGCACGCCGAACAGCAGGTACAGCGTGGCGCCACCGACGGCGACGCTGATGGTCGCGGGCAGCCGGTCCTTCATCTCGCCCCATACCGGCACCTTGGTGCGCGCGGAGTAGCCGAGGCAGGGAGCCGGACAGTTGTAGGTGGTGGGGCCGATGACGATCTCGCGGCCGGCGAAGATGCCCTTCATGTACTTGCCGTACTCCGAGTAGACCGGGTTGTTGTAGCCGAGGTTCTCGGTGTAGACCGCGAGCTTGGCGTTGCTGCAGCGGTTGTTCGTGTCGCGGTCGCACAGCGGCTTGGCCGGCGCGCTGGGTCCGTACCAGAAGAGGAGGAACACGGCCGCCGAGATCAAGAACAGCACGACGATGCCTGCGATGAGGCGCTTGACGACATAGGCGAACATCGAGACTTCTCTCCAGTTGAAGAATCGGACCCGCACCGGCTTACCGCGGGCTGCCGGATGGGGGCTTCCGGTCTGGAAGCCCCCACCCGACGCTTACTGCACTTCTACTGCGATTCAGATGTAGCGACCGGCTCCTGGGAGCAGATCACTGGGCGACGAAGATGTCCTTGTAGTCAGGAGCACCAATCTGGCCGTCACCCACACCGTTGCCGATGGACGTACCGAACGCGTACAGGTCGTTGCGGAACGCGGTCGGGATGATCGGGAAGTACTCGGTCCCGATCTTCTCGTCCAGGGCGCCCCACGCGTCGGCCTGCTGGTCCAGCGGCATGTTCGGGATGTCCGAGATCGTCTGGTCGACGTCGGCCTCGGAGAAGTGCTCCGTGTTGTACGTCGCACCTGTCTTCACCAGCGGCGGCAGCATCGTCAGGGCCGAAGGCCAGTCGGAGCACCAGTTGACACCACGGAGGTTGAGCTTCTTGTTCAGCTTGTCGTCCGGGTTCAGCCAGATGTCGTACGGCGAGACCTGGACCGGGTAGCCACCGTTGACAACGGTGAAACCAGCCTCCTTGAAGCCCTGCACGAGCTGCTTCTGAGCGGCGACGGCGAGCGGGTCGGTCTCGTAGTAGACCATCGAGATCTGGTACTCACCCGGGTCGTAGCCAGCCGTCTTCAGGAGCGCCTTCGCCTTGTCGGGGTTGAAGGTGAACTGCTCCCCGTCCGCGAAGTAGTCGTGCTTGCCGGCCATGCCGGGCGGCATGATCGAGTTGGCAGGGACCCGGGTCACGCCCGGAACCTCGCCGCTCGCGAGCCACACGGCGTCGTAGGGGTACGCGTAGGCGATCGCCTTGCGGACGTTGATGTCGGTGATCTTCGTGTAGTCGGGCGCCAGGAAGCTGGTGCACTGTGCCGACTGCTGGACCAGGCGGTCACCGAGCTCGGTGTTCGCGCGGGTGTAGTTGTTCGACCCCAGGGCGGTGCTGAGCGCGGTCTGCGACTCGGTGTTGTCGCTCAGCATGATCTGGTCGACCTTGTCCTGGTCCTGGTTGAACTTGAAGATCCACTTGTCGGCGTACTGGTGCCGCGCCGGGTCCGAGTTCGGGTCCCACTGGTC
>JAOPXM010000240.1 GCA_025965125.1 Nocardioides sp.
GATGGGCCAGTGGTCGAGGCTGAGCAGGCCCGGGTGATCGTGGCCGCTCTGGAGAAGTTGCCGGCCGACCTGGACCCCGACCTCGCCGCGCAGGCCGAGGTCTTGTTGGTGGAGTACGCCGGCGTACACGACCCGAAGGCCTTGAGGTGTCTGGGCCGGTCGATCCTGGAGAAGGTGGCCCCGAGATCGGGTAGGCCCACCAAGCCAGACTCCTGGACCGGGAGGAAGCCCAGGCCGCCCAGGCGGCCGGTTGAGGTTCACCGTCGACGGGCACGGCAAGACCTACCTACGCGGCACCCTGCCCACCCGGCACGCCGCGATGCTGAGGAAAGCCCTCATGGCGATCGCGGCCCCGAAGCACCAGACCGCCGTCGAAGGGACCCGGCCGCCCCGGCGGCCGGGGCCGGAACGGATGGGGAGGGCGTTCATGGAGTACATCGAGCGGTACCCGACCACCAAGCTCCCCCAGGCCGGTGGGGTGAACGCGACCGCGGTCGTCCTGATCCCCCTCGAGACCCTCATCGGCGGGCTCAAAGCCGCGCACCTCGACACCGGGGAACCCATCTCGGCCGGCCAGGCCCGCCGGCTGGCGTGTGAGGCCGGGATCATCCCCATCGTCCTCGGCGGGAAGTCCCAGGTCCTCGAAGTCGGCCGCAAGTCCCGGTTCCACAACCAGACCCAACGCCTCGCCATCGGGGTCCGGGACAAGACCTGCACCGCCGAGGAGTTTGACTGGCCCCCCGGGCCTGTGCCCCGCCCATCACAACACCCCCTGGCACCTGGGCGGCGACACCACGGTCCAGGACGGGCGGCTCCTCTGCGCGAAACACCACGCGAGCCGCGGTCACCGCCCTGCCTGCCGTTCCTGTCTCGACTCAGCGTTCGCCGGTGGTCGAGCAGCGAAGGCCCGCTAGGGCGTGAGCGTGTCGAGACCCCCGCACGTACGCAGGGCAGCAACCACCCCGTCGTACCGCCCTGCCTTGCGTTCCGGGGGTCTCGACGACGCTCGCTGACGCTCACTGCTCGACCACCGGTGCCGAGTCACCGTCCCGCTGGTTGGTGCCCCCGCTGGGAGTCGAACCCAGACTGAATCGCTTTTAAGGCGACTTCCTCTGCCGGTTGGGATACAGGGGCCGGCGTGCCGTCACCCGGGCATTCTCGCAGCGCCGGCCGCGCGCCCGAGCACGTCGTCCAGCATCTCCTCGGTGAGCCTGCCGGTGAAGGTGTTCTGCTGGCTGGGGTGGTAGCAACCGAGGAGGAGCACGTCGTGATCGGGGCCGCCGATGACCGCCGACGCACCGTGGCCGAATCTGGGACGGGGCCGGGGCACGTCCCACCCCAGCGCGCGGAAGGACCGGAGCGCCGCGTCCCAGCCGAACGAGCCGAGCGCAACGGCCACCCGGACCGTGGGGGCGACGAGGGCGATCTCGGCCTCGATCCACGGGGCGCAGGTGTCCCGCTCGGCCGTCGTGGGCCTGTTCAGCGGCGGCGCGCAACGGACCGCGGCGACCATCCGGGTCGCGATGAGCTCGAGGCCGTCGGCGGCGTGCACGCTCGTCGGCCGGGTCGCCAGCCCGACCCGGAACAGGCTGGCGAACAGCCAGTCGCCCGACCGGTCGCCGGTGAAGACCCGACCGGTGCGGTTGGCACCGTGAGCGGCCGGCGCCAGCCCGACGATCAGGACGGCCGGGGTGGTGGAGCCCCAGCCCGGGGCGGGTCGGCCCCAGTACGGCTCGGCTGCGTACGACGCCCGCTTGTCGCGAGCCACGTCCTCGCGCCAGCGGACGAGCCGGGGACACGCCCGGCAGACGCTGACCTGGGCATCGAGGTCGGCGAGCGAGACGTTCGCTGCCCCCCGACGGACCGCCGCGGGAGTGGTCGCCACGGGGGTGGCAGCCGTGGCGGGATCACCGGGCCAGCCGGTGCCCGGCGAGACGGGCGACGGGAACGGCCGACCCGTCGCGGGATGCGGGAGCTGGCCGGTCACCCGGCCAGTCTCCCGGTTCGGTTCAGGGGGCGGGCTGGATCGAGGCTTCGCGCCGGACCTTGTCCGCTGCGGTGGACGCCGCCGACGACACGGTGTCCTTGACGGCATCGGCGGCGACGGCGGCCTGGTGGGTCACGGTCTCCGTTGCCTTGCCGGCCGCGGCCTGGACCTTGGGGTTGTGGGCGACCTTGCTCGCGCTGGAGCGGATCTGCTCGTAGCGCTGGCGCCCGGCCTTGGTGCCGAGCACGTAGCCGACGGCAATGCCTGCGATGAGGATCAGCTTCTTCATGTTCTCCCGTTGCCCCGACCCGAGCCGCCGCAAACGCCGGTCCAACGGGTCAGCCGGCGATCGACCAGGCAATCCCGTCGAGAAGGTCCGACTCGGAGACCAGCAACGACGGCACCGACGTACGCCGCAGGATCCGCGAGAGGATCAGCGCCCCCGCGTCGATGACGTCGGCCCGGCCCGGATCCATGTAGGGCAGGGCAAGTCTTTCGGCGACCGTCATCTGCACCAGCCGGTCGACCATGGCGTGCACGTCGCCGACCGCGAGCACGGCCTGGTCGATGTCGTCGCGGGAGTACGCCGGTAGGTCCAGCACGCCGGCCGCGACCGTCGTGACCGTGCCCGCGACGCCCACGACCGTGGCGGCCTCCGCGAGGTCCACCGGGGAGGCGTCGAGGTGGTCCTCGATGGCGCGGACGCAGGCGGACACCTCCTCGAAGCCGGGCGGATCTGCGCGCAGGTGCCGCTCGTGCAGCCGCACCGACCCGATGTCCATCGAGTCAGCGACGTCGGGTGCGCCCGAGCCCAGGATGAGCTCCGTGGAACCACCCCCGACGTCGACGACCAGGACGAGCCCGGTCGGCGGGACGCGCAGGTTGCGGACGGCACCGTCGAAGGCCAGTGCCGCCTCCTCGGCCCCGGTCAACACCTCGGGGAGCACCCCGAGCCGGGCCAGCACGCCCTCGGAGAACACGTCGGCGTTGCTGGCGTCGCGGGTCGCGGACGTGGCGCAGAACCGGATCCGCGACACGTCGTGGGCGGCGACCAGAGCGGCGTACTCGTCGATCGTCGCGAAGGCCCGCGTCAGGGCCTCGTCCGAGAGCCGCCCCGTGGCGTCCACGCCCTGCCCGAGCCGCACGATGCGCGACTCGCGAACGACCACGTCCGGCAGCGCGCCGATCAGGAGCCTGATCGTGTTCGTCCCGCAGTCAACGGCCGCAACGGGCGTACCCATCTCAGTCACCAGCAGACGCGTCCACGCACGGACCCGACTGCCACCAGTCACCGAGCAGGTCGAGGACCTCGTCACCGAGCGGGTTCGCTCCGCGCCCCTGGGCGAGCGCCTGGCCGGCCAGGACGTGCAGGCACTTGACGCGGTCCGGCATTCCACCGGCCGAGATGCCCTCGATCTCGGGCACGGACCCAAGCTCGGCCCGGGCGGCAAGGTAGCGCTCGTGGGCCCGGGCATAGGCCGCGGCGAGCTCCGGGTCACTGGAGAGGCGCCCCTCCATCTCCTTCATCAGCCCGGATCCCTCGAGCGTCCCGATGCGTGACGCGGCCCGCGGACAGGTGAGGTAGTAGGTCGTCGGAAACGGCGTGCCGTTGGGAAGTCGCGGTTCGGTCGTCACCACGTCGGGGTTGCCGCACGGGCAGCGGTGGCCGATCTCGTGGATGCCGCGGGGCCGGCGCCCGAGCTGCAAGGCGATGGCCGCCTCGTCCTCGGGATCGATCACCCGGAACCCGTCGGCTGGTTGGAGCCGTCGATCTCGGTCAGTGGCGGTGGCTTCGCCTTCGGGGGGTTCCCGGCCAGCTGGACCGACTCCCAGGCGTCGCCCCACCAGGCGTCCGGCGCCTGCTGGATGACCGAGGACGGGTCGTTGAGCGTCGACTCGCTCTGCAGCGGCTTGCCGTTCTCGTCGAGCACGACGTACGACGTCTCGCCCGGCATCACGTAGCCGAACCGCTCGCGCGCCTGGGCCTTGACGTAGGCGGGATCGGCGTAGCGCCGCTTCTCACGCTCGAGGTTGTCGATGTCGATCTCGCGCTGCGCGATCTGGGACTTCAGGTCCTGGATGTGCGCTCGTTGCTGGAGGTAGGCCCGCATCGAGGAGGCGTACGACACCGTCAGCACCGCCAGCACGAGGACCAGGATCGCGGCTCGACCGGTCAGCCGGGGACGCCTCGGACCGTTGGAGCCCTGGACCACCGGCGATGCAGCAGGCACCGGAGGGCGGGCACCGGTGCGGGCCGCCGAGGACCCACGCCCCGGGCCACTGCGCCCGGTGGGGCGCGAGCCGCGAGACGGCGTACGGCGGTTGTCGGCCATTGTCGTGGGACCCGGTCTCAGCCCTGGTAGCGCGGGAACGCGCCCGCACCGGCGTAGCGGGCGGCATCTCCGAGCTCGTCCTCGATGCGGAGCAGCTGGTTGTACTTCGCCACCCGCTCGGACCGGGCGGGGGCGCCGGTCTTGATCTGGCCGCAGTTCGTCGCGACCGCCAGGTCGGCGATCGTCGTGTCCTCGGTCTCCCCGGAGCGGTGGCTCATCATGCAGCGGTAGCCGCTGCGGTGGGCGAGCTCGACGGAGTCGAGGGTCTCGGTCAGCGAACCGATCTGGTTGACCTTGACCAGCAGCGCGTTGGCCTGGCCGCCGGTGATGCCGCGTTGCAGCCGCTCGACGTTGGTGACGAAAAGGTCGTCGCCGACGATCTGGATCTTGTCGCCGAGCTGGTCGGTCATCGCCTTCCAGCCGTCCCAGTCGTCCTCGTCGAGGGGGTCCTCGATCGAGACGATGGGGTACGACGCGACGAGCTCGGCGTAGTAGGCCGTCATCTCCTCGCTGGACTTCGAACCCCCCTCGAACGCGTACTTCTTCTTCTCGTGGAACTCGCTCGCGGCCACGTCCATCGCCAGCGCGATGTCGGTGCCGAGCTTGAACCCGGCAACCCCGACCGCCTCGGCGATCAGGTCGAGCGCCGCCCGGTTGGACTCGAGGTCGGGCGCGAATCCGCCTTCGTCACCGAGACCGGTGGCCAGGCCGCGCTTCTTCAGCACGGACTTGAGTGCGTGGTAGACCTCCGCGCCGGTGCGCAGCGCCTCGCGGAACGTGGGAGCGCCGATCGGCGCGATCATGAACTCCTGCACGTCCACGTTGGAGTCGGCGTGCGAGCCACCGTTGAGGATGTTCATCATCGGCACGGGCAGCAGATGGGCGTTGGGCCCGCCGACGTAGCGGTAGAGCGGCAGGCCCGCCGACTCGGCGGCCGCCCGGGCCACGGCGAGCGAGACACCCAGGATCGCGTTGGCACCGAGCTGGGCCTTGTTGGGGTTGCCGTCGAGCTCGATCATGGTCTGGTCGATCAGCCGCTGGTCGGCGGCGTCGAGGCCCTCGACGCTCGGGCCGATCGTCAGGATCACGGCGTCGACGGCCGTCTTGACGCCCTTGCCGCCGTACCGGTCACCGCCGTCGCGGAGCTCGACCGCCTCGAAGGCACCGGTGGACGCGCCGCTGGGCACCATGGCCCGGGCGAAGGCCCCGTCGTCGAGCAGGACCTCGACCTCGACGGTGGGGTTGCCGCGCGAGTCGAGGATCTCGCGGGCGCCGACAGCTTCGATGGATGCCACGTGCTGCTCCTACAGGGGTCGGGTCGTGCGTCTGGGCACCCAATCACCCTAGACCCGGCGGGCTGCCGATTCCGGCAGCACCCGCGACGGCGACGCGGCGTACGGCGTCGCGGAGGGCCTGCTCCGGGTCGACCCCGGTCAGTCGCGCCTCGGCCACCAGGGCGAGGAGCCGGTCGCCGACGTCGTCGGACGCGGTCGTCGCGGCTGGGGTCCCGGCGCGGTCCAACCGGCCCAGCACCTTGTCGGCGTAGAGCAGCGCGGGCAGGCCGGGAGGCAATCCGTCGGTCACCGAGGACCGGGGCTTCTCCTCCGCCTTGATCCGCTCCCACGCCTCGTTGATCGCATCGGCGCCGGACACGGGCTGGTCGCCGTCCGGCGCGAAGACGTGCGGGTTGCGGCGGTACATCTTGGCGGTGATGCCGCGCGCGACGTCGTCGAGCGTGAACGCGCCCGACTCCTCGGCGATCACCGCATGGAAGTAGACCTGCAGCAGCAGGTCGCCGAGCTCCTCCTCGAGGTGCGCCGGGTCACCGGTCTCGTCCAGCTCGTCGATCGCCTCGAGGGTCTCGTGGGTCTCCTCGAGGAGGAAGCGGGCCAGGGTGCGGTGGGTCTGTGCGCGCTTCCAGTCGCACTCGGCGCGAAGCCGCCGCATCACCGCCAGGAACTCGAGCAGCGGCGCGCCCGCGGACTCCGGGCCGGTCATGGGATCAGCCGCAGCGGAGTGCGTCGGGGAGGGAGCTGGAGTAGGTCGGGTCGGGCGTCTTTGCGCTCCCGAGCTTCGCGGTGTCGCCGACGGCGTACGAGATGTCGGTGTCGATGGGGGTCGCCTTGCCGTCGACGATCTCGACCCCGAACTCCGGGTCGATCTGGACGTCGTTGTCGTCGATCCACTTGGTCAGCGCCTGCTGTCCAGCGGCGGCGGCCTGGGTGTCGGTGGGTGTGGTCTGGCCCTGCGCCAGCGCCTTGCCGACGCCCTGGAGGATGTCGTCGACGTAGGTCTGCGAGGACTCGATCTCGATGACGGCGGCCTGCGCGGCCTCGGGGAGCTGTGAGACGGCCTGTTCGAGCTGGGTGACCTGGCGGGTGTACTGGTCGCCGGCCGCGACGTCGTACTCCTGACCGAGCTGGCGCGCGGCGGCGACGAGCACGAGCTGGCCCGTCACGCCTTCGCGGAGGTAGCTCAGGGGGAGGACGTTGCCGGCCTTGGTCAGCTGGTCCTCGATGGCGGCGCAGTAGTTCGTGGTCACGTCGTTCACGTGCGAGGTGGAGATCTTCTCGTCGCCCACCTGGGCGGCGACGCCCGGGTGCCAGTCGGTGCCGGCGACCCCGCAGCCCGACAGCAGCCCCGAGAGGAGGAGGGCAGATCCGGCGGCGATGCCGGCCAGCGGACGAGTCACGCTCACGACTACTCCTTCGACCCGCGACACACACGGCCGCAGGCGCCGCCAGTGTATGCAGGGCCGAAGGAGTGCTCGCCCACACCCCGAGACGAACGGTGGCCGGCCCGAGCCGACCACCGGAATCAGGCAGGGACGCCGGTGCGGGAGGAGCTAGTGCGGAAGGCGGACCGGAGACGGGTCCAGCGAAGCGGGACCACGTTGCCCGGACCGTTTGCGGCGATGGTCTCCGCGATCTCGGTGACAGCCTCTTCGACGTCTCGCCCGCGCAGCAGGCCGGCGGCGCGCGCCACCCGGAGGTGCTGACGGCGGGTCAGCTCGGCGACGAGCGGGTGCTCCGCCTCGCGACGCAGCCGGGCCCAGTCCGCGGGGCGGTGCGTGGCGGCGCGGGCGTACGCCGCGCTGACGGCCTCGAGCCCGGTGTTCTCCCCGAGCTCGACCTGGACGTCCAGGCAGGCCTCGAAGGTGGTGGTCCAGCGCTGGAACAGCGCCCGGATGAGGGTTTCTTCGTCCGGGAGCCCGAGGGACGCGAGGGTGCGGTCGGTCGCAGGCTCTTCCGTGGCGACCCAGGTGTCGAGTGCCGCGGTGAGCGCGCGGTGCGAGGTCCAGCCGGTGGGGGCCTGGGCCGTGGTTCGGGCGGTGTTGCTGTTCATGGCGGTGCCTTCCAGGGAGGGAGCAGACACCACACAGGAACGTCCCTGCGCGTTCTTGATACACCGAGATGGCCCAGGAAGCCTCACGCCCTGGGAGCTACCCCAGCGACAGCAACCCGGCACTCCCGCTCGCGGGCAGCCAGCTGCTGGAGCCGGCGTACGTCGCGGAGACGCCCAGGTTGAGGATCACCAGCACGGTGTTGGCGAGGCTCATGGTGCAGGTGACCTTGCCGTCTGCCGCAGTGACACCGCTGCACACCGTGGTGCTCGCCGCCCTGAACACCACCGTCTGACCGGCAATCGGGTGTGCCGGGGATCCGCCCGTGAGGGTGGCGCCGACGACCCCGAGCTTCACGCTGAGACCCAGGCTCGACGTGACCTTGATCAGCACCGGGTCGACGGCCAGCGCGCTGGTGCCCTGGCCGACCGTGATCGACAACGTCCTGGTGTCGGACATGGACGAGTCGGAGCTGTCGGTGACCTTGACGGTGAACGCGCTGACGCCCACGGGGCCGGCCGGGTTGCCGCTGAGGGTGCCGTCGTCGGCCCGCGACAGACCGGTCGGCAGGGAACCGCCGACCACCGTGAAGTGGTACGCCGGCTGGC
>JAOPXM010000010.1 GCA_025965125.1 Nocardioides sp.
GACACCCCCGACACCCCCGTCATCGACGCAAGCGAGGGCGACGCCGTCGCCTGCTCGCTCGAGAACCCCGAGAGCTGCGAGGCCTGCCAGTGACCACCGTCCACAACGACGCTCTGCCCACCCGGACCCGGATGCTGCTCGACCCGGGGATGGACCTCACGCTTCGGCCGATGCGCTACCCGCACTTCTACGACCGCTTCCGCGACGCCATCAAGAACACCTGGACCGTCGAGGAGGTCGACCTGCACTCCGACCTCAAGGACCTGCAGCGACTCTCCGAGGCCGAGCGCCACCTGGTCTCGCGCCTGGTCGCGTTCTTCGCGACCGGCGACACGATCGTGGCGAACAACCTGGTGCTGAACCTCTACCAGCACATCAACTCCCCGGAGGGCCGGCTCTACCTCTCGAGGCAGCTGTTCGAGGAGGCGGTGCACGTGCAGTTCTACCTGACCCTGCTCGACACCTACGTCACCGACGAGCAGCAGCGTCACGAGGCGTTCGCGGCCGTCGACAACATCCCGTCGATCAAGCACAAGGCCGACTTCTGCTTCCGCTGGATCGACTCGGTCTTCGATCTCGACAAGCTCGAGACGCGTGAGCACCGCCGGGCGTTCCTGCTCAACCTGATCTGCTTCGCGGCGGTGATCGAGGGGCTGTTCTTCTACGGGGCGTTCGCCTACGTCTACTTCCTCCGATCACGCGGACTGCTCAACGGGCTCGCCTCCGGCACCAACTGGGTCTTCCGCGACGAGTCCATGCACATGGCGTTCGCGTTCGACGTCGTGGACACCGTGCGTGCCGAGGAGCCCGACCTCTTCGACGACGAGATGGCCGCCCAGGTCCGGCAGATGCTGGTCGACGGCGTCGACGCCGAGGCCCAGTTCGCCGAGGACCTGCTCGGCGGGGGCGTCGCAGGACTGTCGGCCTCGGACATGCGCGAGTACCTGCAGTACGTCGCGGACCGGCGCATGGAGCGGCTCGACCTGCCGGTCATCTACGGCTCGAGCAACCCGCTGCTGTTCATGGAGCTCCAGGACGTCCAGGAGCTGTCGAACTTCTTCGAGCGGCGCGTCTCGGCGTACCAAGTAGGCGTCAGCGGCACGGTCGGCTTCGACGAGGACTTCTAACCCCCCGCCGACCTGTCAGAAATGGCCCCTGAAACACCGCTGACCCGTCACTTCTGGTCCCAGTCGGCGACCAAAAGTGACGGGTCACCGGTTTCAGGAGGGCCAAAAGTGACAGGTCGGCGGATCGGGTCAGACCTCGAACTGGCCGGCCTCCAGGCGCTGCTTGACGTCGGTCAAGAAGCGGGCGGCGTCGGCACCGTCCACCAGGCGGTGGTCGTAGGTGAGGGCGAGGTAGACCATCTGGCGTACGGCGATCGTCTCGCCGAGGTTGTCGTCGTCGATCACGACCGCGCGCTTCACGATCGCGCCCGTGCCGAGGATCGCGACCTGCGGCTGGTTGATGATCGGGGTGTCGAACAAGGCGCCCCGACTGCCGGTGTTGGTGAGCGTGAACGTGCCGCCCGACAGCTCGTCGGGGGTGATCTTGTTGTTGCGAGTGCGGTCGGCGACATCGGCGATCTTGCGGGCCAAGCCGGCGATCGAGAGGTCTCCGGCCTCCTTGATCACCGGGGTGAGCAGGCCGCGCTCGGTGTCCACCGCGATGGCGAGGTTCTCCTTGTCGAAGTAGGTCACCTCACCCTTCTCGGTGTCGATCGCGGCATTCAGCGACGGGTGCTGCTTGAGGGCGTCGATCGCCGCCTTGGCGAAGAACGGCATGAACGACAGCTTCACGCCCTCCCGCTCGGCGAACTCGTCCTTGGTCGAGCTGCGGAGCCGGGAGATCGACGTGACGTCGACCTCGACGACCGTGGTCAGCTGGGCGCTCACCTGCAGCGACTCCACCATCCGCTTGGCGATGACCTTGCGCAGCCGGGACAGCGGCTCGGTCTTGCCCCGCAGCGGCGACGGGGTCACCGACGGTGCGGCCGGCCCGGAGGCAGCCGGTGCGGCAGTCGATGCGGCGGCCGGAGCGTCCTTCGGCTTGGCGGCATCGAGGACGTCCTGCTTGCGGATGCGGCCACCGACACCGGTGCCTGTCACGGTCGACAGGTCGACGTCGTGCTGCGAGGCCAGCTTGCGGACCAGCGGCGTCACATAACCGGCCGAGTCGCGGTCCCCGGACCCCGACGCGGCCGGGGCGTCGTCGCTCGGGGTGGGGGCAGCCGGCTCCGGGGCCTTCTCCGCTGCGGGGGCGGTCTGCTTCTCTGGCTCGGGTTCTGGTGCCTTCTTGGGCTCCGGCTCCGGCTCGGCCTCCGCCTCGGGCTCGGCCTCGGGCTCGGGCTCCGGCGCGGCGGGCTCCTGCTTCGCGGGTGCAGCGTCGCCGGAGCCGATCACGGCCAGCTCTGCGCCGATCTCGACGGTCTCGTCCTCGGCGACCTTGATCTCCAGCAGCTTGCCGGCGACGGGCGAGGGGATCTCGGTGTCGACCTTGTCGGTGGAGACCTCGAGCAGCGGCTCGTCGACGGCTACGTCGTCGCCGACCTGCTTCAGCCAGCGGGTGACCGTTCCTTCGGTGACCGACTCGCCCAGGGCGGGCAGCGTCACGGACGTTCCGGCACCACCGCCACCTGACTCGGGCTTCGACTCCTCGGCGGCCGGTGCCTCCTCGGGCTCCGGCTCGGGCTCGGGCTTCTGCTCCGGCTCAGCCTTCTGCTCGGTCTCGGGCTCTGCCTCGGGCTCGGGCTCAGCCTCCGGCTCGGGCTCAGCCTCGGCGGCCTGCCCACCGCCGGAGTCGCCATCGGAGTCGCCACTGGACGCCTCGCCGGCCTCACCGATCAGGGCCAGCACGGCGCCGACCTCGACGGTCTCGTCCTCGGCGGCCTTGATCTCGACGAGGGTGCCGGCGACCGGCGAGGGGATCTCGGTGTCGACCTTGTCGGTGGAAACCTCCAGGAGTGACTCGTCGACCGCAACCGTGTCGCCGACTTGCTTCAGCCAGCGGGTGACGGTGCCTTCGGTGACGGACTCCCCGAGTGCCGGGAGGGTGACTTCGGTGGCCAATGGAGTTCCTTCGCTCGCGTTCGTAAAGGGTCAGGCGTGGGCGTGCAGGGGCTTGCCGGCGAGGGCCAGGTGGGCCTCGCCGAGGGCTTCGTTCTGGGTCGGGTGGGCGTGGACAAGCGGTGCCACGTCCTCGGCGTACGCCTCCCAGTTGTAGATCAGCTGAGCCTCGCCGATCAGCTCTCCGACCCGGTCGCCGACCATGTGGACACCGATCACGGGGCCGTCCTTCCGGCGGATCAGCTTCACGAAGCCCTGGGTCTTGAGGATCTGGCTCTTGCCGTTGCCGCCGAGGTCGTAGGTGAGGGACTCGATCCCCTCGGCGCCGAACTTCTCGCTGGCTGCTGCTTCGTCGAGTCCGACCGACGCGATCTCGGGATGGGAGTAGGTGACCCGCGGGATGCCCGCCTCGTCGATCGGCTGCGGGTCGAGCCCGGCAATCTCCTCGGCGACGAAGATGCCCTGTTGGAAGCCGCGGTGGGCGAGCTGCAGGCCGGGCACGATGTCGCCGACGGCGAACACACCTTCGAGGTTGGTGCGGCAACGCTCGTCAGCGAGCACGAACCCGCGCTCCATCGCGACCCCCTGTTCCTCGTAACCAAGGCCGTCGGTCGAGGGGCCACGGCCGACCGCGACCAGGAGCAGCTCGGCCTCGATCACCTCGCCGCCCTCGACGGTGACGGCGACGCCGTCATCCGTGGTCTTGGCGCTCTGGAACGGGGTGCCCGTGCGGAAGTTGATCTTGCGCTTGCGGAACGCGCGCTCCAAAGCCCTGGAGGACGCCTCGTCCTCGGTGGCGACCAGCCGCGGGAGCGCCTCGATGATGGTGACCTCGGCGCCGAAGCTCTTCCAGACGCTCGCGAACTCGCAGCCGATGACCCCACCGCCGAGCACGATCACCGACGCGGGGACCCGCTCGAGACGCAGCGCATGCTCGGAGGTGATGACCCGCTCGCCGTCGACGTCGAGGCCCGGCAGGGACTTGGAGTAGGACCCCGAGGCCAGCACCACGTGCTTGCCGTGGTGGGTGGTGCCGTCGACGGTGACCTCATGAGCGCCGGTGAGCCGACCGCTGCCCTCGATCACCGTGATGCCGCGGGACTTGATGAGGCCGGTCAGGCCCTTGAACAGCCGCGCAACGACGCCGTCCTTGTAGGCGTTGACCCCGACCATGTCCACGCCCTGGAGCGTGGCCTGGACCCCGAACTGCTCGGCCTCGCGGGTGTTGTCCGCCACCTCGGCGGCGTGCAGCAGGGCCTTGGTGGGGATGCATCCGACATGGAGGCAGGTGCCTCCCAGGTTGCCCCGCTCGACCAGGCCGACGGTGAGCCCCAGCTGGGCCGCCCGCAGCGCACAGGCGTATCCCCCCGAACCCGCCCCCAGGACGAGTACGTCGAAGTCGGCCACGCTGGTCCCTCCATGAGTCCGCAAGAATCGGCACCCATCCTTGCACTCTTTCGAAGCGTGTCCACACCGGCCCGTCCCGGGCCGCGAGGCGACCCGCCGAAGGCCCCTCGCGCGGTTTAGGGGGCACGCCATGGAGCGACCGGGCAGACTAGGGGCATGGCTTGGATGGACCGATTCCGGCGCGCGTCGCGACCGAAGACGCGACGCCCTGCGCGCGACGGCTACCGCACGGGGTCGACACGCGTCCGCGCTTCGGACGAGGTGGACCAGACCCACCTGCACGAATGGGTGACGGCTCGTCGCGGAGTCGAAGGCTTCGTCGAGCCCCGCACTGCGGTCAGCGACGTGACGCTCCTGCTGGTGGCCCACGACGGTGAGTGGACCCGTCGCCGGGTGCCGTCGATCGAGTGGGCCCACAGGTTCTGCAACAAGTACCAGGTGCCGTCGTACGACGCCGCAGTCGTCGGCATCCCGCAGCGGATGCGCGACTACAACCGGCGCCGCAAGCAGCAGGGGCTGTAGCTCGGCAGTCGCGTCACCGGGTTTCGAGACGGTTGCTCAGCGCCACCTCCTCAACCAGCGGTGGGGCGTTCGTTCCTAACCAGCGGTGGCGGTGGACATCGTGCGGGCGTAGTCGACCAGGGTCGCGACCGCGAAGCCGGTGCCGCCCGAGGTGATGTGGCCCCAGGGGGCGCCCGAGTTGAACGACGGGCCGGCGATGTCGAGGTGGGCCCAGGGGATCCCGGCGGTGAACTCGCGCAGGAACGCGCCGGCGAAGAGCCCGCCACCCCAGCGCACCCAGTCGTGCTGGGCCAGGTCGGCGACCTTGCTGCTGTGGATGCGCTCGTCCATCTGCTCGGGGATCGGCATCGGCCAGTGCTGCTCCCCGGAGGTCTTCGCGGCGGCCAGCACCTGATCCACGATCTCGTCGGAACCCATCACCCCGGCGATCTTGTCGCCGAGGGCGACGACCATGTGGCCGGTCAGCGTCGCCACGTCGAGGATCACGTCGGGCTTCTGCTCCGTTGCACGGATCAGCGCGTCGCCGAGGACGAGCCGGCCCTCCGCATCGGTGTTCAGGACCTCGACGGTGGTGCCGCCGTACATCGTCAGGACGTCACCGGGTCGGGTGGCGGCCCCACCGATCATGTTCTCGGCCATCGGCGCGAAGGTGCTGATCTTGATCGGCAGCCCGAGCGATGCGATCGCGAACGTCGCCTGGACGACGGCCGCAGCCCCGGCCATGTCGGACTTCATCTCGTTCATGCTCGCGGCGGGTTTGATCGTCAGGCCGCCGGAGTCGAACGTGATGCCCTTGCCGACCAGGGCCAGGTGGTGCTTGGCGCCTCGGGGTGAGTAGGTGAGCTCGACCAGCCGGGGTGGCGCGCTTGATCCGGCGCCCACGCCGAGGATGCCGCCGCAGCCGAGCTCGGCGAGCTGCTTCTCGTCCAGCACCTTGATCGTCACCTTCGGCGCACCGCGGCCCTTGGACAGGTCCTTGCCGGCCGCCGCGACGGCCTCGGCGAACGCCGGCGGGGTCAGGTCCCCGGGCGGG
The DNA here is from genome assembly GCA_025965125.1 of Nocardioides sp. Taxonomy (GTDB): domain Bacteria; phylum Actinomycetota; class Actinomycetes; order Propionibacteriales; family Nocardioidaceae; genus Nocardioides. Next base: position 6,028 of record JAOPXM010000010.1, read on the forward strand.
GTGTTGACCCAGTCGCGGGTGGTGGCCACGGCTGCAGTCACGACCTGGGCCTCCCCGAACGCCGCGACAGCTTCCTTCTTCCGGGCGATCGGGCTGAGGATGACGACGTCTCCGGGCGCCTTGCTCTTGGTCTCCTTCTTGTACGCCGTGAACGTGTAGGCACCGAGCCTGTATCCCTCGGTCACCGCCCGGACCAGCTCTGGGGTGTCAGCGGGCAGGGCAACAGCAACCGACGCTGCGTTGGTGACGGCGCGGGCGGCGGCGCCGGCCGCCCGGCGTACGGCTGTGTGGTCCGGCGTCCTGCCCAGCCCGACCAGCACCAGCAGCGGTGAGGAGACGGCGCCGGAGGTCGGGATCTTCACGACCTCGCCGAGCTTGCCGGTCACCCCCAGCGTCGAGAGGAGCGGCCGCAGCTTGCGGCCGTACGCCTTCGCGACGTCCTCGCCGCCCCCGGCGACCTCCACCTCGCCGCCCTTGCTGGACGCCGACTGCGCGACCCCGATCACGACGACGTCGGCACGGGTCTTGGCAGGGCTGGCATTGCGAAGGGTGTACGACGTCACCGTCGCAGGATAGCCAGCCGGGCAGAGGGCTCCGCTGTTGTAGGTTCGCGCCATGCCAGACCTGCTGCGGTCCCCGCTCCACGAGCGCCACGTCGCCCTGGGCGCGAAGTTCGCCGAGTTCGGCGGCTGGTCGATGCCGCTCGAGTACTCCTCCGGCGTCGTCAAGGAGCACACCGCGGTCCGTGAGTCCGTCGGCATCTTCGACGTGAGCCACCTCGGCAAGGCGACGGTGTCGGGTCCGGGTGCCGCCGACTTCGTCAACGCGACGCTGACCAACGACCTCGGGCGGATCGCGCCCGGCAAGGCGCAGTACACCTTGTGCTGCGAGGACGAGACCGGCGGCATCGTCGACGACCTGATCGTCTACCTCCACGACGACGAGCGCGTGCTGCTGGTGCCCAACGCCGCCAACACGGCCGAGGTGGTGCGCCGTCTCGACGCCGTCGCCCCCGAGGGCGTGACGGTGGAGAACCAGCACCGCGACTACATCGTGCTCGCCGTGCAGGGCACACGCTCCGACGAGGTGCTGTCCGCGGTCGGGCTGCCGGTCGGGCATGACTACATGTCTTTCGTGGAGGCCACCCTGCCTGGTTCGGAGGGCCCGGGAACGACCGTGGTGGTCTGCCGCACCGGCTACACCGGCGAGCGGGGCTACGAGCTGATTGCCGGGAACGACCTGGCCGAGCCACTGTGGGACGCCCTGATGGCGGCCGGCGAGCAGTTCGGGATTCTCGCCTGCGGCCTGGGGTCGCGCGACACGCTGCGCACCGAGATGGGCTACCCGTTGCACGGCCAGGACATCTCGCTCGACGTGACGCCCAACGAGGCCCGTCTCGGCTGGGCGGTCGGCTGGAAGAAGCAGGAGTTCTGGGGCCGCGACCGGCTGGTCGCCGAGAAGGCCGAAGGCCCCAAGCGCACCCTGCGTGGCCTTGTCTCGACAGGCCGCGCCATCCCGAGGCCGCACATGAGCGTCAGCCTGACCCCCGACGTACTCCTCGGAGAGATCACCTCCGGCACGTTCTCCCCGACGCTGAAGAAGGGGATCGGGCTGGCCCTGATCCCGAGCTTCGTCAATCCCGAGGCGGAGGTCGGCGTCGACGTCCGCGGGCGCCGCGAGATCTTCCAGCTGACGCCACCACCGTTCGTGCACCCGTCCGTGCGAGAGAGCTGAGCTGCCGTGAACCTGCCCGACCAGCCACCTACGTTCCGTCAGCCGACCGCCTCCGAACGCCCTTGGTGGTGGCGCCTGGAGAACTCCGCGGGCGTGGAGGTGGAGGTGGGCGGCGAGTACGCCGGACAGCGCTTTGCCAGCCAGGCGGACGCCGAGTCGTGGGTCGGCGAGATCTGGTCGGACCTGTCGGCCGAGGGCGTCGACGCAGTGACGCTGTTCGAGCACGAACGTCAGGTCTACGGACCGATGTCGTTGCACGCCTGAGGTGTCCGAGCCCCCGGACCCTGTGTCGGCGGTCTGCTCGACATTGCTCGAGCTGACTCCGTCCGGTCTCGTGACCGGTCTCTACCTGCGCGGAGGCATCGGGTTCGGTGAGTGGATCCCGGGCCAGAGCGACGTCGACTTCGTGGCGACCCTCGACCACCGGCCGTCCGTGGCCGAGGTGTCCGCCCTGGATGCGGCCCACGTGGCGGTGGCCGCTGAGTATCCGGAGCTCCACTTCGACGGGCCGCACGTCCTCGTGTCCGACCTGGCCGCCGACCCCGAGGGGTGTCCGGAGGTGCCCTGGGTCCTGGCCCGGCTCTTCGAGGTGAAGGTCCCTGGCGACGCGATGGTGGCCTGGCACGAGCTGGCCTGGCACGGCGTGACCGTGTCCGGTCCGCCGATCGAGTCGCTGGGGGTCTGGACGTCGCACGCTCGGCTGCTCGAGCACACCCGCGACAACCTCGACACCTACTGGCGCGGCACCGCGGAGGCACTCGCGGCAATGCCGTCCGAGGCCGCCCACGAATCGGCGTGCTGCTGGTGCGTGCTCGGGGTCGCGCGGTTGCATCACCTCCTGGTCACCGGCGACATGACGACGAAGTCTGCGGCCGGGCGCTGGGGCCTCGGGTACTACCCAGAGCAGTTCCACCGGGTGCTCCGCGAGGCGCTGCGGATCCGTGAGGGGGGCCCGGAGCAGTACGTCGACGAGCCCGCCGCCCGCGGTCTCGACACGGCCGAGTTCACGTCGTACGTCGTCAGGCAGGGCTGCACGTAACCGTTCAATTGCTGGGAAAAGCACCGGGCCGGGCCCCGAAACAGGTACCAAGCCGTTCAATTGAACGATTGCGAGCACCCCGCCGCCCCCTGACAGCCCCCATCCGCACCCCCAGGTGGCAACGAACACCCGAGGACGAGGGAGAGGATGGCGGCATGCGGGACGACGGCGACTTCGCGGCGTACCTCGTCGCGCGCTGGACGCCCGTGGTCCGCACGCTTGTGATGCTCGGGTGTTCGCCTCCGCTCGCGGAGGACATCGCGCTGTCGGCGTTCGCGCGGTTGCGCGGCGCGTGGGGGAGCGTCCGGGACTCCGACGACATTGACGTCCAGGCCTACCGGGTGGTGCTGCAGGAGTGGCGGCGCGCCCGGACCCGGCGCGGACCCGACGTCGACGATCTGGTCACGGAGGCGTCCTGGGCCGAGCTCGAGGCGATCCTGGACCGCCTCACCCCGGAGGTCCGGGCGACCTTGCTGCTGCGGTACGTCGCAGATCTCAGCGACGCGCAGGTGGCGGACGTGACGGAGGCGCCCGTCGCGGCCGTCCGCGAGATGCTCGCGTGGAGCGAGGTCCCGGACGAAGAAGTCTTCCGGGACGCGAGCGACTCCCTGGCCGTGCTCTCGCCGCCGCTGGACGACGTACGACGTCGGGCGCGCGACCATCGCCGCCGGCGGTTGTCGATCGTGGCCGGCTCGGTGGTCGTGGTCGCCCTGGCGGCCGGCGCCGTCACCTGGCTGGCAACCAGGCCCGCCGAGACCGACACTTCCCTGACAGTCGCGCCGATCGTGCGCGCCGAGAATCCCGCTGGCGTCGTGTGGTTCGCGAACGGCCAGCTGCACCTCGACCACGTGGTCGTCGAGCTCCCTCCGTTGCGGGCACTGCTGGCGATCAACGGCGGAGCGGTGTACGCCGCCGAGGACGGCGCCGTCGTGTTCGTGGCGGACGACGGCGCCCGCACCCGGTTGGGCAGCAAGGCCCCGGGGACACCCCTGGTCGGCTCGGACGAGCAGGGCTGGGTGTCGTGGAGCGACACCAGTCAGCGCGAGCCCGTCCTCGTCATCTACGACCTGACCAGCCGCCAGCGCCTGCGTGCGATCACTCCGGCCGACCCCGAGCACGACTCGGCGACCGTGCTGGTGCCGGTTGCGATCGACCAGGAGCGCCTCTACTACCGAGCAGGCAGTGCGTCGTACGCCGTGACGCCGGACGGCGCCCCGGAACAGCTCGATGACGGCCTGCTCGACGTCGCGTCGGCCACTCGGGTCTTCCAGTCCGGCCCCCAGCAGGTCCGGATGGAACAGTCGTTCTTCAGCACGGTCACCACCGGCGTCGGTGTCGGAGCGCGGCTGTCTCCGGACGGGAACTTCGTGCTCACCCGGTCTGCGGACGAGCGGTCGTCGTACGGCACCGTCCGGCTCTACGACACCCGCACCGGTGACGAGCTGGCTCCGGGCTTGACGGGTGCGGACGTTGCGATCGGCGCGGCGTTCGGGTCTGACCAGACCGTGACGTACATCGTCGCCCGCGCCGAGGACCGGCCGAGCGCCGACGGGTTCGTGCGGCAGTCGTACTCGGGGGCCTTGGAGCTGCGGACCTGCTCCCTGGCGACCGGTTCGTGCGCCGTCGACGCGAAGTTCCCGAGCACAGGATCGACCCCGCTGCTCGCGGACTGAGCGGGCAGCCGGGAGCTCGGACCCGGCGCGTGGCTAGGTTCTGGGCATGCCCCGTTTCAGCCAGGTCGACGTCTTCTCCGCGGCACCCCTGCTCGGCAACCCGGTCGCCGTCGTCCACGACGCCGATGCCCTGAGCGACGAGCAGATGGCGTCGTTCGCACGATGGACCAACCTGTCCGAGACCACGTTCCTGCTCACGCCGACCAGCCCGGAGGCCGACTACCGGCTGCGCATCTGGACGCCGGGCGGTGAGCTGCCGTTCGCCGGGCACCCGACTCTCGGCAGCGCGCATGCCTGGCTCGAGGCCGGGGGAGTGCCGGCTGGTGGCGACCTGGTGCAGGAGTGTGGCGCGGGGCTGGTGAACGTACGCCGCGGTGACCGGCTCGCGTTCGAGGCACCGCCGCTGCTGCGGTCGGGTCCGGTCGACGCGGCCGACGTCGCCGGCATCTGCCGGGCCCTGAGGATCGCCGAGTCGGACATCGTCGACACGACGTGGATCGACAACGGGCCGGGCTGGGTGGGCGTGCTGCTGCGCGACGCGGACGCCGTGCTGGCCCTGAGCCCGGACTGGGCGGCGTTCGGCGACCTGAAGATCGGCGTGCTGGGCCCCTACGCCGACGGACCGACGGCCATCGAGGTGCGCGCGTTCTGCCCGGGCTACGGCATACCCGAGGACCCGGTCACGGGCAGCCTCAATGCGGGTATCGGCCAGTGGCTGGCGGGTGGCCGGCTGCCCTCGTCGTACGTCGCCTCGCAGGGGACCGCTCTCTCGCGGGCCGGCCGGGTGCACGTGGGGCTGGAGGGGGAGACGGTGTGGGTGGGCGGCGACACCCGGACCCTCGTCACCGGATCCGTCGCGTTCTGACGAGTAGTTTGGGACCGTGCAGCAATACCTAGATCTCCTCCAGCGCATCCTCGACGACGGGGTGGAGAAGAGCGACCGGACCGGCACCGGCACCCGCAGCGTGTTCGGCCACCAGATGCGCTTCGATCTCGCCGCCGGGTTCCCGTTGGTCACGACCAAGAAGGTCCATACCCGGTCGATCTTCGCCGAGCTGCTGTGGTTCCTCCGCGGCGACACGAACGTGAAGTGGCTCCAGGACCGCGGCGTCACGATCTGGGACGAGTGGGCCGACGAGAACGGCGACCTCGGGCCGATCTACGGCTACCAGTGGCGCAGCTGGCCGGCGCCGGATGGGCGCCACATCGACCAGATCAAGCTGGTGCTGGACCAGATCAGGCGAGACCCCGACTCGCGCCGCCACATCGTGTCGGCCTGGAACGTCGCGGACATCCCCGACATGGCGCTGGCGCCCTGCCACACGATGTTCCAGTTCTACGTCGCCGACGGACGGCTCAGCTGTCAGCTCTACCAACGCTCGGCCGACGTGTTCCTCGGGGTGCCGTTCAACATCGCGTCGTACGCCCTGCTCACCCACATGGTCGCCCAGGTCAGCGGCCTCGGGGTCGGCGACTTCGTGCACACGCTCGGCGACGCGCACCTCTACACCAACCACCTCGACCAGGCGCGGCTCCAGCTGACCCGCGACCCGCGCCCGCTGCCGACGCTCCAGCTCGACCCGTCGGTCAGCGAGCTGGACGCGTTCGACCTCGAGCACCTCTCGATCGAGGGCTACGACCCGCACCCCGGCATCAAGGCGCCCATTGCCGTCTGAGCGGCCGGCCCAGCGCGTGGTGCTCGTGGCCGCCGTCGCCCGCAACCGTGTCATCGGCGACGGTCCGGACATCCCGTGGAAGCTGCCGGGGGAGCAGGCGCTGTTCAAGCAGCTCACGCTCGGGCACACGCTGGTGATGGGCCGGACGACCTACGAGTCGATCGGCCGACCGCTTCCGGGGCGGACCACGATCGTGCTCACCCGGTCGCCGGACTGGTTCGCCGAGGGTGTTCTGGTCGCCCACGACCTGGCCGGGGCGCTCGCGCTGGCGAACACCCTGCCGGGGGACGTGATGGTCGCCGGTGGGGGCCAGGTGTACGCCGCGGCGCTGGCGGTCGCCGACGAGCAGGTCCTCACCGAGGTCGACCTGGAGCCTGCGGGCGATGCGTTCTACCCCGCCTTCGACCGGTCCGAGTGGATGGAGGCCAGCCGGGTGACGCATGACGGTTTCGACGTCGTGCGCTGGGTGCGGTTGCGCTCCTAGGGCGGGCTGGCAGGGTGTCCCCATGGAGCTGAGAGTTTTCACCGAGCCGCAAGAGGGCGCGACGTACGACGACCTGCTGGCCGTGGCGAGGCTGGCGGAGGAGCTGGGGTTCGGGGCCTTCTTCCGGTCCGACCACTACCTCGGCATCTTCACCGACGGGTTGCCCGGGCCGACCGATGCATGGACGACCCTCGCCGGCCTGGCGCGAGACACGACCAGCATCCGCCTCGGCACGCTGATGACCAGCGCCACGTTCCGGCTGCCGGGGCCGCTCGCGATCGCGGTCGCGAACGTCGACCAGATGAGCGGTGGGCGGGTGGAGCTCGGGATCGGCGCCGGCTGGTACGACCAGGAGCACGCCGCCTACGGGATCCCGTTCCCCGGTGCTCGGGAGCGCTTCGACCGCTTCGAGGAGCAGCTGGCGATCGTCACTGGTCTGTGGGCGACGGGGGACGGTGAGCGGTTCAACCACGACGGCACCCACTACCAGCTGACCGACAGCCCGGCCCTGCCCAAACCCGTCCAGGCCAAGCCGCCCGTGATCATCGGCGGTCACGGCACGAAGCGGACCCCGGCCCTGGCCGCGAGGTACGCCGACGAGTTCAACATGCCGTTCTCGGACGAGGACACCACCAAGGCCCAGTTCCAACGGGTGGCGGCAGCCTGCGAGGCCGCGGACCGCGACCCCGCCACCATGACCTGGTCGAACGCTCTGGTCCTGTGCGTGGGCGAGGACGACGCGGAGGTCCGGCGCCGAGCCGAGCGCATCGGGCAGAACGTCGACGACCTGCGCGCCAACGCCTTGGCGGGCACGCCGCAGGAGGTGATCGACAAGATCGGTCGGTTCGGTGACCTCGGCAGCCAGCGCATCTACCTCCAGACGCTCGACCTGGCCGATCTCGATCACCTGCGGCTCGTGGCGCGCGAGGTGATGCCGCACGTCGGGACCACGACCTCCGCGGGATAACCTGAACACATGACCACCTCGCCCGATGCGCCGTTCGGCCACATGCTGACGGCCATGGCGACCGCATTCCACGACGACGGGTCGGTCGATCTCGACGGCACTGCCGCCATCGCCGCATACCTCGTCGACCACGGTCACGACGGCGTCGTGGTGTCCGGCACCACGGGGGAGTCGCCGACCACCACCGTGGCCGAGGACGGCGAGATCCTGTCCGCGGTCAAGGACGCTGTGGGGGACCGGGCCACCGTCGTTGCGGGCGTCGGGACCAACGCGACCGCCCACTCCGTGGAGCTGACGCGCCAGGCCGAGAAGATCGGCGCCGACGGACTGCTGCTCGTCACGCCGTACTACAACAAGCCCGGCCAGGCCGGCCTCCTCAACCACTTCCGGCAGGTCGTCGAGGCGAGCGACGTCCCGGTGATGCTGTACGACGTGCCTGGCCGCACCGGCACCACCATCGCCATGGAGACCTACGAGCAGGCCATCGCCTGGGACGGCGTGGTCGCGGTCAAGGACGCGGTCGGCGACTTCGCGCGCGGCGTGAAGCTCATCGAGATGGGCTACTCCGTCTACTCCGGCGACGACGTCGCCAACCTCGGCTGGCTCGCCCACGGTGGGTGCGGCTTCGTCTCGGTGGTCGGCCACGCGGCCGGCAACGAGATGCGGGCTATGGCCGACACCTTCTGGGCAGGCGACCACGCCGGCGCCCTCACCATCTTCACGCGGCTGCTCCCCGCGATCGACGCCATCATGGGTGTCGCGAACTACGGAGCCACCACCGCCAAGGCAGCACTCCAGCTTCTCGGCGTACTCGACAACCGGAACGTCCGCGCGCCCCTGGTGCCGCTGGACGTCGACGAGGTGGCCGCCCTGCGCGCCGGCCTCGTCGCCTCCGGACTCATCAGCTAAGGAACACATCTTGAGTCACCCCCATCCCGAACTCTCCACGCCGGCCGAGCTGCCGAAGGGGGGTTTGCGGATCACCGCGCTCGGCGGGCTCGGCGAGGTGGGCCGCAACATGACGGTCTTCGAGTACGACGACCGCCTGCTCATCGTCGACTGCGGGGTGCTGTTCCCCGAGGACCACCAGCCCGGCATCGACCTGATCCTCCCGGACTTCGACTCGATCAGGGAGCGGCTCGACAAGGTCGAGGCGCTGGTCCTGACCCACGGACACGAGGACCACATCGGAGCCACGCCCTACCTGCTGCGCGAGCGTGGTGACATCCCGCTCGTGGGCTCCGAGCTGACCCTGGCCCTGCTGGGCAGCAAGTTGCGCGAGCACCGGCTGCGCGAGACCGTGCACCACGTCGTCAAGGAGGGCGACAAGCTCTCGTTCGGCCCGTTCGACCTCGAGTTCATCGCGGTCAACCACTCGATCCCGGATGCCCTGGCCGTCGCGATCCGCACGGGCGCGGGCCTGGTCCTGCACACCGGCGACTTCAAGATGGACCAGCTCCCGCTCGACGGCCGGATCACCGACCTGCGCGCATTCGCCCGCCTCGGCGAGGAGGGGGTCGACCTGTTCCTCACCGACTCCACCAACGCAGAGGTCCCCGGCTTCACCACGTCGGAGAAGAAGATCGCACCGGTCCTCGAGCAGGTCTTCCACGAGTCCAAGCAGCGGCTGATCGTTGCCTGCTTCGCGTCCCACGTGCACCGGGTCCAGCAGGTGCTCGACGCGGCGGTCCAGCACAACCGGAAGGTGGCGTACGTCGGCCGCTCGATGGTCCGCAACATGGCGATCGCCCGTGACCTCGGTTACCTCCATGTGCCGGCCGGGGTCCTGATCGACGCCAAGGAGCTCGCGGACCTGGCACCCGAGCGCCAGGTGCTGATCTCGACGGGTTCGCAGGGTGAGCCGCTCAGCGCGCTCAGCCGGATCGCCCAGCGCAACCACCACTTCGTCCACATCGAGGAGGGCGACACCGTGGTGCTCGCCTCGAGCCTGATCCCCGGCAACGAGAACGCCGTCTACCGGGTCATCAACGGTCTCGCCCGCCTGGGTGCCCGCGTGGTCCACAAGGGCAACGCCCTCGTGCACGTGAGCGGCCACGCCAGCGCCGGTGAGCTGCTCTACTGCTACAACATCGTGAAGCCGAAGAACGTGCTCCCGGTGCACGGCGAGATCCGGCACATGCTGGCGAATGCGGAGCTCGCCCGCCAGACCGGCGTGGAGAACGTCGTCATCGCCGAGGACGGCGTCGTCGTCGACCTGGTCGACGGGATCGCGTCGGTGGTCGGCAAGGTCGACTGCGGCTACGTCTTCGTCGACGGCTCGTCGGTCGGCGACATCACCGAGTCCGACCTCAAGGACCGCCGGATCCTCGGCGAAGAGGGCTTCATCTCCGTCATCGTGGTGATGGACTCCGTCAGCGGGAAGGTCGCCGCCGGGCCCGAGATCCACGCCCGCGGGAACGCCCTCGAAGGCTCGTCGTTCGAGGACATCAAGCAGCCGATCATCGACGCCCTGGACCGCGCCGTGTCCGAGGGCAACACCGACTCCTACCAGCTCCAGCAGACCGTCCGCCGCGTCGTGGGGCGCTGGGTCAACAACACGCATCGCCGTAGGCCCATGATCATCCCGGTCGTCATCGAGGCCTAGCAGCTCGGGGTGGTCGCCGCGCGCCGTGCCTTGCCGCACCGGGCTTCGAGAAGGTGGCCAGCGCAACCTCCTCAACCGGCGATTGCGTCAAGGACTCCGAGAACCATGAGTGCCTGGCCGACGTGATAGGTGATCATCACGAGCAGGTGGGCCGACGGGAGAGGCCGCACGAACCGATCGACCGACAGGGTCGAGTCGCTCGCGACGAAAATGGCGGCACCGGCCGCGATGAGTGGCGCACCGGTGAACCACGCGCAGACGAGCATCGTTGCGATCACCAGGGTGTAGACCGCGACCGGCAACGACACGGAGCTGCCGTGCGCCCGGTGAGCGGCCGGCACCACGTCCCGGGTGACGAGGCCTGACGCGGCGACCAGGGCCAGGACGAGCCACGACCAGTCGGGGCGGGGGAGACCCAGGGTCGCGAACGCGACGATCCACGCGACGTGTCCGACCAGGAACGCCGCGACCCCGGCCCGGAAGCGCCCCACCGACTCGCCCAGCAACGCGACGTCGCCAGCCATCCCGAGCGCCAACGCGACCAGCATCCACCGACCGGGGGCGCTCGAGGCAGCACCGAGGACGAGCGCCACGACCAGGAGCCCGGCCAGGGTGGCCGGCTTGGCCCAGGTCTCGGTACGGCGGTCGCGTCGAATGACCGCGACCCAGTCGACCGGGGCCAGGGCGATCGGCACCATCCAGACAAGCGCGGTGGACACGAGCGCAGCATGGCAGGGACGGGCGCCACCGTCACGATCCGGCCACGCAAAGAGCCCCTGCCGGAAGCGTGATCCGGCAGGGGCTCTTTGTGCTGCTGGGGTCTAGCTGATGATCCTCACGGTGAACGAGCCGACGTCCCGCTTGACGGTGTCGGACCCGACGTACGTCACAGCGAAGCTGCGCTGTCCGACCGCGAAGTCCCTCGTTATCTGGATCCTCGCGGTGCCGTCGAAGAGCATGCCGTGCCCGACGAGCTGACCACCCGACCGGATCTTGACGGCCCCCGTCGGCGTCGTGCCGGGTGCGATCACCTTCACCTTGGCCGTGATCGTCTTCGTGCGGTGGACCGGGTCCGGACGCCCCCAGCTTGTGAGGCTGGACGTGGCCTTGCTCACCTTGACGGTCACAGGAGCGCTCTCATCGGCAAACGCTCCCGTTCCACCGTGGTACTCGACCAACAGGTCACTGGTGCCCACCTGGAACGTCGGGGGCAGGCCGAGTGTTGCGGCTCCGCCCACCACGTTGTCGGTGTCCAGCACCACGCCGTCGGACTTGAGGACCACCTGACCGTCCGGTGCATTGCCCTCAGTGCCATCACGGTCGACGGCGACGTCGATGTTGGCCCCCTGTCCGTACGACGACGGGGACGGCACCTGCGTCGCGTGCACCTTCACCTTCGTCTTGCAGGTGGAGATCGTGACGTTGTCGACCGCCCAACCGGTGAGACCACCGCAGCCGTCTCGACCGAAGTCGAAGCGCAGCTGGACCGACGAGCCCGGGTCGACGCCGACCTTGCTCAGGTCGATCTGGGACTGGCCCCACTGGCTCGTCAGCTCGCCGCCGTCGGTGCCGGTGAACCCGACCTGTCCGGCGAGCGGGCTGGAGTTCGTCGCGGCCGAGGCCATGGTGGCCCCCGGTGCGTTGAACACGTACGCGGAGGCGGGGATCAACGTCCAGTCTGCTGCCCCATCCACCTTGATCTTGACGTTGCCGCCGTCGTACAGGGCCTCACTGGCCATCGAGTGGTCGAACGTGAGTCTGGGCGACTTGATGTTGGCCCCAGGGATCTCGATGACCGGGCTGACGATCGAGTCCCGGCTCGAGATGTCGCCCGCCGCACCAGAGCAGTTGCCCGCACTGGGGTCGGGAACGAAGGCGACGTTGCTGTCGTGACCGTCAACGGTCTTCGACTCCCACGGGTAGCCGTTTCCGCCGAGGTAGACGACTTCCTGGTCCGCAGTCCAACGATCCAGGCCCTGCTCGAAGTCGTCCTTCCAGACCACGTTCTGCTTGAAGCCCGGACCGCACACCGATGGCGCAGGCGACTGCAGCATGGGCTGGAAGTTGCACTGCACCGGCTTCATGCGAAGCTCCACCGCCTGGGTCATCGCGTGGACCGAGTCACAGTCCGCCGCGGCGACAGGTGTAGCGGCGACAGGAGTCGCGTCGGGCGTCACCGTCAGCTGCTTGATCGGCTGACCGACGAGATCGCTGCAGGCGGCCTCCAGCGAGTCCGCGTGGTCCGCGAAGTCAGTGGTCGGGGTCTGGTAGTTGGTCATGGCCCGGAAGTAGATGGCCGCCGCCTTGTCCAGCCCGATACCGGCCACGGTCACCCCGTTGAAGGTGCCGCCGTCCACGAGAAGCGCGTACCCGTGGTTGGTCACACCGGAGTTCGAGTGGACGCCGCCACCGTCGTCGGTTGCGCAGTAGTACTCGTCGTCACTGACCTTGCCCGGGTCGCCGTAGCAGGTGGGTGACCACATGTCGCGGATCGCGCCACCGAAGGCGGTGGCCTTCTCTCCCATCAGCCAGCGGTACGAGTCGGTCTTCTCGGCCGTGGACCCGTCCTTCATGGTCACGTTGACCGGTCCGGGACTCAGCTTCGAGACGATCTTGTCGCGATCGGACTTCTTGATCATCGCGGTCGGGATGGTGATCGTGTCGTCGACGCCCGCCATTCCGTTGATCGCCTCGACGTTGTTGCCGATCACCACGCCGATTGCGCCGGCGTTCTGGGCGTTCTTCGTCTTCACGGCGAAGCCGCAGACACCACGGTCGATCAGCGCGATCTTGCCGGTCACCTGGGCGCCGTTGGTCAACGCACCGCAACCGTTCGTCGCGCTGCCGTCGGCCGGGTCGTCAAGACCCTGCACGATATTTGAGGTGACACCGACCGACGTCAGCTGCGGTCCGAAGGAAGCAGCACCCGCGAAGCAGATCTTGGCGATCTCGGCGGGAGAGTTGATCTTGACGATCGGCAGCGCCGGGCTGTGCGAGGAGCACACGCCGACCGGGCGCGGGGTGGTGAGGTCGCCCTCGCCCTCGTCCAGCTTGCCGTTGATCAGGTCGACGGTCTCGCCCCAGATGTCGGAGTAGGACTCGTTGAGGGCCCCGGACTGCCACTGGTAGATGAGCCCGTGGGTGTACTCCGTGTACGCGTGGCCCCACTCGTGGGCGACGACGTCGTCGGCCGTGACACCGTTGCAGTAGTTGGTCGTCGAACCGTTCCAGTTGGCGTTGGGGCAGCTGATGCGACCGTCGTTGTTGACCGTCGTCATCGAGTGGCCGGCGGCGTCGTAGGAGTCACGGTTGAAGACGTCCTTGAAGAACCAGTACGCGTCGCCGGTGAAGTTGACCTCGTTCTGCTGGTCCTGGTTCAGCGCTCCGGGGAAGGGGTCACCCTCGTTCCAGACATTGGTGAACGTCGCCGGGTTCGAGGAGCCGTTGGCTTCGATGAGATGGCGCTCGAGGCCGTTCTCGACCAGGGAGTAGCGGTTGACCTGCTTGCCGGTCTGCGCGTCGATGAACACCATGTCGCGGATGTTGCTCTTGTTGCTGACCTCCACGACGTAGACGAGCAACGCCGGGCCGCGGGCACCGTGGGTCGAGCCCATCCGGTAGACCATCAGGTCGTTGTGGACCGCCTTGATACCGGTCGTGTCGGCCTTGCCGTTGTCGCCCGGAGGTTGCAGCCGGACGGTCTGGACGGCGCGGCTCGCCGCGTCCGTGGCCGTGATCGCCGGTGAGGTCGACAGGGACAGGTCCGGCGCGGCGTAGCCGTTCGCCGAGGTGAGGTCGCCCTGCTTGTCGAGGTTGACGCGGATCTCTGAACCGAAGACCGGAACGTCGCGGTACCGCTGGACGTAGGTCACGGTGGTGCCGTACTGGTTCTGCGCCTCGCCCTGCTTGACCAGCTGGGAGTCGCTGGCGCCGAACAGACCGGCATAGCCGCTGACGAACGCGGCCGCCTTGTCGGCTGGGTTCGCGCTGTTGCCGGGCATCAGGTCGCCGCCCCGGGCGACGCGCACGAAGCCGACCTTGCCGGTCGCCGCTTCGCTCGTCACGGTGACGGCGCCCTGGGACTGGTCGCGCAGCTTCTGCACCAGGCTCTGGTCCGACTGGTTGGCTGCGGGAGCCTCGTGTGCTGCGGCCTGCAGACTGGGTATCGCCGCAAGACCGGCGCCGAGGAGCGCAAGGCTGATGCCCTGCCGGATGAATTTCACGTGGTTCGCCTCCGAGAGTGGGTGAAGATCTGGCGCCGCTGTGAGTTGCGACACCAAGGGGGACCCTAGGTACACAGGGTGGGTTAAGCCACACCTGACGAGAAAAACTTCGTAACAGACCTCCATTCGCCGCGCATATTTGTGTAACACCCCCTCGATCGCCTCCCAGGCGGGTGGAGGGACGGCGTCGGCGACACGCTCTGGTGTGATCCCTGTGACTGGAGTGACGGTGGCCTACGTTGGTCACATGGCGACCCGTACGTCTTCCCCGCCGGGGTCGCGGAGCAAGAGCACGTCTTCATCCAAGGCTGCGAGCACCTCGCGCAGCACCGGTCGAAGCGGCTCGAGCACCCGATCCCGGAGTACCAGCCCGAGGCGCAAGCCTGCCCCCAAGAAGACCACCAGCACGCGCAAGCCTGCCCCGAAGCGTCCGGCGCCGCGCGCCGTACGCAACGGACCCGGTCCGGTCGCGCGCTTCTTCGGCGTCGTCTGGCAGGGGGTCTCCGCCGTCTGGCTGGCCGTGGCGCACGGCGTCGGCGCGGTCGCCCGTGGCATCGGGCACACCGCCCGCGACCTCGAGCCGGAGCACCGGCGCGACGGCGTCGGGCTCTTCCTCCTCGGCATCGCCGTGGTCGTGGCCGCCGCTGTGTGGTGGCAGCTCCCCGGGTCGGTCATGGACGCCGCACGCACCGTGGTCGAGGGCTCGGTCGGCAAGGTCGGCTTCCTCGTCCCGCTCGCGCTGATCTACGTCGGGTGGCGCACGATGCGCGACCCCGAGCACAACGGCCCGGTGGGTCGCCAGGTCGTCGGCTGGGCCTCGCTCTCCTTCGGGCTGCTCGGCATGGTGCAGATCGCCGGTGGCAACCCGCAGCCCGTGCTCGGCGACACGTCCGACCTCCGCACCGCCGGAGGCGCGATCGGGTACGTCGTCGCGAGCCTGCTGCTCGACCTGCTCCGCTCCGAGTACGTCGTGATGCCGCTGCTCGCCCTGCTCACCTTCTTCGGCGTGCTGATCATCACCGCGACCCCGCTCTACCAGGTGCCCGCCAAGCTGGCCGAGACCCGCGACCGCCTGCTCGGCCGCGAGACCGCGGCGGGGGAGGACCCCGACGCCACCCAGGCGATGCCCGCGGTCAAGGGACGCAAGCGCCGCCCCGACGAGACCGGCGAGATCGACCCCGACCTCGGCGACCCGGCGTACGACACCCCGGTGCTCTCCGACCGCGAACTGCGCAAGCGCAAGAAGCGGCTGGAGACGACCGACGAGGGTCTCGACATCTTCGCTCCCGACGCCCCGACCGAGGTGACCCCGCCGGTCGTGGAGGAGAAGGTCGAGCTCGAGCCGCCGCCGCACACCCCGCTGCCCCCGCGTGTCGAGCAGCTCTCGTTGTCCGGCGACATCGCCTACTCGCTGCCCGCCAACGAGGTCCTCAAGCCCGGGTCGGTCCACAAGGCACGCTCCCAGGCGAGCGACGCGGTCGTCGAGCGGCTGACCCAGGTGATGGACGAGTTCAACATCGACGCGCAGGTCACCGGCTACACCCGTGGCCCGACGGTCACCCGCTACGAGGTCGAGGTCGGCCCCGCGGTCAAGGTCGAGAAGGTCACCGCGCTGTCGAAGAACATCGCGTACGCCGTCGCGTCCGCCGACGTCCGGATCCTGAGCCCGATCCCCGGCAAGTCCGCGATCGGCATCGAGATCCCCAACACCGACAAGGAGGTCGTCTCCCTCGGCGACGTCCTGCGGTCCGGCACGGCGCGCTCCGACCACCACCCGATGGTGGTCGGGCTCGGCAAGGACGTCGAGGGCGGCTTCGTGGTCGCGAACCTCGCGAAGATGCCGCACCTGCTGGTCGCCGGCGCCACCGGCTCCGGCAAGTCGTCCTTCATCAACTCGATGATCACCTCGATCCTGATGCGGGCCACGCCCGACGAGATCCGGATGATCATGGTCGACCCGAAGCGGGTCGAGCTGAACGCCTACGAGGGCGTCCCGCACCTGATCACGCCGATCATCACCAACCCCAAGAAGGCCGCCGAGGCGCTGGCCTGGGTCGTGCGCGAGATGGACATGCGCTACGACGACCTGGCCAACTTCGGCTTCCGCCACGTCGACGACTTCAACAAGGCGGTGCGCGCGGGCACGGTGCAGCTGCCGGCCGGTAGCGAGCGGGTGCTCGCGCCGTACCCCTACCTGTGCGTGGTCGTCGACGAGCTGGCCGACCTGATGATGGTCGCGCCGCGCGACGTCGAGGACTCCATCGTCCGGATCACCCAGCTCGCCCGGGCCGCCGGCATCCACCTGGTGCTGGCCACCCAGCGGCCCAGCACCGACGTGGTGACCGGCCTGATCAAGGCCAACGTGCCCTCACGCCTGGCGTTCGCGACCAGCTCGCTCGCCGACAGCCGGGTCATCCTCGACCAGCCGGGCGCGGAGAAGCTGGTCGGCCAGGGCGACGGGCTG
>JAOPXM010000020.1 GCA_025965125.1 Nocardioides sp.
CTGGCCACCGCCGCCGCGGTCACCACCACCATCCGACTCTCCACCGCCGTCGCACTGCCGGTCGAGTCCGACCCCATCACCCTCGCCAAGACCATCGCCACCCTCGACCACCTCTCCGGCGGCCGCGTCACCATCGGCGCCGGCTTCGGGTGGAACACCGACGAGCTCGAGGACCACCACGTCCCACCCGCCAAGCGCCGTACCGTCCTGAAGGAGTACATCCAGGCCATGCGCGCCCTGTGGACCCAGGAGGAGGCCTCCTACGACGGGGAGTTCGTCAGCTTCGGACCCTCCTGGGCCTACCCCAAACCCGCCCAGGCACACATCCCCCTCATCATCGGCGCCGGCGGCGGACCCAAGACCTTCCAATGGATCGCCGAGAACGCCGACGGCTGGATGACCACACCGGCCGACACCGACGTGCCCGGGAAGGTGACCGCGCTCGAGGAGGCGTGGAGCACCGCGGGTCGCGAGGGCTACCCCGAGGTGCATGTCCTGGTGGTTCGAAAGCCTGGCCCGGAAGACCTCTACGCCTGGGGCGAGGCCGGCGTCACCGAGCTCATGTGGCCGGTCCCCGACCGGTCTGCGGAGGATGTCCTGACCTACCTCGACAAGCTCGCGGGACGAGTCGGGCAGCCGGCGTGACCGCCCGGTGACCGAGGGAAGCGCCATCCGTGAACGCGCGCTCGACGCGACGAAGCACCTGGTCGAGGACGGCGGCTACGAGGCCGTGCACATGCGGGACGTCGTGCAGGGAGCGGGCGTGTCCCTCGGCAGTCTGTACCGCTACTTCTCGGGCCGTGACCACCTGATCGCCGAGCTGCAGTTCCAGTGGATCGGTGCCCTCTCGGAGCGTCGGGACCCACTACCGCACGAGCCGTCCGACCGGGTGGCCGAGCTCATCCACCAGACGTGCGTCTCGTTGGCCGGCTCACCGCGGCTGGGCAGGGCCACGGTGCTCGCCCTGCAGTCGCGCGACCCGGCGGTGCAGAACTGTCGACGACGCGTCGACAACATCTTCATGAGCTACTTCAGCGAGGTCGTCTCGGACCAGCCGTTCTCCGCCGCCCTCGTGGCCGAGCCGTTGCGGCTGGCCTGGCACGGAGCCCTGACGCTCTGGGCGCAGGGACACTCGAACCTGACGGAGCTCGATGACTGTCTCCAGGAGACAGCGAGAACCCTGGTGGCCGGCGCCCTGGCGCGCGTGGCGCCGGCTACTTCGTCGTGAGGTAGAGGGTGATGGACTCGGTCAGCCCGCGACGCGCGTCGGCGATGTTGGTGTGCATGCTCATGACCTGCTCGCTGTGCAGGCCCCGAAGGGCACCCGGAAGCAAGGCGCAGACCCGGGCGGCACGCTTCTTGTCGACCTTGAGGCCGTCGAAGAACCTGGTGAACTCTCGAGCCCAGTGGGCGTCGAGCGTCATGAACTCGGCGGCGGTCAGGGGAAAGGCCTTCCGGAACTCATCAAGCTCTCGCGGCAGGTTCGTGCGGAGGGTGATGCTTGCCGCCGCGTAGGGCGAGTCGAAGGCCTTCCAGAGAAGGTCGACGACCTCCTTCACCCGGCCCTCGACCGTCGGAGACTTGCCGACGGCCCAGACCACGGGGCCGGACGACATGCGAATGTGCTCCATGACTGCTGCCCACAGGCCGTCCGCGTCCCCGAACTGGTGCTGGACCGTTCCCCAGCTCACCCCGGCACTCTTGGCCACCAGGTTCGCGCTCACCGCGTCGGAGTCACCGGTGGCGAGCAGACTCAGGGCCACTTCCAGCATCTGCCGCCGCGTCTCCAGGCCCTTCGGCGTGAGCCGCTGACCCTTCGCACTCGTCGGCGGCGGCACAGCGAAATTCACGTCGATCACCCTGGTGACCATCGGTCCCGTCACCCGCCAGTACTCCCACTCACCCCGCGGGCCATGAGCGGTCGACGAGGCTCGCGCTCGAGAAGGCGCACCAGTGGCTTTACGGGACCGACTGGGTGAACAGCGGCTTCAGGGACTTGGAGAACGTGAGGCTCAGGTGCTCGTTGTCGAAGAACGTGTAGACCGGGTCCTGGAAGCCGTGACAGACCGTCGGCCCGCAGAACTCCCCGTTGACGTCGATGTAGCGCGGCGAACCGGACAGCGCCTTCATCTTGTTCTTGAGCCACGTGCGGGTCGGGCCCTGGTCCGGAATCATCTGGCTCCGAGGCAGGTCGCAGGCATAGGGGTCGTCACTCCTGTCGCAGGCCGGCAGGGTGCCCTGGGGGTAGCCGACCTGGCCGATCACGTCGGTCCTCACGTGCATCTTCCCCAGCGTCGTCATCAGGTTGGGGGTGCCGTGCTTGAAGTACTGCGCCATCTTGACGGTGTAGCCGTCCTCCGAGGCGGGGTCGTCGAGCGCCGACAGGTAGCGCTGCCACGACGCACCGAGCACGACGCGCAGCGGCTGCCCGCTCTTCTTGACCCGCTTGATGAGGTCCAGGGCGATCTTGTTGAACTGGTAGCAGTCGAGCTTCGTCGGCGGGTTGGCCCCGAACGTCATCGCCGGGCACGTGCCCTTGACCACGGCAACCAGGTTGACGTCCTTGCCGGCGGCGGCGGCCTTGAGAGCGGGGATGAACATCCAGGCGTGCGAGTCACCCCACAGCAGCATCGTGGGCCGGTTCTTGTCGAACGTGTTCAGGTAGCAGGCAAGCGGCCGGTCCGGCATGTTGGCGGGGTTCGGATGACACCGGCTCGGCAACGTCACGTGGTCGTCGGGCGGAGAGACCGCGCGGTGCGGCGCCGAGACGGCGCCCCGGGTGTCTGCCACCGGCGCAGCCGACGACGTGGAGAGGAGAACGGGGGCTGAGAGCGACAGGGCGGTGACGGCAACTGCCAGCACCCGAGCGGCCGCGATCCGGGAGATAGTCATAGCGCCCACATGATTCCATCCCGTCCGCCGGGATGCGGCATTTGGTGCAACTTCGTGCGGGGTCATTTCGGCCGAGTCGTCGAGGGTGCGGTCAGTCGTGACGTCACCCACAGATTCTTACGCAGGGCCTCCCCTGCCCTAGGCTTTCGACTCCAATGGTTGTCGGGTGCAACTACTTTCAGGAGCCTCTTTGCCATCCACCCTCCGGGGACGTCAGAGCATCACGTTCGCCGTGCTCGCGATCGCCGTCTCCTCGTTCGCCCTGCTCCAGTCACTGATCGTCCCGGTCCTGGCGCGCATCCAGCTCGAGTACAACACCGATCAGACAACGGTGACATGGGTCCTGACGGCGTACCTGCTGTCCGCCTCGATCTGCACTCCCCTTCTCGGGCGGGTGGGTGACGTCGTCGGCAAGAAGCGGATGCTCGTCATCACGCTGGGCGCGCTGGCGCTGGGATCGCTGGCCGCCGCCCTCGCCCCGAACATTGCCTGGCTGATCGCGGCACGGGTGCTCCAGGGAGCGGGCGGTGGCGTCCTCCCGCTGTCCTTCGGCATCATCCGCGACGAGTTCAAGGACCGGGTGACGGGTGCTCTCAGCGTGATTGCATCGCTGACCGCCGTGGGCTTCGGTGTCGGCATCGTGATCGCCGGCCCGATCGTGGACGGCCTGGGCTACCACTGGCTGTTCTGGCTGCCGCTGATCACCACCGTCCTGGCCGCCGTGGCTGCCTTCTTCTTCGTGCCGGAGTCACCCGTGCGCACCCCGGGCCGGCTGCCGGTCATGCCCGCCATCCTGCTGTCGATCTGGCTGATCGCACTGCTGCTCGGACTCAGCGAGGGCAACCAGTGGGGCTGGCTCTCGCCCAAGATCCTGGGCCTCTTCGTCGTCGCCGCCCTGGTCGCGTTCGCGTGGGTCCAGGTCGAGAAGCGCGTCCCGGTTCCGATGATCGACATGACGATGATGCGACTGCGCGGCGTCTGGACCACGAACGTCGTGGCCGGTTTCGTCGGCTTCGGCATGTTCGCGTCGTTCGGCTTCCTCCCCCAGTTCCTCCAGACCCCGGAGTCGGCCGGCTACGGCTTCGGCGCGTCGATCAGCGAGTCGGGTCACCTGTTGCTGCCGTCCGCGGTCGCGAGCTTCCTGGTCGGCTTCACCACGGCCCGTCTGATCCGGGCGGTGGGCGCCCGTACCGTGATCATGGCCGGGACGCTGTCGACCGCCGCCGCCTTCGTGGCGATCGCGCTCTGGCACGACCAGACCTGGCAGCTGTACGCCGCCACGACGGTGCAGGGCATCGGGTCCGGACTGGTGTTCTCCAGCCTCGCTGGGGTCGTCATCGCGTCGGTGCCGCCCGAGCAGACGGGTGTCGCCAGCGGGATGAACGCCAACATTCGCACCATCGGCGGGTCGATCGGATCCGCCGTGATGGCCGGAGTGGTGACCGCCCGCGTCGGCGCGACCGGCATTCCCGTCGAGAACGGCTACACCGTCGGTTTCGTGCTCCTCGCCGTAGGCATGGCGCTCGCTGCGGTCGCGGCGGCCTTCATCCCCGACATCCACACCCAGGCAACGGGCGGCGCGCTCCGCGACGCGGAGAACGCCGAGCTCAGCTTCGTGCCGGCTGCTCCCACCAGGTGACGACGGAATAGGGCGTGGCTGCGCGACCTTGTGCCGTCATGGACATCGAGCAGGCACTGCAGGCGGCACGCGACAACGACCAGTCCGTCCTGACCACCATCAAGAGCGACGGACGGCCCCAGCTGTCCAACGTCCTGCACGTCGTCGGCCAGGACGGCGTGATCCGGGTCTCCATCACCGCCGACCGCGCTAAGTACGCAAACCTCCGCCGTACGCCGTGGGCCGCGCTGCACGTCGACGGCGCGGACTTCTGGTCCTACGCCGTCATCGAGGGTGACGTCACGCTCTCCGAGATCGCCGCAGATCCGCATGATGCGACCGTGGACGAGCTGGTCGAGCACTACCGCTCCCTGCGGGGCGAGCACGACGACTGGGAAGGCTTCCGCGCCACGATGGTGAAGGACCGGCGCGTGGCCGTGCGGCTCGCGCCGACGTACGCCTACGGCGCCCTGCGCTGAGCCGATCGCAGGTTCGTCCGCGCGGCCCCGGACAGCGGGTGTCGGCCTTGCCTCGGCAGGGCACTGTTAGGCCATGGCACTCATCTCCTTGTGGCAGGACCGGCACCCCAGGACCCCGCAGACCAACCCGGAGGTGGGTGGTCGCTGGGACGTCGTCGTGGTCGGCGGCGGACTCACCGGTCTGACGACGGCGCTGCTCCTCGGCCGGGCCGGCAAGTCCGTGCTGCTGCTGGAGGCCGACCACATCGGCGTGGGGACGACGGGGCGCAGCACGGCGAAGATCAGCCTCCTGCAGGGCACCCAGCTGTCGACGATCACCCGCAAGCACTCCTCGTCCGTCGCCGCGACCTACGTCGAGGCCAACCGGGAGGGACAGGCCTGGGTCGAGCGGTTCTGCGGCGAGCACGAGGTCCCGCTGCAGCGCCGCTCGGCGTACACCTATGCGCACGGTGAGCGCGGCGCCCGCCGGGCCCGCGCCGAGCTCGAGGCGGCCCGCGCCGCCGGGCTGGCGGTCGAGTGGGTCGACGAGGTCCCGCTCCCCTTCGACACGAGTGGCGCCGTGCGGCTCGAGGACCAGCTCCAGGTCGACCCGATCGAGCTTCTCGACGCCCTCTCCCTCGAGGCGGCGGCCCATGGGGTCACGATCGTCGAACGCGCCCGGGTCCGTCAGGTCACCGGCCGGGACCCCGTCCGCGTGCACACCGAGCAGGGCGACGCGGAGGCGGACGTCGTGGTCGTGGCAACCAACATCCCGTTCCTCGACCGGGGTGCCTTCTTCGCCCGGATGGCGCCCGGCCGGTCCTACGGCCTGGCCTTTCGGACGGAGACCCGGGGGGTTGACGGGATGTACCTTTCCGCCGACTCCCCGTCCCGCTCGCTCCGCGACGCGCCCGCGATCGACGGTCATGTGCTGCTCGTGGGCGGCAACGGGCACACCACCGGTCGCACGTCCTCACCTCTGGCCAAGATCGACGACCTGCGGCGCTGGACCGCGACGCACTGGCCGGAGGCCGTGGAGACCCATGCCTGGTCGGCCCAGGACTACCTGCCGCACCACTCCCTGCCGTACGCCGGGCCGGTGCTGCCGGGGGCGACGGACATCCTCGTCGCCGGAGGCTTCTCCAAGTGGGGCATGACGAACGGTGTCGCGGCCGCACTGGCCCTGTCCGGACAGATCCTCGGCGGGCACCAGGAGTGGGCCCAGGTGATGCGCACGTGGGCACCACAGGAGGTGCGCGGCCTGGCGAGCGCGGCGTTGATGAACGCGGAGGTCGGCCTCGAGATGACCGCTGGCTGGCTGCGGCCGCTGACGAGTCCCGGCATGGGGGCAGCCCCGGGTGAGGGCGACGCCGACGTCCGGTTCGACAAGATCGGCCGTGGTCCCACCGCGTCGTCCCGCGTCGGTGGCACCGAGCGTCGCGTGTCGGCCGTGTGCTCGCACCTCGGCGGGATCGTCGCCTGGAACGACGCCGAGCGCAGCTGGGACTGCCCCCTGCACGGCTCGCGCTTCGCGCCGAGCGGCGAGGTGCTCGAGGGTCCGGCGACCTGCGGCCTCAAGCCGCACTGAGCTGCCTCAGCTGCCGATCAGCTGGATCGTTCGCAGCAGCTGCCGCTGGATCTGGGTCTTCGTCCAGGCGAACCGCACCCACTGCTTCTTCGAGAACATCCGGGTCTGGTCCGCGGAGAACGGGGACGTCGGGTCCTCGGACTGGCCGTACGTCAGGATCGTGCGCGCGTCGACGCGGCCTCCCGAGAGGAACGAGATCGCCTGGATGTGCGAGGAGCCGTAGGTGATCGGGCGGAACTTGTCCCGGTTCTGGACCGGGTTCCGCGAAGCGAGCGCGTTCGCGTTGCCGACCGAGTCACCAGTGCCGCCGCCGAGCGGGATGGGAGGCGCCCCGCGGTCCCCCGCCACCTGGAGTGAGCCCCAGGTGGCGTTGAACGGAATGTGCCTGGAGCGCAGGTAGGCGATCGCGTCGCCCATCGCCTTGACCACCAAGGGGTTGCCGGTGTTCAGGTCCCGGGGCGTGTTCAACGGGTCGGCGGCCGAGAACGGCGTGGCCCAGACCGTGTCGATGAGGTCGAGGGGGACCGTGGGGAGCCGCGCGACGAACTCCTCGAAGATGTGCGTCCCGCGCGAGTCGATGTTCGAAGTGCCGTCCCACTTCCTCAGCACCGCACACGCCCTGGTCTCCCCGGTGGCGTCGCAGACGGTGTTCAGGTCACCGTGCTGCCGCATCACCTCGGCGGCGCGCAGGCGGTTCTCGTGCTCGTGCCCGCGCAGGCTGGCCGGGGTCTCCTTCCGGCCGGACGCGAGCCGGTCGATGACGTACTGCGAGACCATCCTCGTGCGCATCGTGCGTTCGCACCGCTCGCAGCCGATGATGTTGGCGTAGCCCTCGATGGGCGACTTCGGGTTGGGCAGCCAGTAGGAGTCGTTGGCGTTCATCACCCAGTCGCGGCGGACGACATCGGGCAGGTTCTTCGACCCGAACACGCCGGGTCGCTCCGCGTCGCTGTCGGTCTTCCACTTGCAGCTCGAGTCGGCGAACGTGCCGTCCAGCCCGGGCAGTCCCGCCACCTGGTCGAGGACCCTGCCCACTGGTGTCATGCACCGCTGGGCGAGGGAGGTGGGCACGTTCGGCACCACCGAGTGGTCGGCGTACAGCACGTCGCCGTTGCGGTCGGCGGCCGTGGTGTTGACCCAGGGCATTCCCCCACCGGCGTCCTGGCGACGCAGCAGGTCTCGCACGTTCGTCGCCTTGCCCATGTTGAGGAACGTGTCGATGGTGCGCAGCTGCTCGGCGTTGGCGTCGCGGATGGCCCAGAAGCTGAGCGGTGACCAGCCCATGAACTGCGAGGGCGCGTCGATCACGTAGCCCTGGGGGGTGCGGTACAGGTCCTCGGACACGGTGCCGAGGCTGCCGTTCTTCTTGCGGACCGTGATCTTGACCGTCCGGTGCTCCAGCTGGTGAATGCCGGTGTCGGTCAGGTACATCGTGGTGCCCGCGATCGTGTGGTACTCGTACGGGGTGAAGCGGTACGCCGTCGACACCGTGTGGCTCCACGCGACGTTGTTGTTCCAGCCGATGTTGACCACCGGCGAACCGATCAGCGAAGCGCCGGCGACGTCGTACTGCCCCGGGATGGTCAGGTGCTGCTGGGTGAAGTGGTAGCGGCCACGCCACGGGAAGTGCGGGTTGCCGAGCAGCATCCCCTTGCCGGTCGACGACGAGCTGCCGCCGATGGCGGTGGCGTTGGAGCCGAAGCCGCTCTTGGGGTCACGTCCCAGGCCGGCGAGAAGCTTGTCGCGATCGACGTCGGCAGCGACGGGGATGCCGGGGTCGGGGATGCCCGGGTCGTCGATCGAGGCCGGGTCCGCATCGACGATCTCCTTGACGAAGACCCCCGTCGACGCCAGCAGGTTGGCGAGGTACACGCCGTACCAGACGTCGATCGGCTTGGCGTCCGGCGTGAGGTACTTCGCACCGTGGCAGGCGGGGTCGGTGACCCCGTTGCGCCCGTGGTCGCGCAGGTAGCGGTTGATGCCGGCTGTGTAGCCCCGCACGATCGCGCGGGCCTCGGATCCCGGACCGGCCACCTTGTCGGCCAGCAACTTTTCCACGACGTGCCGGTTGTGGAGATCCGTCACCAGTGCGTCGATCTGGAGGTTGGAGCCGTTCATGCTGACCCCGTCGTCGTACTTCTTCTTCGGGCCGAACCACCGCGACCTGAGGCCGCGCCCGGTGATCAGGGTGTCGGCGAGCGTGCAGATGGACGAGGTGGCGGCGGCGTACCCGCTGCCGTAGCCGAGCGACCCGAAGCTCTTCGCCGTGATGTGCGGGATGCCGTGCTCGGTGATCCGGATCGTCGCGGAGTATCTAGGTGCCCGCGCGGCGTGCCGCGGGGCAATCGGCGCCGTGAGCGCGGCTGACGGGGTGGCCGACGACGCGTTCGCCCCAAACAGCGGCGACACCGACATCCCGAGGGGAACCAGGGAGGCGGCGGCGACGAGCGCGGCAATACGGTGGCGGGCCATGCCCGCTCAACGGGGGGCGACCGGCCAGGTTACGCGCCGGTAACAGGTCTCGTGTCTCGTGGAGTCAGAGGTAGAGGCCGGTCGACTCGTCGGCCAGCCGGTCCGCGGCGACGGCGTGCACGTCGCGCTCGCGCATCACCACGTACACCTCGCCGTTCACCTCGACCTCGGCCTTGTCCTCGGGCTCGAACAGCACCCGGTCGCCGATCTCGACGGCGCGCGCGTGGGGGCCGACGGCGACGACCTTCGACCAGGCCAGCCGGCGGGCGCCCATGGCGGCCGTCGCGGGGATCACGATGCCGCCCGATGAACGTCGCTCGCCCGACTCCCGGTCGACCTCCACGAGGAGCCGGTCGTGCAGCATCTTGATGGGGGTCTTGTCGGTCACGATGACGGTTCGACCTCGCTCCGGACGCGAACGCTCAGCGGACAACCTTGCGGATGAGGACGAACACCGCGACGACACCGACGACGCCACCCACGGTCTTGAGGATGTTGTCGGTTCGCGGCTGGCCCGTCTGGTCGTCGACGAAGTACGCCTTGATCGTGGCGACCTGGCGGCTTGCGATCGTCTTGGGGTGCGAGCGGTAGAGCAGCTGGTCGATCGTGGTCGCCAGGTGCTCACGTGCGTCCTCGATCTCGCGCTCGAGGGACGAGGTCTCGTTTGCCTTGCTCACTGGCTCGCGTCTCCTGCTGGATCGGATGGTCCCGGGGATTCTCGGGTCGACGCTATCAACCCACGCGGCGGGGGTCGAAGCCGAAGGGCAGCTCGAGACGGTGGGCGCGCATCAGGTCCTCGTCGGTGAGGACGTCGTACGTCGCGCCGTCGGTCACCACCACCCCGTCGGAGAGCACGACCGAGCGGGGGCAGAGCTCGAGGGCGTAGGGGAGGTCGTGGGTCACCATGAGCACCGTGACGTCCAGGGAGCGCAGGATGTCGGCGAGCTCCCGGCGCGACGCCGGGTCGAGGTTGGACGAGGGCTCGTCGAGCACGAGGATCTCGGGCTCCATCACGAGGACGGTGGCCACGGCCACGCGGCGACGCTGGCCGAACGACAGGTGGTGCGGAGGCCGATCGACGAAGTCGGCCATACCGACGAGGTCGAGGGCGGCGAGCACGCGCCGCTCGAGCTCGGCTCCCTTGACGCCCAGGTTGGCCGGCCCGAATGCGACGTCCTGGCGGACCGTCCCCATGAACAGCTGGTCGTCCGGGTCCTGGAAGACGATGCCGACCCGGCGCCGGATCTCCCGGAGGTTGTCCTTGACCACCGGCAGCCCGCTCACGGACACGCTTCCGGCGCCGGCCTGCAGGATCCCATTGAGGTGCAGCACCAGCGTCGTCTTGCCAGCCCCGTTCGGACCCAGCAGCGCCACCCGCTCGCCGCGATGCACGTGCAGGTCCACGCCGTACAACGCCTGGTGTCCGTCTGGATAGGCATAGGCGAGGCCGCGGACGTCCAGGACGGGGGTGGTCACCGGGGCATTCTTCCGGTGTAACCGCGCGACAGCATCGCGAGGTGGACACGTTCGCCGCGTTCGTAGGAGCGGATGAACAGGGCGCCCGCGGATCGCGCGAGCACCGGCCAGTGCGCGGGGTTGCGGGCGGTGAAGCCGCGCGACTCACGGGCGATCTTCATGCGCTGCATCTCGCCGGTCACGACGTCGAGATAGCGGACCATGAACGCCATGATCTGCACCAGCTGCTGGGGCAGCCGTAGTCGCTCGAGCCCCGCCAGAAGCTCCTGCGGCTCGGTCGTGGCTGCGAGCGTCAGGCTGGCCAGGACGCCCAGCGTTGCCTTGATGAGCAGCGCGATGGCGGCCTCGAGGCCGTGCTGGCTGACCGGGTGTCCGAGCAGGTCGGTGCGCGGGCCGGTGGCGACGAACGGGAGCAGGACGGCGAAGACCACGAACGGGACCTCGACCACCATCCGCATGAGGAGGTACGCCGGCGGCACCCGGGACACCCCGATGACGGCGAGCAACACCAGGAGGTAGCCGCCGAACAAGGGATACCAGCCCCGGGGGGTGGCCACCACGAGGAGCATGAAAACGAGACGGAGCAACACCTTGAG
>JAOPXM010000022.1 GCA_025965125.1 Nocardioides sp.
CGATGTCTTGAGACATCACACGGTCGGGCTGACAGGATTTGAACCTGCGACCCCTTGACCCCCAGTCAAGTGCGCTACCAAGCTGCGCTACAGCCCGAACACCCTCGGCAGCCGGTGGAGCCCGGCCACCGAGAGCAACGGAACCTTATCGCAGCAGTCGCCGCGATCTTGAATCGGGCTCAGCCCACCTGGCCGCTGTCTGGGGACACCTGCAGGCCCGAGGCGTCGACGGCGACGAAGGCGCTCGCGGGGATGGTCTTGAGGTCGTCGATGAGCCTGCCGGGCCAGTTCTTGTTCTGCTCCCCCTGGAAGAACCAGGGTGAGCCGTTGTCGGCGAGGACCATGCCGTACTTCTTCATCGCGGCAACCACGCTCCTCGCCTGCGGGGACAACCCCGCCGCGGAGAAGGTCGCCTTGAGCCGGAACCGCGCTCCCATCGGGGGGTACGCCAAGCTGCCCTGCGATCCGGCCTGGTGCCGGGCTGGCCAGAGGTAGTGACGGCTGGTCACGTCGGTGGTGAACCTGATGGCGTGGTCGATCTTGTCGTCGCGCACCTCCTTCCAGCGCAGCAGGCCCGGCAGGATCGGTAGGCCGGCGGCGTCGGCGGACGTCCAGCCGTCGTGGCGCAGCTTGTTGCTCCTGAGCGACCAGACCGCGCCCGACCCGGCCCTCCACCGTCCGCTCTTGATGGTGGTGTCGTACGTCTCGTAGAGCCTGCACGTCCCCCGGTCCACGACGATCGCGTGCTGGTCTCCCCCGGAGCCGCGACCGCCCTCGATACGGGTGTCCGAGCCGAACGGGTACTTCACCTTGTCGCTCTCGCTCGCGTACTGGAATGACACGCGGACCTTCGGGTGGCTCGACCTCACGATGGTGATTGGGATGCCGTAGTCGGGTCCGTCGCCGTACGACGGGCCGAAGTCCGGGTGCAGGTCGTCGCCGGGCGACATGTGCGAGAGCCACTGCGCGCTGCGCGGATGGACGGGCAAGTCGCTGACGTCGGCGTGCCACCAGTTGTCCGCCGGGAACTCCGAGCAGCTGGTGCCGGCGATCGGCTTCGCCGGGACCGCTGTTGTCGACGCGGACGTGAGTGGGTCACCGCTCCCCTGCGCCTGGCAGGCCAAGCTCAGGGGCACCGCGACGGCGAGACCGACAACGACGCTGGTGACGAAAGCAGGTCGACGCATCTCTCGACGGTAGCGTCCCCGGCCGGGCCGGTCAGGGCCTGAGCTCGCCGGCGTCCAGCTTGGTTTGGAGTCGGTCGAGGGCGGCGTCCATGGCGTTGGGGTGTTCAAGTGTTCGGGCTTGCTGTTCGTCGATGTCGTGGGTGCCGTGGGTGTTGACGAGGCGGTGCAGGCCGTGGGGGGTGGTCCAGAGGTATTCGCCGGGTCCGAGCTGGGTGAGGCGGTAGCCCTTGTGGGTCTTCGCGCGGTGGTTGGATCTTCGTAGGTGGGCGGCGTTGTGGTCGCCGGTCTGGCCCGGTGGCCCGTTGGGTGTGTAAGGGCTCGGGTGGTCGGTGTCGGTGCGCCTTGTTTGGGACACGGCGTGGGGGAAGACCTCGCCGCACATCCGCAGGTGGGTGCGTTCCTTGACTGCTTCGGGGTGTTCGTAGGAGTTGACCGAGATCTGGCGGTTGAGGTCGATCAGCGGAGCCAAGGTGATGTTCGTGTGGCCGAGCAGCTCACGGAGCTGGGCCAGGAGCAGGGCTCCGACGTCCTCGACCCTGGCTACTCCGCTGGCGATGCCGTCGATCGCCGCCTGGTGGAGGTGGACGTAGACCACGGCTTGCTGCCGGGTGGACCGGGTGGTGTTGGGCTCGACAGGCTCGGTCTCGGGCTCGACGGCTGCGGGTTGTTCGGGGGTGGGGTAGGTGCCGGTGAGAAGGGCGTAGGCGTCCTCGGGGCGGGCGAGCCAGCCGAGGGCGACGGCACGGAGCTCGTCCTTCGAGCAGTCTCCGGGCAGGTCGGGGATCAGGTCGCGGCGTTCGCCCAGGAGGTCGGCGAGTCGGTCGATGACGGCGTCGAGCCAGACGGCGTCGCCGGCTTCGAGGTGGGCGATGAGGTGCCGCAGGCCGTGTTCGTCGGAGGCCGTGAAGCTGACGTGCCTGGCGCGGCGTTTGGCCTCCAGGGCGGCGGCGTGCGCGGCGGTGTCGGCCTCGATGACCTTCGCCTCGGCGATCCGTAGCACCCGCCCGGGGGCCTCGGTGGCGATCGCGGCGGCGACCGCCGCATCGACCAGGGCTGCCTGCTCGGCGGTGAGGTCGCGGGTCAGGGTCGCGACCTTGCGGATCACCCACCCCTCACAGCCGCCGTCGAGGAACACCGTCCAGGTGATCGGCAACCGGTGGCGTGCGTCGAGGGCGTCGGCGATCAGCTTGCGCGCACTGATCGGGTGGGTGTGGTGGGCGATCGCGAACTCGTGGACACACAGGTCCTGGACCATCGGGGTGCCTTCGCCACCCATCTGGACCAGGTGGTCGCCTCCGCAGCGCACCGGGACCGCACCGGGCACTCGTTGGGGGTCTTCGCCGTGGAGGTCGGCCCAGCGCAGCGCGAGCAGGAGGTCCTCGATGTCGAGGGCGCGGCGCTGGTGCACCAGTGAGCCCGCGGCTGCCAGGGTGGCGGCCAGGTCGAGCTCGTCGATGAAGTGCATGCTCGTATCCTACTCGAACACCTGTTCGAATTCCAGTCCTGTTCTGGGTATTCCGAGGAACTGTGTGGTCGCAGCCGCTGCTGCCTGACGGCGGAAGGATCGTCCAGATCTCCGAGCTCTACTGTCCGTGAAGGCGGTGAGGTTCGAGGTGCCGCCCACCCCCGAGGGGGGCAGAATGACCGCATGAACCTGCCAGTCCGGATCGTGCGCGCCGAGGACCTGGTCCCCGCGGACCCGACACCGGGCATGGACCGCCACCGCGCGTACGAGAACCCGATGCTCTGGGCCGGTCGGGTCCAGACCGCTCCGGGCGTGGTCTCCGGGTGGCATCACCACGACATCAACGAGTCGAGCCTGTACGTCGTGTCGGGGATCCTGCGCTTCGAGTTCGAGGGGCACGAGGGCTACCTCGACGCGCACGCAGGCGACTTCATCCACGTGCCGTCGTTCACCGTGCACCGCGAGAGCAACCCGACCGACGAACCGTCGGTGGCGGTCATCGCCCGCTTCGGCGGCGGGATCCCGACGGTGAACGTCGAGCAGCCCCCGCTGCCGCACCTGCGGTGAGACATATTAGGTCATCGAACAATCTTTCGATAACCTGTGAATAGTTCCGAGCCCTCCTCGAACGTGGCGACACGCTCTCTACGGCCGAGGGGGGTGCCCACACCAGCTCAGGCCTGGAGGGCCGCCCGGATCGCCGGCGCGGCGAGGACCACGACCTCCTCGATCGAAGCGGAAGCCATCGGCTCCACCTCGACGACGTAGCGCAGCATGGCGATGCCGATGAGCTGTGATGACACCAGCTCCAGCTTCATCGCCGATGCCTGTACGCCGCTGGCTCGCGCCACCGGGTTCAGCACGCTCCGGTTGATCACGCGGTAGAGCACCCGCCCGGCCCGGGCACTGCCGGTCGAACCCCGTACCAGACGCACCATCCGCCCGCGGGTGCGCGGACTCTCGCAGAGCCGGAGGAACCTTCGCAGCAGCCGTACGGCGAGGTCCTCGACGGGTGCGTCGACCAGGGCTGGTGCCACCCCGACAGCGTGGCAGAGCGACCGGCGTCACCTCGATCCGGGCCGCACCATGAGGCAGGACGCTCAGTGCGCGGTGGTGCGGTACTTGCCCTGGAAGAACAGCAGCGGGTCGTCGCCCTCGGTGCTCGCGAGGTCGAGCACGCGCCCGATCACGACGTAGTGGTCGCCGGCCTCGTGCACGGAGTGGATGGTGCAGTCGAGGTGGGCCAGGGTCCCGTCCAGGATCGGGGAACCCGTGGCGTCGGACGGCGACCATCCGACGTCGACGAACTTGTCGACGCCGCGACTGGCCATCGTGTTCGACAGCTCCGCCTGGTCGGCGGCGAGGAAGTTGACGCAGAACCTGCCTGAGCGCTGGATCAGCGGCCAGGCCCGGGATGTCTTCGCCGGGATGAACAGCACCAGCGGCGGGTCGAGCGACACGCTCGAGAACGACTGACAGGTCATCCCGACCGGCTCGCCGTTGCTCGTCGACGTCACCACGGTGACACCGGAGGCAAAGCGGCCGAGCACGTCGCGGAAGCGCCGGGCCGCGGCCTGCGCCTCGGGGTCGTCGGGGAGCGCGACGTCCTCACCCGGCCGAAACTCGAAGTCGAACTCCGCGTCACCGAGCCAGGAGCTGATCAGCTCCGGGCTGGGCCACGTTTCCCGGGCGTCGGCGCTCATTCCCTCCGGGATCTCCGGACTGGCACCTGAGGTCCCTGACGACATGGCGCCAACGCTAGTCATCAGCCGGCGCCACCGAACGTGTGCCCCCAGTACGAGACGGCAGTCGACTCCCGTGCCACCCAGCGGGCATCGTCCACCTGAAGGCCCTCGGTGCCGAACTCGACGTCGAAGCCACCCGGCGAGCGGACGTAGAACGAGACCATCTCGTCGTTCATGTGTCTCCCGAGCGTCGCCGACAGCGGCGCCTTGTGCTTGCGCACCCGCTCCAGCGCTCGGCCGACGTGGTCGAGCTTGTCGACCTCGAGCATGATGTGGACGCACTTGGACTCGTTCGGCATCGGCAGGAACGCCAGCGAGTGGTGCCGCGGGTTGACCCCGAGGAACCGCAGCCAGACCTTCGAACCCGGCTCCTTGCCGACGAACTCGCCCGGCATGCTCATCGAGTCGCGCAGCCTGAATCCGAGCACGTCGGTGTAGAACCGCAGCGCCTCGACATCATCGAGGACGGGCACGACGATGTGGCCCATCCCCTGGTCGCCGGTGACGAAGGTGGCGGCGTACGGCGTGACGACGGGCCGCGACTCGTAGGTGATGCCATGGAAGAGCTCGAACACGTTGTCCCACGGGTCCGCGAACCGGATCAGCTCCTGAACGCGACGGTCGGCCAGCTCCTCGGCCGTGCCCTCCTGGAAGTCGACGCCCGCCTTCTGCAGGTGCTCGCGAGCTTCCTGCAGGGCCTGGTGGTCGGCGAGCTCCCACCCGGTGGCGGCGAGCTGGTCGACGTCGGACGGGAAGACCACGAGTCGGGCGGAGACCTGGTCGATCCGGTAGTAGAGGTTGGCCGGGTCGGGTCCGCGGCCCTCCGCCAGGCCGAGGACCTTGCCGGCGAACACCTTCCACTGATCGAGGTCGGTGCTGGCCACGCGCACGTAGCCCATGGACCTGATGTCGATCGTCACGACTTCGTCCTCTCGACGTGGCGGGCCAGAAAGGCCGTGGCGACCTCGGCGAACTCGTCAGCGGCCTCGATCTGCGCCCAGTGTCCGCAGTTCGGGAAGACATGCAGTGAGGCCTTGGGGATCAGCTTGAGCCCGACCATGGCGCCGTCGAGCGGGTTGACGCGGTCCTCACGGCCCCACGTGAGCAGGGTGTGCTTGCGGAGCGTGTGCGCCTCGCGCCAGAGCATCCCGTCCTCGGCGGTGTCCGGGTTCCAGAACGACATGCCCATCGAGCGCATCGCATCCTGGGCGCCCGGCGCGGTCGCGTCGGCGAACCGCTCCTCGACCAGCTCGTCGGTGACCAGGGACTGGTTGACGACCATGGTCGAGATGAACGCCCTCAGCGCCTCGCGGGTGGGGTTGGCGCCGAAGTCCATCAGCCGCTGGACGCCCTCGGTGGGATCGGCATGGAAGAGGTTGAGGGACAACCCGCCCGGCCCCATCAGGATCAGCCGGCCGACCCGGTCCGGGTAGGAGAGCGCCAGGCGCATGGCCGTCCCGCCACCCAGGCTGTTGCCGAGCAGGTGCACCCGCTCGATGCCGAGCTCGTCGAGCAGGGCGACCACGTGGTCCGCTGCGTGACGATAGAAGTTGCCGACCACCGGCGGCTTGTCCGACCCACCGAAACCGGGCTGGTCGACCAGCAAGGTGCGGAAGTGCGGGGCGAACCGCGGCAGGGCCGCCGCGAAGTTCGACCACGCCGAAGCCCCTGGTCCCCCGCCGTGGAGCATGACCAGGGGCAGCCCCCCGCCGACTGCCGTCGGCTCGCCGGCCTCGTAGTAGTTGAGCGTGATCTCACGGGCCTTGGCGGACCTGCGGACCGACTCCTGGTCGTACGGCGAGGGGGCGGCCACTGTCAGTACATCCCCGGGTCGATCTTGTGACCGAACTCGTGGGCACCGAACATCTGCAGCGCGCGCTCGGGGTCGTTGGCGGCATGCACCCGGCCCGCATGGGCGTCACGCCAGGCCCGCTGCAGGTAGGTGCCCTCGGCAAGCGCGCGTCCGCCGGACGCCTCGAACAGCGCGTCGATCGCGTCGATCGCACGCTGGCTGCCCAGGACCTGGTCGCGGCGTACCTTCAGGCGCAGCCCGAGCGGGATCTTCTCGCCCTTCTCGACGTGCGCCATCTCCTCGCGGATGTTGTTGGTGAGCAACGCCCAGGCGGCGTCGATCTCCGACGACGCCCGTGCGATGCGGACCGCGGAGAACGGGTCCAGCGACGCCTTCTCACCGAGGTACGCCGCCCGGGTGCGCTTCTGTTGCATCTCGACGTGCTCGGTGTACGCGCCCATCGCCATGCCGATGATCGGCACGGTGATCGTGCCGGTGAAGATCGAGTGGAACGGCAGCTTGTAGAGGTTGGAGGTGTTCTGCTCCTGGCCCGGGCCGCGGCACTGGCCCGTCTCGCCCATGCTGAGCGTGAACGCCTCGGGGATGAACGCGTCCTCGACCACGATGTCGTTGGAGCCGGTGCCCTTGAGCCCGACCATGTGCCAGACGTCGACGATGGTGTACTTCTCGCGGGGGACCATGAACGTCTTGAAGTCGACGACCTGCCCCTCCGCGTTGAAGACCAGGCCGCCGAGCAGCACCCAGCTGCAGTGGTCGCAGCCGGAGGAGAAGCTCCACTTGCCGGACAGCGTGTAGCCGCCCTCGGTCTGCACCGCCTTGCCGGTGGGTGCGTAGGACGAGCTCAGCCGTGTGCTGGTGTCCTCGCCCCAGACGGCCTGCTGGGCCTCGTCTGCGAAGAGGGCGACCTGCCAGGGGTGCACGCCGACGACGCTGGAGACCCAACCCGTCGAGCCGCAGGCCGAGGCGATGTCGCGCACCGCGGTGTAGAACGTGACGGGGTCGGCCTCGTGACCGTCGAAGCGCTGCGGCTGGAGAAGACGGAAGAATCCGACCTCCTCGAGCTCCTTGATGGAAGCCTCCGGGACCACGCGTAGACGCTCGGCCTCATCCGCCCGATCCCGGAAGGTGGGGAGCAGGTCACGGACGCCGTCGAGAACAGCCTGGGACATGGACTTCTCCTGTCATGGTTGGACCCGGCAATACTAGAACACGTTCTCGTTTTGGTACAGGTCGGACGCGGCAGCAGCTCGTCGGCGAACCGGCCTGGCAGCGTTCTGCTTCTGCAACAGCTCGGAGTCCCGGCTCAGCGGAGGGCGTCAGGCCTTCGGCTGGTAGGGCGTGAGCACGCAGAACTCGTTGCCCTCAGGGTCGGCCAGCACGACCCAGCCCTTCTCGCCCTCGCGCAGGTCATCGACCAACGTGGCACCGAGGCCCAGGATCCGCTCGATCTCCTCGTCGCGGGTGCGGTCGGTCGGCCGCAGACAGATGTGCATGCGGTTCTTGACGGTCTTGGGCTCGGGGACCTTGAGGAACAGCAGGTAGCGGTCGTCGGGACCCGCCAGCCCGCACTCGTCCTCGCCCGGCTTGTTCTCCCACTCGGCCGGCAGGACGAAGTCCTCGAGGACCTGGGCCCACCACATCGTCTGGGCGTAGGGGTCGGCGGCGTCGATGCAGAAGTTGGATGCTCTGGAGGCCATGCGGCTCAGCCTGCCACCGACCTCCGCCGGTTGCGATGGAGATGTTCGCGGATGGCGTCGGCAACCCGTTCGGGCGCTTCGTACGACGGCACGTGGCCGAGGCCCTCCAGCGTCACGACCATGGCGTCGGGCAGCCCGTCGACGTAGAGCGGGGCGCACCGTGCCGGCGGCAGCAGCCAGTCGAGCTCGCAGAACACCAGCTGCACCGGAACCTTGATGTCCCGCAAGTGGTCGGCGACCATGCCGCCGTCGCGGAGGTCGGCCCACATGTAGGGCAGGAACGCCGAGCAGTTCGACGCTGCGCGCACATAGTTCTTCGCCCGCTCCCCGGGCACGCGTCCAGGCCGGTGCACCACGACCCGCAGTGCCAGCCGCTGCAAGAAGCCGAGCCGCGCACCGAGGTCGCCGGTCAGCCGCCCGAGCAGCACCATCGGGACCAGCATCAGGAACTTCAAACCGACGAGGAACTGGGTCAGCGAGAACCGCTTCCAGCCACCGGCCGGCGCGATCGCCGTCACGGTCCGCGCCCGACCGCGGCGAGCGAGCTCGAGCGACAGCCAGCCCCCGATCGAGTTGCCGGCGATGTGGCAGGTCGCCCAACCCAGGTCGTCCATCAGCTCCTCGACCCCGTCCGCGAACGCACGGAGGCCGACGTCGCGGCGGCGGAGCTTCGGTCCACCCCAGTGGCCCGGCAGCGTCACCGCGACGACGTCGTACTCGTCGGCCAGCAGGGGTACGACGTCGGCCCACACGTCGTGGCTGAGCATGAACGGATGGATGAGCAGCAACGGCTCCCCCGACCCGGCACGCACGGACGCGGTCGGTTCGGGAACACGGAACCTGCGAGCCCGCCGCACATCTGTCTGAGACACGGCGTCACACTAACACCACGGTCAGCTGTTGGCGGCTGCCTTGTCCTGCTCGGCCTTGAGCATCAGCGCGATGTCGATGAGCTGGTCCTCCTGGCCACCGATCAGCTTGCGGCGCCCCGCCTCCAGCAGGATCTTGGCGCCGGAGACGCCGTAGCGGTCGGCCGCGTTGCCGGCGTGCTTGAGGAACGACGAGTAGACCCCGGCGTACCCCATCATCAGCGTCATCCTGTCGAGCTGGCACTCCTCGGGCATCGCCGGGCGGATCACGTCCTCGGACGCGTCGACGATCTGCAGGAAGTCGATGCCGGTGTTCCAGCCGAGCTTGTCGCACACACCGACGAACGCCTCGAGCGGCGTGTTGCCCGCGCCGGCGCCGAAACGACGCACGGAGCCGTCGATCTGGGTCGCGCCCGCGCGGGCGGCGATGACGGTGTTGGCGACGCCGAGGCCGAGGTTCTCGTGCCCGTGGAAGCCCACGGTCGCCTCGTGGCCGATCTCCGCGACGACGGCGGCGACGCGATCGGCCGTCTGCTCCATGACGAGAGCACCCGCGGAGTCGACGACATAGACACACTGGTTGCCGGCCTCGACCATGATCCGGGCCTGCTTCGCGAGCACCTCGGGCGGCTGGGTGTGGCTCATCATCAGGAAGCCGACCGTCTCGAGCCCGAGCTCCCGCGCCAGCGTGAAGTGCTGCTTCGAGGTGTCGGCCTCGGTGCAGTGGGTCGCGATCCGGCAGATCTGGCCGCCGTTGTCCTGAGCCGCCCGGATGTCGTCCTTGGTGCCGACACCGGGGAGCATCAGGAACGCGATCTTGGCGGTCTTCGCGGTCTCGGCCGCGATCTTGATCAGCTCCTGCTCCGGGGTCTTGGAGAACCCGTAGTTGAAGCTCGACCCGCCCAGACCGTCGCCGTGGGTGACCTCGATGACCGGGACCCCGGACGCGTCGAGGGCCTCGACGATGTCGTGGACCTCCTGTGCCGTGAACTGGTGGCGCTTGTGGTGCGAGCCGTCCCGCAGGCAGGTGTCGGTCAGCCGCAGGTCGAGGTCACTGCTCGGATCCGTCTGGGCCCAGGTGCGGGTCAGGGTGTCGCGGTCAGAAATGTCGAGAGTCATGTCACGCCTCCGAAAGGATGGAGCGGGCAATGTTCTGGCCGACCTGCGTGGCGGCTGCGGTCATGATGTCGAGGTTGCCGGCGTACGGCGGCAGGAAGTCGCCCGCCCCCTCGACCTCCACGAAGACGCTGACCTTCACCTGGCCCTGGGTAGCCGGCGACGGCTCGTCGATCTGGGGTTCCTGGAGCAGCCGGTAGCCGGGGACGTACTCCTGCACCGCCTTCTCCATCGCGAACACGCTCGCGATGATCGCGTCGCGGTCGGCGTCGGGCGACACCGCGCAGAAGATCGTGTCGCGCATGATCATCGGCGGCTCGGCGGGGTTGAGGATGATGATCGCCTTGCCCCGCGCCGCGCCGCCGATCGTCTCGACACCGGACGCCGTGGTGCGGGTGAACTCGTCGATGTTGGCTCTGGTGCCGGGGCCGGCCGACATGGACGAGACCGAGGCGACGATCTCGGCGTACGAGACCCCCTGAGGACCAGCGGCACGCGAGACCGCGGCCACCATCGGGATCGTGGCCTGGCCACCGCAGGTGATCATGTTGACGTTCATCGCGCCGACGTGCTCGGTGCCGTTGACCGGCGGGATCACTGCCGGGCCGACCGCGGCAGGCGTGAGGTCGATAGCGCGGATGCCCGCCTCCTCGTAACGAGGGGCGTACTCGCGGTGCACGTAAGCGGACGTCGCCTCGAAGATCAGGTCCGGCAGGACGTCCTGCTTGAGCAGCCAGTCGACACCCTCGTGGGTCGACTCGAGGCCCTTCTCGGCGGCGAGCCGGAGGCCCTCGCTGGCCGGGTCCACACCGATCATCCAGCGCGGCTCGATGACGTCGCTGCGCAGGAGCTTGTACATCAGGTCGGTGCCGATGTTGCCCGGCCCGACGATCGCGGCGGTCAGCTTGCTCATGGTCTCTCCCCTACTTCGTGAAGCTCAGTCGCACGGTGCCGAGGCCGTCGAAGACCGCCTCGAAGTCGTCACCCGGTCGTACGTCGATGGCGCGGTGGACGCTGCCGGGCAGGATCACGTGGCCGGCCTCCAGCGTGACACCGAACGACGCCACCTTGCGGGCCAACCAGGCGACCGCGGTCACCGGGTTGCCGAGCACGGCGTCGGACCGCCCCTCGGCGACCTTGTCCCCGTTGCGCAGCAGCCGCGCTTCGATGGTGCGCAGGTCGATGTCGCCCGGCTTCACCCGCTCGGGGCCGAGCACGTAGCCGGCCGAGCTGGCGTTGTCGGCGATGGTGTCCCCGATCCGGATGTTCCAGTCGGTGATGCGGCTGTCGATGAGCTCGATCGCCGGGGCCACGGCCTCGGTCGCGTCGATGACGTCCTGCTCGGTGCAGCCCTCGCCGGGCAGCGTCGCGCCGAGGATGAAGCCCACCTCGACCTCGACCCGCGGATAGCAGTAGCGCCCCGCGCTCACCGGCTCGTCCTCGCCGTTCACATTCCCTGGCAGTGCCATGTCCGAGAGGAGGTGCCCGTAGTCGGGCTCGTCGACGTTCATCATCTCCTGCATCGCCTTCGACGACAGGCCGACCTTGTGCCCATGGATCGTCGCGCCGGCCGCGAGCCGCTGCCGGATGTTCATCAGCGCGATCTCGTAGGCGTCGACGACGTCGATGTCGGGGTAGGTCTCCCGCAACGGAGGGATGGGGCGTCGCTCGCGTTCGGCCTTGGCCAGGGCGGCCGCAGCCTCGCGACGTACGTCGTCGGAGAGCATTCCCCCATGCTAGAACCTGTTACAGTTTTGCGCCATGAGCACCCCCTCCTCAGGCGCACATCCCGGCCCGCTCCCGGCCGAGGTGGACGTCGTCGTGGTCGGCGCGGGCGCCGCCGGGATGACCGCTGCGCTGGCCGCCGGCAAGCGCGGTCTCGACACGGTCCTGGTCGAGAAGAGTGCCTACTTCGGCGGTTCGACCGCCCGCAGCGGGGGTGGCGTGTGGATCCCCGGCAACTACGCACTGCGCGACGCAGGTCAGGCCGACGCACCCGAGCAGTCCAAGCTCTACCTCGACTCGATCGTGGGCGACGACGTGCCGAAGGGACGCCGCGACACCTACATCGACCGCGGCCCCGAGGTCATGGACTTCATCAAGGCGGAGACGCCGGTGCGGTTCACGTGGGTCCCCGACTACGCCGACTACCACCCCGAGCAGCCCGGCGGGCGTCCCGCCGGCCGCAGCGTGGAGCCGATCCCGCTCGACGCCCGGTTCCTGGGCGAGGAGCTCGACCACCTGCACCCGCAGTACGCCAAGGCCCCGGCCAACCTGATCGTCACCCAGGCCGACTTCCGCAAGATCAGCCTCGGCCTGCGCACCTTCAGGGGCCCGCTGACCATGCTCAAGGTGATGGTTCGACGGATGGTCAGCCTGATGCTCGGCCGCAAGATGTACGCCATGGGCAACGCCCTCGCGATCGGGCTCCGCAAGGGTCTGATGGACGCGGACGTCCCCATCGAGTACGACACCGAGCTCACCGACCTGCTCATCGAGAACGGCCGGGTCACCGGCATCAAGGTGCTCCGAGGCGGCGTCGCCTCGACGATCCGCGCGCGACGCGGCGTGATCCTCGGCAGCGGTGGCTTCGAGCGCAACCTCGAGCTCCGCGAGAAGTTCCAGCCCCAGCCGACGTCCGTGGACTGGACGACCGGCTCCGAGTTCAACACCGGGGGCGGCCTGCTCGCCGGCATCGCCGCGGGCGGCCAGACCGACCTGCTCGACGACGCCTGGTGGGGTCCGACGATCCCGCTGCCCTCCGGTCCGTGGTTCTGCCTGGCCGAGCGCAACCTGCCCGGCTCGATCATCGTCAACCAGGGCGGCAACCGGTTCATGAACGAAGCGCTGCCGTATGTCGAGGCCGTGCACGAGATCTACAAGGGTGAGGCCACGGGGATCCCCCACGTGCCGGCCTGGATGATCATCGACCAGCGCTACCGCAACCGCTACCTGTTCGCGGGGCTGTCGCCGCGCCAACCTTTCCCGGGCCGCTGGTACAAGTTCGGCACGGTCAAGAAGGCCTCGTCGCTGGCCGGGCTCGCGACCGAGATCGACGTGCCGGCCGAGGCCTTGCAGGCCACGATCGAACGCTTCAACGCCTTTGCGGTGTCCGGCGTCGACGAGGACTTCCACCGCGGCGAGAGCGCCTACGACAAGTACTACTCCGACCCCCGGGTCAAACCGAACCCCTCGCTGCACGTGATCGACCACGGCCCGTTCTACGCCGTCAAGATCGTGCCCGGCGACCTCGGCACCAAGGGCGGCCTCGTCACCGACGGGCAGGCCCGGGTGCTGCGCCCGGACGGGTCGGTCATCCCTGGCCTGTACGCCGCGGGCAACGTCTCGTCGGCCGTCATGGGTCACACGTACGCCGGCCCGGGTGCCACGATCGGGCCCGCGCTGACGTTCGGCTACCTCGCTGCCGAGCACATCGCCGAGGAGGCTTCCTGATGCCGATCGATCCGTCCGTCGCCCTGGGTGCCGACCTGGGGTCGCGCGAGTTCTCGTGGGACGCGAGCGACGTCCTCCTCTACCACCTCGGCATCGGGGCCGGCTCCCGTCAGGGTGACAACCTGTCCCCCGCCGCGCTGCGCTACACGCTGGACGGCCCCTCACTGCAGGTGCTGCCGTCGTTCGGCATCGTGGCGCCGACGTTCCACGAGAAGGACCCGCCTCCGCTCGACCTGCCCGGCTGCGACATCACGCTGTCCCAGGTCGTGCACGGCTCGCAGTCGATCAGCGTGAGCGGACCGCTGCCCACGTCCGGGACGGCGACCGTCACCACCCGGATCAGCGACATCTGGGACAAGGGCAAGGCCGCAGTGATCTGGCAGGAGGGCGTCGCGACGTCGCCGTCCGGCGAGGAGTTGTGGACCACCCGCTCGTCGATCTTCGTCAAGGGCGAGGGCGGCTGGGGTGGCGACCGCGGCTCCTCGGAGAAGCTCTTGCTCCCCGATCGCGCGCCCGACGCCGACACGACGTACGACGTGACCCCGCAGCAGGCGATGCTCTACCGGCTGTGCGGCGACCGCAACCCGCTGCACGCGGACCCCGACTTCGCGAAGGCCGCTGGTTTCCCAGCGCCGATCCTGCACGGACTGTGCTCCTACGGCATCGTGCTGCGCGAGCTCACCGACGCGCTGCTCGGAGGCGACGCGACCGCTGTGGCGGGCTTCGAGGCTCGCTTCGCCGGCGTGGTGTTCCCGGGCGAGACGATCCGGGTCCGTGGCTGGACCGAGGACGACCGGATCGTTGCCTCGGCGAGTGTCGCCGGCGGCGACCGCGACGGCTCCCCCGTCCTCGCCGATTGCGTGCTGACTACCCACGCTGGTTGAGCTTGAGCCGGTCAGCGTCCGCGCAGGACGTCGACGCCCGGTCCGGTCAGGTCGTCCAGCGCGACCTTGCGCCCGCTTGCGGCCAGGAGCAGCGAGATGGCCGGGCCCTCGACGAGTGGACCGGATCCGACGGAGAAGTCCGTATCGGTGGCCTTCAGTGTCACGCCGGCCACTCTCGACCTTCCCCCGATGATGGCGTTGCTTCTGGCGTAGAACGCGACGGTGCGGGTGACTTCGGGCAGTGGGTACGCGCGCGAGATGCCGAGCGGCCGGCGGATGTCCTCGCCGTGCACGAACGCCTCACCCAGCCAGGTGTCCTTCGGTCCGGGCGGGGCGGTCTGGCGTGGCTCGGCGGCCCTGAAGGCCGCCATCGTCGCGGTCGGGCCACCTGCACCTTCCACCGCTACCTGCTTCGCCGTGAAGTTGTTGAACTTGAAGCCGGCTGCAGCGAAGCGTGCGAAGAACCTCGGTGGCGTCATCTTGGCTGCGGACAGCAGGTGCGCGAACACGTCGTGGACGGTCCACTCGGCGCAGAGGGACTGGGTCGCCCACTGCGCGGCGGTCAGGTCGGTCAGGTCGTCGGCCAGCGCCGTGCGCTCGGCGTGGATCGTTGGCCAGATGCTGTCGGTCACCGTGTCCTCCTGAGTGGTCGACGCATCGTCGCACGTGTCCGACGAACGGGTGGTCCCTTCCCTGCCTTCACTCACCAGGCTTCGAGGCAGGCGCCCAGCGCGCCTTCCTCAACCAGCGGATGGCTCGAAGCGTCGGACGAGGTCCTCGACCACGTCTGCAGGCGACGGCATGCCGGCGATCTCGGTGGCAACCAGCGCAGCGC
This sequence comes from Nocardioides sp., assembly GCA_025965125.1. Classification (GTDB taxonomy): domain Bacteria; phylum Actinomycetota; class Actinomycetes; order Propionibacteriales; family Nocardioidaceae; genus Nocardioides. Next base: position 15,065 of record JAOPXM010000022.1, read on the forward strand.
TTCCCCGGAAGCTGTCCTCGGTCAGCAGTCGCGTGACGGCGCCGGCGACGGCGTCGGCCGACGCCTCCGGTGGCGTCAGCACCAGGGCGGCGCCACGGCCGCCACCACCGGCCGCGTTGCGGAACTGATCCGCCGCCTGTGGCAGGCACAGCTGCGGTAGGCCGAGCGCCAGGGCGCCGAGGAACGTTCCCGAGCCGGCATGCGAGACCACCACGCTGCAGTGCTGCAGCACCTGTGGCTGGTTGACCCAGCGCTCGACGCGAACGTTTGGTGGCTGGGTCCCGAGTGTCTCGGGTTCGCCGTCCGGACCGACCGTGACCAGCACCCGTACGGGCAGTTGCGCGATTGCCTCGACAGCCGGGCGCAGGACCGGCGAGTGGTTGCGGACGGTCCCGAGCGTCAGGTAGACGAGCGGGCGTCCGTCATCCTCGAGGTAGTCGGGCAGCTCGGTCGGCTCCGGCCCGGTGTCCGCGACCGGTCTCAGCGGTTGGCTGGCTCCGATGTGATCGGTGGGCACGGTCTGCACCGAAGGAGGGCAGATGTCGAGGTACAGCGACGTGAAGCACCCGGCGTACGGCGGCAGCTCGTGTCCGTGGGCCGCCCAGAGCGGGCCCAGTCGATCGCCGGCGTCGCTGAGGAAGTGTGGCGGGATCGCCCCACCGAACGCGTGCGTGACGCTGGGGACGTCGAGGACGGCCCCCACGACGGCCGAGGCGAGCTCGCCGTTCTCGTGGACGAGGAGGTCCGGACGCCACTGCTGCGCGAGCGGCAGCAGGTCGGCGACCATCGGTGGGGTCAGCGCCTCTCCAAACATCCGCGGGAACACGAAGGAGGCGCGGTCCGCTGGTGCGACATCCTCGGCCAGCGCGAGCACGGGTTGGCGGGCTTCGTGAAGCGAGGCACCGGACAACCCGGCTGCGGTCGTCTCGATCCCCGCGGCTGTCGGCAGGTGGGCGGCATCGGCGCAGACCGCCCACAGGACGTCGTGGCCAGCGGCCGCGAACGCCCGGGCAAGCGGCAGCATCGGGAAGATGTGGCCGTAGCCGAACGTCGACGAGAACAGAACGCGCATCGCCCCAGTGTGCGGGTCAATCCGGTTGGACGGGGCTTGACTGGAACAGAGATCTAGACGGTTCACATCGGCAGCGGGGCCAGATCAGGAAGGTTTCCGAGCGATGACGTACAGCCGGTCCGTGGTCTCTCCGCGGGCGGTGATCGGACCGCGGAGGTACCACTCGACGTCGACGAGCCCCACTGACTCGACGATCGCCCGGATCTGCGCCGGGTCGTGCAGCACGAAGTCGAGGGAAACCTCATGGTCGAACCACTCGTCCAGGTGTCGCACCTGCGCGCCCGCATGCAACGCGAGCACCAGCCAGCCGTCGACCACCATCGGCCGCACCAACGCGCTCACGGCGTCCGGCAGCTCGGACGCCGCCAGGTGGATCAGCGAGTACCACGCCAGCACCGCGCCCCAACCCGAGCTGGTGGTCGGACGCATCAGCCGGCGCAGGTCACCCACCTCGTAGGTGCCGTCCGGGAACCGCCGACGCGCCTCCGCAACCATCCCCGGGGACAGGTCGACACCAGTCGAGTCCGCACCGGCTTCCGCAAGGAAGTGCGTCACGTGACCGGGGCCTGACCCGACCTCGACGACCGGTGCGCCGTCGGCCAGCTCAACCACCCGGCGCAGGAGCCAGGCCTCGAACGGCAGGTCGTCGAGCTCGCCGGCGAGCCGGTCGGCGTACGTCGCCGCCACCACGTCGTACGACCTCCGCACTCGCTCGTCACGCGCGGCTCCGCCGCCGGTGAGGACAACGTCACGGTCGACCGCGGGCTCGGCTGCTGACGTCGCGTCATCGGCAACGACCGGTCCGAGCAGATGCACCCAACGCGCGTCCTGCTGGCCGCGGCGCCGCCCCAGGTCGCGCACCAGTGGCTCCGTCCGCGCAGCCATCCGGCGCAGACAGTCCTCCACCTCAACCCGGTCCGCGAAGGGGTGCAGCCGGTCGGTCCGGGTCCTGAGCTCGCCGGGAGCCTGTGCGCCGCGCAGGAGGAGCACGGTGATCAGCGCGCACTCGTCGGGTGCGAGCTCGAGCTTCTCCTCGAGGACCTGGTGGTACTTCAGGGTCCGTCGTCCCGTGTCCGCCCAGGCGACCCGCACCAGCTCGCGCTGACGCAACCGCTTGAGCGTCTGCTCGAGGTTTGCATCGTCGTAGTCGACGACCGGGTCCCGGCTGCTGGACTGGTTGCACGCGGATCGCAGAGCGCTGAGCGTCAGCGGGTAGCTCGCCGGGACGGTGCGCTGCTTCTCCATCAGGCTGCCGAGGACGCGCTGCTCTTCGGGGTCGAGCACGGGCAGGTCGGGCATGGCCCGACCCTAGTAGTGCCCGCACCCGCCATACTCACGCGCATGCCCCTCCTGGACAGCTGGACCCGCGGCGCGCACACCGACCTCGTGAACGGCGTCGACGTCACCCACCCGACGTACCGCAAGGGCACCGGCCCGGGCGTCATCGTGATCCACGAGATCCCGGGAATCACGCCCGCGGTCATCGAGTTCGCGGAGGAGGTCGTGGCCTCTGGCTTCACTGTCGTGCTGCCGCACCTGTTCGGCACTCCCGAGCGGAAGATGACCCCGTTGGCGGTCGTGAGCACCATGCGTCGGGTGTGCGTGAGCAAGGAGTTCACCAAGCTCGCGCTGCGTCAGACCTCACCGATCGCGGGCTGGCTGCGCAGCCTGGCGCGGGACCTGCACGGTGAGCTCGGCGGCCCCGGCGTCGGAGCCCTCGGGATGTGCTTCACCGGCGGCTTCGCCCTCGCCATGATGGTCGACGACTCGGTGGCCGCCCCCGTGCTCTGCCAGCCGTCGGTGCCGTTCGTCCCCGGCCGAGCGCGCTCGCGAGACCTCAACCTCTCCCCCGCCGACCTCGCGACCGTCAAGGAGCGAGCAGCGGGCGGCTGCCAGGTGCTCGGGCTGGAGTTCACCTCCGACCCCTTGACGGGTCGTCGCTTCGACACGCTCGCGACGGAGATCGGCGACGCGTTCATCCGCGTGGAGCTCCCGGGCAAGGGCCACAGCACGGTCACCGAGGACCGGCAGCAGGCGGGCGTAGATCGCGTCCTCGCGTTCTTCAACGAGAAGCTCCACCCTGATCAGGCCGCTGGCTAGGCGGACAGGACCAACCCGCTGGTCGGGACGCCGGTGCCGGCGGTGACGACGAGGTGCGCGACGTCGGGGACCGGGTTGACCGACGTGCCCCGGATCTGTCGGACGCCCTCGGCGATGCCGTTCATGCCGTGGATGTAGGCCTCGCCGAGCTGGCCGCCGTGGGTGTT
>JAOPXM010000031.1 GCA_025965125.1 Nocardioides sp.
AGCAGGAGGTCGACGTGTCGGGTGACCAGTGGCGCCTGGAGTTCCGCAAGGTGCTGCCCGTCGAGCTGTGGAATGCGCAGATCTCGCTGCTCACCGGGTTCGCGGCGGCGTCGCTGATGGTCTATGCGCGGGTCGGGTTGCTCCGGACCCTGCCTCCGCCGGAGGCGCGCGACATCCAACGGCTGCACCGCACGGCCCGGGCGCTCGGGATCGAGTGGCCCGCCGAACAGCTCTACCCCGACTTCATCCGCACCCTCGACCCGTCCCGTTCGAACCACTCCGCGATGGTCGTGGCCTGCACCCGGCTGCTGCGCGGCAGTGGCTATGTCGGGTTCGACGGGGAGGTCCCCGCGGAGCCGCAGCATGCGGCACTCGCGTCGGAGTACGCGCACGTCACGGCGCCGCTGCGCCGACTCGGTGACCGGTTCGCGGGCGAGATCTGCCTCGCCCTGTGCGCCGGTACCGACGTACCCGGCTGGGTGCTGTCGGAGCTGCACGACCTACCCAAGATCCTGCAGGAGTCGAGCCACCGGGCTCACCAGTACGAACGGGCGATCCTCGACCTGGTGGAGGCCGGCGAGCTCCGCGGGAAAGTCGGCGAGACGTTCTCCGCGGTGGTCATCGACGTCGACGATCGCGACCCCCGGCGCGGCGTGGTGACCATCCAGGATCCGGCCGTCGAGGCCGCGGTCACCTCGGCCAGGGACCTGCCGCTCGGCACCGACGTACAAGTGCGGCTCTCGGTCGCCGACCTCGGGTCCCGGAAGGTCGAGTTCGTGCTGGCGACGGACCCCGCCTGAGGCCCACCAGATCCAAGCGGGCTATTGCGGGGAAACCGGTCCTGGGTGCAGATTCGGAATCCCCCATCCGAGGAGAAGAAGCGATGCCCGAATTCATGGATGTGCACACCGGGATGGCAGGGATCACCCCTGAAGCCCTCATGGAGGCCCACAACGCAGACCTGGCGATCCAGGACGAGGAGGGCGTGAACTTCAAGCACGCCTGGGCGGACCCCGCGAGCGGCACGGTGTTCTGCCTCTCCGACGCGCCCAACGCCGAGGCCGTGCAGAAGATCCACGAGCGAGCCGGCCACCGGGCTGACAACGTCTACGAGGTGGCCGTCCAGGCCTAGTGCGTGACTGACCACAGCAACGTGTAGTGGTTTGCTTCAACCTGCCTGAGGAAACCCGTCGCGAGACGCAGTGACCACGACCGGTCTGCAGGAGCTTGCGGAGCGGTCAGGCCGCCAGCGCCACGGTGCCCGGCAGGACGGTTGGCGGGCACCCGCAGATGTCGCTGCAGGGGAGAAACGTGTGGGCGGCGTGGCCGCATTGCAGGCACGGCAGGTCGTGTGAAAGGGGATGTTCATTCGTCCGGTCGGTGTCCCACATAGCCGTGCCTCCTGTCGATTTGCCCGGTTTGCGTCTCTCGCGGAGGTGAGCGTGAGATGCGGCCGCGTCGCCTGGCGCATGTCGGATCCGGGTAACCGAGCGGTTCGTGGGCACGGCATCGCCTCGACCGACCCGGCTCACGTGATCTGCGGACAGAGACGCGGATCAGGCCTGTCGCTCTCCGGCCGACCTGCAAACTGTCAGTTTTGGGGATGCGGGAGAGCCGAGATCGAGTCAGCATGAAAAGACCGCAGCTCACCAACGGAGAGGGACAGTCATGACCAGACCGCGCACTCGCGTGCTTGCCGTCGTCGCCATATTGGCCGGAGCGCTGGTCGGCGTCCCGTCCGGTACCTCAGCCGGAGCTCCGGGGGAACGGGTGTCGGGCCATGTCCGGTTCCTGCTCATCGGTGACGGGCGCGGCCCCGACTCCGTGGTTGCGTACGGCGCCATCCACGACCACGGCATCGACCGGGTGCTGGGTCCGAGACGAGACCGGTTCGTCTTCCCAGACGGCAACGTGGTCATCCGCCACAAGCGTGGGGGTGGGCGCGATCACTTCGACCCGGCCACGTGTCACTTCCGGTTCGTCGAACGTGGCACTTGGCGCGCCGTCAGGGGCACCGGAGCGTATGACGACGTGCGTGGGCATGGTCGGTATGTGGCGCGCGGGCACGGCGTCGCCTGTGACCAGAACCAGCCACCCGAGGTGTTCATCTCCCTGGTGCGGGCCCGGGGGCACCTGAGTTACTGAGTCAGGACCCTGAGGAACAGTCCTCGTTCGTCTAGAAGACGTCTCGAACATGGCAGAGCGTCCACGAGAACATCGAGCATCGGCCCCCCGGCCTGACAATCTCTGCGGACTGTACGCGGACAGTAGACCCCGGCTGATCACGTTTCCGCAGGTCAACCGGGGTAGTGCGGACGGGCTGGCCTGTAGGCCGGGTTCTGTGCCCGGGTCCCTCACGAGACACCGGGCGACGATCATCCATCTACGACTGCCGTTGCCGACAGCCTCCTGCGATCTACCCGTGCACTCGGGCGGGCCGCCCTCGGACGTGCACGCATCGCGAGCCCGGGGGCTCGCAACTTCTTGATCTTGCTCCAGGTGGGGTTTGCCGAGCCGGTCCGGTTGCCCGGACCGCTGGTGGTCTCTTACACCGCCGTTTCACCCTTACCGACCGGCCGAAGCCGGCTGGCGGTCTGTTCTCTGTGGCACTTTCCCGCGGGTCACCCCGGGTGGGTGTTACCCACCACCTTGCCCTGTGGAGCCCGGACCTTCCTCGACACCGCTCCGAAGAACGATGCCGCGATCGTCCGGCCAGCCCATCCGCGGCCACACCTTAACCTGAGTAGGGAATCCCGTGCCCCGAAAGGAGCGTTCGACCCACATGACCGACGACTTCCAGCTGCAGGCTCCGCCACTCGTCTTCCCGGGACAGGCCGGGCCCGAGTCGGCGTACCGCGTCGCCCATGACCTCCTCGAACGTCGGGCCGCCCGCGAGGCGCTCGAGGTCGTGGAACCGGCGCTGGAGCAGGACCCGACCAGCTACGGCCTCAGGATGCTGCGCGCCTGGGCCTTCCTCATCCGCGTCCAGCTCGAGAAGGCCGAGGCGGAGCTCACCGAGCTGGTGGCGGAGAACCCGGCCGACGACTGGGCCCGGCACGCCCTCGGTCGCGCGCTGGAGCGCCAGAGCCGGCTGCGCGACGCCCTGCCGCACCTCCGGCTGGCCGCCGCGATGAGCGGCGACCCAGAGCACGAGGTGGCGGTGTTGCGCGTGGAGCGGCGCCTGGCCGAGACCGGCGAGACGTCGTACGACGACCTCACCTGAACGCCCCGCGTCACTCCACTGACTGGAGGATGCGTGTCCGCGGCGAGCCCTCGAGAGCGGGCGAGTTCGCGGGGCTGGCCCACACGACGGACTCCAGGAAGCCGAGGAAGCCAGCGGCGCTGTCCGGGTCGTCGAAGTCGAGCTCGACCAGCACATAACGCTCGTCGTCGAGCGGGCGCTGGATCCGATGTGCGCGGACGCCGGCGTCGGTGCGCGCCGAGGCGAACCGTTCGAACGCGTCACGCCAGACCTGGAAGTCGGTCACCGGGTGTTCGATGTGCAAGGTGTTCATCGGGGCTCCTTCGTCGGGGAGCTCTCACGCTAGGCATCCGGGACCCCTGCTGCGATCCCAGATGTCTGGGTATCCATCACGCAGCGCGAGTAGGTTGCCAGCGTGTCGGTCGAGGTTCGGGTGGCAGCTGCGTGCGCTCAGCGCGTCGACGACCGCACGCTGCGGCAGGCGGTGCTGGACGCCCTGCGACCCGCGATCCCCTTCGACGCCCACGTCTGGATGCTCACCGATCCTGTGACTGCCGTGGGCTGCTCGCCGCACGCCGAGATCCCGAGCTTCGACGGCCTCACGAGCACGATCCGGCTCAAGTACCTCTGCTCCCGCAACCGGTGGACCTCCCTTCGGGGCGGCCAGGTGGTCTCGCTCTCGTCCGGGCCGGCGGCCGACGCCGGCGACCGGTCCTGGCGGGAGTTCCTGCTCCGCCAGTACGAGATCGCCGACGTCGCCTCGGTCGCCTTCCACGACGAGCAGGGTTGTTGGGGTTTCCTGGACCTGTGGCGCCGCGACGGCTCGTTCACGGTCGCTGAGCTGAACGGCCTGAGCCACGCACTCGAGCCGCTGACCGCGGCGCTGCGCCGCGCACAGGTCGCAGCCTTCGCAGCTCCTTCGGTCGAGGACACCGGGACCAGCGACCCGGTCGTGCTCCTGCTAGCACCTGACCTCGAGGTCCGTCAGCAGACCCCCGCGGCCGATGCATACCTGCGCGCCCTGCTCCCGACCGAGGACGACCGCAGCCCCGTGCCATCGGCGGCGTACAACGTGGCGGCTCAGCTGCTGGCAGTGGAGGCCGGGATCGACGACCACCCGCCGCTCAGCCGGGTCTGGCTACGGCCGGGTCGGCTGGTGACGCTCCGCGCCGCTCGACTGGAAGGCGACGGGGACGCGGAACGGAACGACATCGCGGTGACCATCGAGCGGTGCGCCCCGGAGGAACGACTCGCGCTGTTCTGTCGGGTGCACGCGCTGAGCGCCCGCGAGTCCGACGTGCTGCGCTGCCTGGCCGAGGGCGACGACACCCGCTCGGTGGCGGGTCGGCTCTTCCTGTCGGAGTACACCGTCCAGGACCACCTCAAGTCGGTCTTCGACAAGGCCGGGGTCCGCAGCCGCCGCGCGCTGCTGGCCCGCGCGGCCGGCTAGGGATCAGGCGAGCCGGGTGATCTCGACCTCCACGAACATCGACGACGTGGCGGCGCCGGAGTAGATGCCACTGAGCGGCTTCACGTCGCGGTAGTCGCGACCGGTGGCGACCACGACGTAGCGGTCGCCCGGCTCCTCGTCATTGGTCGGGTCGAACGGGTGCCAGCCCTCGTCCCACCACTCCACCCACGCATGCGAGTCACCCCTGACGCTCTCGCCCACGACCGGCTCGGTCCTGGGGTGGAAGTAGCCGGACACGTATCTCGCCGGGATGCCGACCGACCGGAGCCCGCCGATGACGAGGTGCACCATGTCCTGGCAGACCCCGGCCCGCTGCTGCCACGCGACCGCAGCGTGCGACTGCACGTCGGTCGAGCCGGGGAGGTACTCCACCTCGTCGTTGACCAGGGCGCACACCAGTCGGGCCGCCTGACCGGGCAGCGGTGAGTCGGCGGCGATCTGCTTGACCCGCTGGGCGAAGTCGGCCGGTGGCTCGACGGTCTCGGGGAGCACGAGGTACTCGGTCCAGCGGTCGGCCACCCCATGCTTCGTGAGGTCGGTCCAGGTGAGTACCGGCGCCGGCGTGCGCGGCCGCGTGGTGTGGACGGTCGAGGTCGCGATCACCCGCATCGACTCGTGCGGATCGACGACCTCGAACGACGTGACCAGGGTCCCGAAGTAGTCGCGGTACTCGTAGGTCCACGGCTTGGGCGCCACCTCGAGTCGTGAGTAGACGACGATCTGCTCGGGCGTCGTCAGCGGCGTCAGCCGCGCCTGGTTGTACGACGCCACCGCCTTGCCGTCGTACTCGAACCCGGTCGTGTGGACGATCCTCAGCTGCAGGCTCACAGCCGCACCCCCTGCCAGGTCAGCGCTTCCGATCCCGCAAAGTAGCTCCGGGTGACCGCTTCGGTGGCCAGCGCCGTGGTGCGCTGGAGGCGTTCCATCTCGTTGGGCAGGTCGGCCATCACGTCGGCGAGCGAGCGGTACTCCAGCTCGGTCCGCAGCCGACCCAGCAGCCGCTGTGCCTCGTTCTGGAAGCCGGCGCGCCGGTCGGTGGCCTCGAGGTTGTCCAGGCACTGCTCCGCGCGGTTGAGCGCGAACACCACCGATCGCGGGAACAGTCGGTCGAGCAGCAGGAACTCGGCCGCACCACGCTCGGTCTCCAGGCCGCGGTAGGTCCGCAGGAACGCCTCGTAGGCACCACAGGCACGCAGGGTTCCCGTCCATGGGGCGCCGGTGCCGGCCGCCAGGGACGCGGTCGCCACCAGCCGGGAGGTCATGTCGGCCCGCTCGATGCAGCGGCCGAGCATCAGGAAGTGCCAGCCCTCGTCGCGGGTCATTGTCGCGTCGGCCGTGCCGTTGATCAGTGCGGCCCGCTCACGGACCCACTGAAAGATCGCGGGTGGCCGCATCGCGTGGAAGTGGCCCGACGAGATGGCACGGTACGTCGTGTTGATGGCCTCCCACATCGGCACCGAGAGCGTCTCCCGGGCCCGGCGCGCACTCTCCCGGGCCGCGGCGAGCGCCGAGGCGATCGACACCGGCGAGGTGGGGGAGTAGGCGAGCTGGTCGAGCACGAGCGTGATGTCCACCTGGCTCTCCGGCTCGCCCTCGACCCCCATGATCGAGAGCAGGTTGCGACACGTGCTCTCCTGGTCGATCGTTGCGTCCTCCAGCAGCAGCTGGGTCTGTACGTCGAGGATCCGTGCGGTGTCCTCGGCGCGCTCGACGTAGCGGCCGATCCAGAACATCGACTCCGCGATTCGGCTCAACATGGGATCACCGCCGCCTGCTGCTGTTGTTCCTGCTGCTGACTCATCTCGCTGATGGCCGGGCCGGCGCTCTCGGGGACTGAGCGGACCGGGCTTGACGGAGGTGGCGATGGTGGTGGTTCGTCGGCGGGGACCGGCTCCGCGACCAGGACCGGCGCGGGCACCGTAACGGGCGCTGGCACGGGCGGGCCGGCCAGCACCCAGGTGTCCTTGGAGCCGCCTCCGCGCGAGGAGTTCACGATCAGCTCGCCCTTGGCGAGGGCCACCCGGGTCAGCCCGCCGGGCAGCACCCACACCCGGTTGCCGTCGTTGACGGCGAACGGCCGCAGGTCGACGTGGCGCGGGCCGAGCTCTCCGTCGACGAACGTCGGCACCGTCGACAGCTGGACGACCGGCTGCGCGATCCACGAACGGGGATCCTCGAGCACCTTGACGCGCAGCTCGTCCAGCTCCGGTTTCGTGGCCCGTGGGCCGATCACGATGCCCTTGCCGCCGGAGCCGTCGACGGGCTTCAGCACGAGCTCGTCGAGGCGGTCCAGGACCTCCTCACGGGCGTCCGCGTCGCCGAGACGCCAGGTGTCGACGTTCTTGAGGACCGGCTCCTCGTTGAGGTAGTAGCGGATGATGTCCGGCAGGTAGGTGTAGACGAGCTTGTCGTCGGCGACCCCGTTGCCGACGGCGTTGGCGAGCGTCACGTTGCCGGCTCGGGCGGTGTCGATCATGCCCGGGCAGCCGAGCATCGAGTCCGCACGGAAGTGCACGGGGTCGAGGAACTCGTCGTCCACGCGCCGGTAGATCACATGCACCGGCTCCAGGCCCTTGGTGGTCCGCATCATCACCCGGCCGCGCCGGCACTCGAGGTCGCGCCCCTCCACGAGCTCGACACCCATCGTGCGCGCGAGCAGCGCGTGCTCGAAGTAGGCCCCGTTGTAGACACCGGGCGTGAGGACGACGACCGTCGGATCGGTGACGCCGGCAGGAGCCGCCGCACGCAGCGCGGCCAGCAGTCGCTGCGGGTAGCCTGCCACCGGACGGATCCGGTGCTCGGCGATCGTCTCCGGCAGCGCCGCCGAGATCGCGCGGCGGTTGGTCATCACGTAGGAAACGCCGGACGGCACCCGCACGTTGTCCTCGAGCACCCGGAACTCGCCGGCGTTGTCACGGATCAGGTCGATGCCCGACACGTGGACGCGGACGCCGTTGGCGGGTCGGACGTTGGCGGCCTCGCGGTGGAAGTGCGAGGACGTCGCGATGACCTCGCGGGGGATGACGCCGTCGTCGAAGACCGCGCCGGCGTCGTACACATCCGCGAGGAACGCCTCGAGCGCATTGACCCGCTGCTGGACGCCGCTCTCGATCGTGGTCCACGTGTCCATCTCGATGACCCGCGGCAGGATGTCGAGCGGGAACGCCCGTTCCTCGCCGCCGATGTCGAACGTGACGCCCTGGTCCAGGTAGCTGGCCTGCAGGGCCTCGACCCGGCCGATCAGGTCGGGCGTGGTCATGGTCTCCAGGGAGCTGCGGAGACGGAGGTACGGCGGGCGCAGCGCGTCGTTGTCGAACATCTCGTCGTATGCCGGTCCGCTCGACACGTAGCCCTCGAACATCGAGCTCATCCGGGGTCCCTGCGGATCTGCGAGCGCAGCGAGCAATTGCGTGGGGTGGTCATGGCGCGCTGATCCGGGTGCTCATCTGCCGACCCTACAAAGAACGCGTGACGGGGATGTGTCCGCGCCGCATCCGGCCTCAGGGATGGGTCAGCACCTCGGCGCCGGTCGCGGTCACGACCAAGGTGTGCTCGAACTGTGCGCTGCGCCTGCGGTCGCGGGTCACGACCGTCCAGCCGTCGTCCCACATCTCCCAGTCGGGGCTGCCGAGGTTGAGCATCGGTTCGATGGTGAACGTCATGCCGACGTCCATCACGTCGTCGTAGGCCGGCTCGTCGTAGTGGGGGATGATCAGCCCGCTGTGGAAGGACGAGCCGATCCCGTGCCCGGTGAAGTCGCGGACCACGCCGTACCCGTGCCGCTTCGCGTAGGACTCGATGACCCGCCCGATCACGTTGATGCGACGCCCGGGCCGGACGGCGTTGATGCCGCGGTCCAGCGCCTCGCGGGTGCGCTGGACCAGGAGCCGGGACTCCTCGTCGACGTGTCCGGCCAGGAACGTCGCGTTCGTGTCGCCGTGCACTCCGTCGAGGAACGCCGTGATGTCGATGTTGACGATGTCGCCGTCCTCGACCCGCCGGCTGTCCGGGATGCCGTGGCAGATCACCTCGTTGACGCTGGAGCACAACGACTTCGGAAAACCGCGGTAGCCGAGCGTGGATGGGTACGCGCCGTGGTCACAGAGGAATTCGTGGCCGATGCGGTCGAGGTGGTCGGTGGTGATGCCGGGCTCGACGTGTGACCCGACCAGCTCGCGCGCCTGGGCGGCCAGCCGTCCCGCGACGCGCATCTTGTCGATGGTCTCGGCGTCCTTGACCTCGCTGCCGGTGAAGGGCGTCGGCGCCGGCTTGTCGACGTACTCCGGTCGGCTGATCGTCCCGGGCACGAAACGACGCGGGGAGATGGTTGCGGGTGCCACAGGAGTCACGTGGAGCGAGTGTAGTTTCAGCGCCATGAGTGACTTCTGGTACTGCGTGAAGCACCACCGGGTCGAAGGCCCCGACGGGTGCCCTCCCATCGACCGGCTCGGTCCCTATCCGACCCAGGCGGAGGCCGAGCGGGCTCTCGAGAAGGCGCAGGAGCGCAACGAGGAGTGGGACAACGACCCGCAGTGGAACGACACCGAGCTAGAGGACTAGGGCCGCCCCCGTGGCCCGTCGCCGCATCCAGAGCCGCAACGCGATCTCGCCCTGGCCCTTCGTCGGCATGGCGGGGATGGCGGCGACCCTCTTCCTGTACGCCGTGAGTGGTCTCGTGGCCCCCTGGTGGGGGGTCGCGCTCCTGCTCGTCTTCTGGCTCGTGCTGTTCGTGATCGCGTGTCGTTGGTGGACTCCGCACCCGCGCCGGATGCTGGCCCTGCCGGTCATCGCAGTTGTGGTCTGGTTCGGGACCCTGACCGCCGGGGGAATCTGGCTCGGCTGGACCGCCTGAGCCACCGCTGGTCGAGGAGGTTGCGCCGGCAACCGTCTCGAAACCCCCGCACGCGCAAGGGGCCTAGTGGCGGAAGTCGATGACCAGTCGTTGGGGGTCGTGCAGTCGGAAGACCCGGTAGTCGGCGCGGTGGGTCAGCGCGAACGCGAAGCTCACCTGACCCTCGAAGTCGCCGGTGAAGGCCAGTGCGCGAAGGGTGTCGAAGTGTGGCCGGGCGATGTGGGGCCCGTCGTACACGTCGTCGCCGTGTCGGTTGTGCGCGTAGGCGGGAGCGAGGCTGAGCTGGAGTCCGGCCCTCCCGTGGATGGGCACCGGTTTGCCGGATCCGTCATAGGTGAAGTTGCGGCCGTAGCGGACGGCGTCGCCCGGGATGCGCCCGCGCACGGTGATCACCACGCGGTCGTAGCGGCCGTGGGCTGCGTAGGCGAGGTCCACCACCCGGGGCGCCCGCGCTGCGGGGTTGGGCCAGGTCGAGTTGTGGTTCTCCCAGGCGGGGAGCGCCGACGCCGGGGCGCTCGGAAGCGCGAGGGCGAGCGGGAGGCTGACGGCGAGGGCCGAGAGGGCAGCGGTGAGGCGGATGCGGAACATGATGGTCTCCCTTGATCGTGCGTACCTGTCAGACGCGCAGGACGGGCGCCCGGTTGTCCTACCGCTTCACCGTGACCCGCAGGATGGAGTCCTTGCCGCCCCCGTTGTCGGTCGGGATCCAGAGGTCGCCATTGGGCGCCTGGACGACGGTGCGGATGCGGCCGAACTGACGCAGCGGGGCCGGGGTGCGCACCCTGACCAGGTTGCCCTTCTCGTCGAACTTGATGAACAGCACGCGGGTGCTCTTCTGGACGGCGACGGCCAGCGAGCCGTTCAGCGCGCCCCACTTCTCGCCGTACACGAACGTGCCGCCGCTGCAGGCGAGGGTCGGGTCACCCGAGCTCCACCGGGCCTCGTGCTGCTTGCCGGGAAGCGACTGGTCGGTCATCGGCACGTCCTCGTTGTAACCGGGGACCGGGTTGTAGCCGTAGTCGCCACCGTTGACGAGCTTGTTGACCTCGTCGTCGCGGTAGGTGCCCTGCTCGATGTTCCACAGCGACCCGTCAGCGCGTTCGGCGAGGCCTTGCACGTTGCGATGTCCGTAGGTCTGCACGTAGCGCTGGTTGGCGTTCCGGTTGTTGACGAACGGGTTGGTGGGCCAGGGGTCGCCGGTGAAGCGGTCGAGGCGCAGGGTCTTGCCGCCCAGCGAGTGCAGGTTCTCAGGGTTGGTGCCGTGGGCCGCGTCGCCCGTCCCGACGAGCAGCGAGCCGTTCCTGGTGATGAGCAACCGACAGCCGCCGTGGCGCCCCGAGGTCGTCGGGAATCCACCGACGAGCATCTTGTCCTTGGTCGCCCTGGTGGCGGTCTGGTTGAGCTTCCAGGCGACCACACGTACGTCGTGCCCGCCCCCGGCGGTGAAGCCCCCCTGGCAGGTGTAGACGCGGTGGTTCTTCGCGTAGTCAGGGTCGACCTCGAGCCCCAGCAGGCCGGTCTCGCCCGAGACCCACACGTCGCCGCTGGGGAACTGGACCCTCCGCTTCTTGCCCTTCTCCCACACCGTGAGACTGGCCTTGTCGCGCTGGGTGAACAGCATCCGGCCGTTGCCGATCGACACCACGTCCCACGGGTGGTCGAGACCCTTGATCTGTTTGTAGACGACCAGGCTCGGAACCCCCCGTTGCGCGGCGGCCGGCGCATGCGGCGGGGTCGGGTTGTCTACCACCGCCATCGCGGGAGGGGGGACGAGGAGTGCAAGGAGTGCGAGGAACAGGGCCAAGGGAAGCGGTCGCATGTCGTTCACCGTAACCCGCGCCGCGGGGGCCAGATGGCGTCACATGCGCCCGTCCACAAGCCCCACGAGGTCGAGTGCAAAGGCGCCCGGCGACGGGCATGGTCGATCATGGCTCATCGATGGGATCCCAAGGCTCCGCCCGTGGTGGAGCTGGTCCGGCCCGTGCGTGTTGATCGAACAGGCAAGGATGGCCCGACCCGGGGACAAGCGCAGTGGGGCAGGTGGCGACGTACGTCGACCGGTTGCTACGTGCCAGCGAAGGTGACCGATCAAGTGGTCGAGCAGCGGATCCTCGAGCAGTCGATGCGCATCACGGCAACAGGAGCAGTGACCGGCTGGGCCGCCCTCCGACTGCACGGCGGAAACTTCTTCGACGGACTGGCTCGCGACGGCACGACCCGACTTCCAGTTCCGTTGGCGGCGGGAACCGACCGCTTTGCGGGCCACCCCGACATCGTGCGCACGCGCGACAACCTGGACCAGGGCGAGGTAGTGCTGCGCTACGGGATCAGATGCACGATCGTCGCCCGGGCGGTCTACGACGAGATGCGACGGATTGGTGAGGTGCGGGAGGCCGCGGTGGTGATGGACATGGCAGTCGCGGCGGGCCTGATCTCCATTCCGGCGATGCGCACCTACGCGCGCAGCAGGGCCGGCTCAGGAAACCGGTTGGTTCTTGCGGCGCTGGAACTCGCCGACGCAGGCAGTCGCTCACCAGGTGAGTCGCGTTTCCGGTTGATCTGGGAGCTGGACGCGGGATGGCCCCGACCGCTCACCAACCGCTCGGTCTTCGACCTGGAGGGCCGGTTCCTGGGTATCCCCGACCTGCTCGATCCGGACCTTGGCATCGTGGGGGAGTACGACGGAGCCGATCACCGTGGCATCGCCCGACACCGACGCGACGTACGTCGTGAGGACCTCTTCCGGAGAGCCGGTCTGGAGTACGTCGAGGTCGTGGGATCAGACCTGCACGACCCCTCACTCATCGTCGACCGGATGGAAGCGGCGAAGGCGCGGGCGGGACGGATGCCACGGCTCTGGGTGGTGGGTCAGCGCGACGGGCGACGCGCGTGACGCCAAAATCATGGTTGGAGTGCCGCGAACCATGATCTCTGCGTCACGCGCGGAATCGGGTGGTCAGAAGGTGTGCTCGGGGCCCGGGAACGTGCCGGCCTTCACGTCCGAGGCGTAGTCCTCGGCGGCCTTCAACAGCACGCCGTGCACGTCGGCGTACTGCTTGACGAACCTGGCCATCCGGCCGGTGCGCAGGCCGAAGGCGTCCTGCCACACGAGCACCTGGGCGTCGCACGAGGGACCTGCGCCGATGCCGATGGTGGGGATGCCCAGCGAAGCGGTGACCTCGGCGGCCACGTCGCCGGGGACCATCTCCATGACGATCGCGAACGCGCCAGCCTCCTCCATCGCCTGGGCCTGCTCGAGCACCAGCTTGGCGGCGTCGCCGCGCCCCTGCACCCGGTAGCCACCGAGGTTGTGCTCGGACTGGGGGGTGAAGCCGACGTGGGCCATCACCGGGATGCCGCCCTCGGTCAGCTTGCGCACCTGCGGAGCCATCTCGAGGCCGCCCTCGAGCTTCACCGCGTGGGCGTTCGCCTCCTTCATGAACCGCACCGCGGTGAGGTAGGCCTGCTCCGGCGAGGCCTGGTAGGAGCCGAATGGCAGGTCGGCCACCACGAGCGCCCGGTGCGCCGACCGGGTGACCGCGCGGACCAGCGGGATCAGCTCATCGACGGTCACCGGCAGGGAGGTCTCGTTGGCGAAGACGTTGTTGGAGGCGCTGTCGCCGACGAGTAGCACCTCGATGCCGGCCTCGTCGAACGTCTGAGCGGCGTACTGCTCGTAGGCGGTCAGCATCGTGAACTTCTCGCCGCGCTCCTTCATCTCGCGCAGGTGGTGGGTGCGGACCCGCTTGACCGGGGCAGCAGCCCCCGGTCCGGTGCCGTACGGCGCGGTCTCTTCAGCGCTCATCGTCGAGCTCCCTATCGAGTCGTCTCGCAGCTCCCTGATGGAGTCCACGGACCACGATCAGGCTAGCCCCGGAGACCCCGATCCGACGGTGTGTCGATCGTCACGAAGCGGGCGGTCCGTAGTCGCGGGTCACGGTGGACACCCGCACCCGGTAGTCGGAGTACCACGCCGACTGCCCGCGT
The DNA here is from genome assembly GCA_025965125.1 of Nocardioides sp. Classification (GTDB taxonomy): domain Bacteria; phylum Actinomycetota; class Actinomycetes; order Propionibacteriales; family Nocardioidaceae; genus Nocardioides. The sequence continues at coordinate 13,513 of JAOPXM010000031.1, forward strand.
GTCTGGGCGACGAGGTGCTCGGCGACCTGCTTCCACGCGGCCGCGTCGACCTCCGTGGCCCAGTAGGACACCGTGATGCCGAGCTCGCCGTCGCCGGTCGACTCGACGCCGAGGTAGCCGGGTTGAGCCGCCGCGAGCCGGAACATCCGTGCGGCCATGACTGCATAGCCGTTGTCGCCCTCGGTCCGTTTCGAGCTGAAGATCACCGCGGTGTACGGCGGGTCAGGCGTCGGGGCGAGCGGCATGGGCGACTCCTCAGGCAGGCGGTGCGACTGCGTCCGCCGCGGCCTCCATGTCGGCGACCACGATCTTGCGCATCCCCAGCATCGCCTGCGTGGCGGCACTGGCGCGAGCCGGATTGGGGTCGGAGACCAACTCGTAGAGCCGGGTCGGCACGATCTGCCACGACAGACCGAAGCGGTCCTTGAGCCAGCCGCAAACGGACTCCTCGCCCCCGTCGACCAGCGAGTCCCAGTAGTAGTCGACCTCGGACTGGTCCTGGCACGCGATGCTGAACGAGATCGCCTCGGTGAACGTCGCGTGCTCGGGGCCGCCGTTGATGCCGCGGAACTCCAGCCCGTCGAGGGTGAAGTCGCCGGCCATCGCCTTGCCCGCCTCGCCCGGTCCGGCGTCGTTGTAGCGCAGGATGTTGCCGACCGAGGAGTTCGGGAAGATCTTCGTGTAGAACGTCGCCGCCTCCTCGAGGTTGTCGTCGAACCACAGGCACGGGCTGATCGAGTTCATGGAGTGCTCCTCGGGTCTCGCGGACCGTTCATCCGCTCTCTTCCGGTCAGACCGTCCGGCGCGCCCGGAATCATCGGCGTGGGAAGTCGCCACAACCAACCGTGGCACGTGCGACGTTGATGGGGTGAGGGCAACATGAGGAGAGGCAGGACGTGGACGACTCGGAGTTCATCGAGTGGGTGACCGGGCACCAGCGCCAGCTGCTGCGCTCGGCCTACCTTCTGACCGGTGACCTGCACCGAGCCCAGGACCTCGTCCAGGAGGCGTTGGTCAAGGTGGCGCTGCGCTGGCCGCGGCTGCGCGGCGGCAACCCCGCTGCGTACGCCCGCACGATCATCGTCCACGACAACGTCTCGTGGTGGCGCCGCCACCGCCGGGAGCTGAGCAGTGCGACATCCGGGGAGGAGCGGGTGTCGACCGACCCCGAGGCCGCTCTCGTCGTACGCCGCGCCCTCGACCGACTCACGCCTCGTCAGCGCGCGGTCGTGGTCCTCCGCCACTTCGACGACCTGTCCGAGCGCGAGACGGCCCAGATCCTCGGCGTCAACATCGGCACCGTGAAGAGCACCAACGCCACAGCACTGGCCCGCCTCCGCGACGGCGCACCCGAGCTGCTCGACCTGATCGGGAGGACCCGATGAACGAGATCGAACTCGCTGACGTCTTCGCCCACGCCACCGACGCCGTCGAGTCGCCGGACCTCGCGGCGTCCGCTCTGGCCGGCGCGCGACTGCGCCGAACCCGCCGGCGAGGTCTCGCAGCAGGCGCCGCCGCAGCGCTGGCGATCGTGGCCGTGGTCGTTGCCACAGGGGTCGCCGGCAGTCCGGACGCCGAGCGGCCACCTACTCAGACCCCGGGACCATCGCCGTCCCCGACCGTGGGTGCACGCCAAACGACCTGGGACCCGCGCGAGGTCGACGACCTGCCGGCAGCGCCAGCGGACCTTGCACCGGCACTGCCCGAGGCGCTGAGCCCACCGTCGTCCGCTCCGCCCCTTTCCGCCGAACCGATCCCTGCAGCGGTGCTGAGCATCCGTGGCGAGGCCGCGATCCTGCTCCTGGCGGCAGATGGCTCCTGGCGGAGTGTGCCCCCGCCCGAAGTGGACAGCTACGAGAGCTGGGAGAGCGCGGACCTCACGCCCGACGGGACTCGAGTGGCGGTGCAGACACGGGACGACGGGGTGGACGTCTGGAACCTGCCGACCGGCGAGAGGACTCATCTCCGTCCGCCCCAGGCTTACGAACCCTGGGACTCGCTGTCGTGGACCTGGGTCGACCAAACGACGCTGCTGCTCGACGACTACCGCGGGGGCTGGCTCGTCGACGCCGCCTCCGGCGCGGCCGAACGGGTGCCCTACCCGGCGCGCACGCTCTATGGGTGGACCATCGACGACGCAGGTGCCCTCTTGGAGAGCGCGGACTATGACGAGCCTGCGGCGCTCACCGACTGGGCAGGGGGCGAGCCGCGGCGGATCGACTCAAGTGAGATCGGCCGGCTGGAGACGCTGCAGGCCGACGCGGACACCGTGGTCGGAAAGGCGGGAAACCTGCTCTTCGTGGCGGCCAGGTCCGACCTGTCACCCGAGGCGGTCCTGCCGGTGCAGGACGACGAGGCCAACTACACCCCCGGCCTGTATCCGGTTGCACTGCTGGGCGACGGGACCGTTCTCTTTCGAACGCTGGTCCTCGGCGCCACACCCACGTGGCGCCTCGTGGCCTGGGAGCCTGAGTCGGGGGACCTGACGATGGTCACGCACGGTGAGGGCATCGTGACCTCCTACGCCACCGATCTGCTGGGTGATCCCTAGACTCCCAGCGTGGACTTCTACTCGGCCTACGCACACGGGTTCGCGCGCGTCGCCGCGTGCACGATGCCCATCGCTGTTGCCGACCCCACGACCAACGTGCGAACCGTGCTCGAGCAGGCCCGGCTCTGCGACGACGACGGGGCGGCCGTCGCGATCTTCCCGGAGCTCTGCCTCAGCGGCTACGCGATCGACGACCTGTTCCTCCAGGACACCCTGCTCGAGGCCGTCGAGGACGCGGTCGCCGAGCTCGTGGCCGCCTCCGGGGATCTGTTGCCGGTCCTCGTGGTCGGGGCGCCGCTGGTCCACGGCAACCGGGTCATCAATGCGGCCGTCGTGATCCACCGCGGCCGGATCCTGGGCGTCGCGCCGAAGTCCTACCTGCCCACGTACCGCGAGTTCTACGAGCGCCGCTGGTTCGCGCCCGGTGACGACATCCGGGGTACGACGACCGTGGCCGGCCAGGAAGTCCCGCTGGGGCCAGACCTACTCTTCGAGGCGACCGATGTCCGCGGGCTGATCCTGCACGTCGAGGTGTGCGAGGACATGTGGGTGCCGATCCCGCCGAGCGCCGAGGCGGCGCTGGCCGGCGCGACCGTGCTGGCCAACATCTCGGGCAGCCCGATCACGGTGGGCCGGGCCGAGGACCGTCGGCTGCTCGCGCGCTCGGCATCGTCGCGCTGCCTGGCGGCGTACCTCTATGCGGCCGCAGGCCAGGGCGAGTCGACCACGGACCTGTCGTGGGACGGCCAGACGATGATCTACGAGATGGGCGAGCTGCTCGCCGAGGGCGACCGCTTCCCCGACGGCCCGCAGCGGGCGGTTGCGGACGTCGACCTGGACCGGATGCGGATGGATCGGATCCGGCAGGGCACCTTCGACGACAACCGGCGTACGCATGGCGTCGAGTTCCGCCGCGTCGAGTTCGAGCTCGGGTCGCCCACCGGAGACATCGGGCTGCGGCGCAAGGTGGACCGGTTCCCGTTCGTGCCCGACGACGAGGCTCGCCTGGCGCTCGACTGCTACGAGGCCTACAACATCCAGGTCTCCGGGCTCGAGCAGCGGTTGCGCGCGATCGGCCGGGCGAACGGTGCGCAGCCGAAGATCGTCATCGGCGTCTCGGGTGGCCTCGACTCGACCCATGCGCTGATCGTGGCGGCAAACGCCATGGACCGGCTCGGCCGGCCGCGCAGCGACATCCTGGCGTTCACGCTGCCCGGCTTCGCCACCACCGAGACCACCAAGGGCAGCGCGATCGCGCTGATGGAGGCGCTCGGCACCACCGCGGAGACGCTCGACATCACGGCGGCCGCCCGCCAGATGCTGGCCGACCTCGGACATCCTTATGCCCAGGGCGACGAGGTCTACGACGTCACGTTCGAGAACGTCCAGGCCGGGCTGCGCACCGACTACCTCTTCCGTGCCGCCAACCAGCGCGGCGGGATCGTGCTCGGCACCGGGGACCTCTCGGAGCTGGCCCTCGGGTGGTGCACGTACGGCGTCGGCGACCAGATGTCGCACTACAACGTCAACGCGGGCGTGCCGAAGACGCTGATCCAGCACCTGATTCGCTGGGTCATCAGCACCGGCCAGTTCGACTCAGCGACCGACGAGGTGCTGCAGCGGATCCTCGGGCAGGAGATATCGCCGGAGCTGGTGCCGGCCCGCGAGGGCGAGCGACCGCAGAGCACCGAAGACACCGTCGGCCCCTACGCCCTGCAGGACTTCACGCTGTTCCACATGCTTCGCTACGGCTACACCCCGAGCAAGATCGCGTTCCTCGCCTGGCACGCCTGGCACGACATAGAGGCCGGGGCCTGGCCCCCGCACTACCCGGCGGACCTGCGGACGGCCTACGACCTCGGCGAGGTGCGGCGCTGGCTGGGGGTCTTCCTCCGACGGTTCTTCGCCAGCCAGTTCAAACGCTCGGCCCTGCCCAACGGGCCCAAGG
>JAOPXM010000052.1 GCA_025965125.1 Nocardioides sp.
TCACGTCGTTCTTCGACGTCGGCGCCGAAGAGCTCTCGCTGCTCCCGTCGGGGGAGTACGACGACCCGCGGGTGTGCCTGCGGCTGGGCACGACCGTCGAGGGCTTTGACCCCGAGACCCGGACCGTGCTGTTGTCGGACGGCGACGTCATCGGGTACGACGAGCTGGTGCTGGCCACCGGCGCTGCGCCGTTCGTGCCGCCGGTGCCCGGCCACGACCTGCCGGGCTGCTTCGTCTACCGGACGATCGAGGACCTGGAGGCGATCCGCGACGCGGCCGTGGGCGCGACGGTCGGCGCGGTCGTCGGCGGTGGGCTGCTCGGGCTCGAGGCGGCGAACGCCCTGGCCCAGCTGGGCCTGGAGACCCACGTCGTGGAGATGGCTCCCCGGCTGATGGCGGTGCAGGTCGACGACGCGGGTGGGGCCACGCTCTCGCGCCACATCGAGAAGCTCGGTCTCACCGTGCACACGGGTGCGATGACGTCCGAGGTGTTGGCCACCGACGGCCGAGTCTCGGGTCTGGGCCTCAAGGACGCCGACCCGATCCCGGCCGAGATCGTGGTCTTCTCTGCCGGCATCCGTCCCCGCGACCGCCTCGCGCAGGCCGCCGGTCTCGAGCTGGCCGAGCGCGGCGGCGTCCTCGTCGACGAGCGGTGCCGCACCTCCGACGAGCACGTGTGGGCGGTCGGCGAGTGCGCCGCGCCGGGCGGCCGGATGTACGGCCTGGTCGCTCCGGGCTATGCGATGGCCGAGGTCGTCGTCGACGCCCTGCTCGGTGGCCCCGGCAGGTTCACCGGCGCCGACATGTCCACCAAGCTCAAGCTGCTCGGCGTCGACGTCGCTTCGTTCGGCGATGCGTTCGCCGCCACCGAGGGTTCTCTCGAGCTCGTCTTCTCCGACGCCGTCGCCGGGATCTACAAGAAGCTCGTGGTCCAGGAAAACGAAACCGGGGACGGCTTCCTCCTGCTTGGCGGGATCCTCGTCGGCGACGCCACGGCGTACGGCGTGCTGCGGCCGATGGTGGCCAGCGGCATCGAGCTGCCCGAGAACCCCGAGGACCTGATCCTTCCGGTGGGTCGCGGCGGTGCCGAGATCGGGCTGCCTGACGACGCGGTCATCTGCTCGTGCAACTCCGTCAGCAAGGCCGAGATCGTCGACCATGTCGCTCGCGACGAGGCGCCGTGCGCCGACGCGGCCTGCGTGACGAAGTGCAGCAAGGCGGGCAGCACCTGCGGCTCCTGCAAACCGTTGGTCAAGAAGATCGTGGAGGACCACTTCGCCGCGGCCGGCCGCGTGGTGGACAGGAGCCTGTGCGAGCACTTCCCCCTGACCCGCCAGGAGCTCTTCGACGTCGTCGCGATCCACGCTTACACGCGGTTCGACGACATCGTCGCTGCCCACGGCACCGGCCGGGGCTGCGACATCTGCAAGCCGGCGATTGCCTCGATCCTGGCCAGCCAGCTCAACGGGCACGTGCTCGAGGGGCCGACCCGGACCCTCCAGGACACCAACGACGCGTTCCTCGCCAACATCCAGCGCAACGGCACCTACTCGGTCGTCCCGCGCATTCCCGGAGGCGAGATCACGCCAGAGAAGCTGATCGTGATCGGTGAGGTCGCCCGTGACTTCGGGCTCTACACGAAGATCACCGGTGGCCAGCGGATCGACCTGTTCGGTGCCCGCGTCGAGCAGCTGCCGGCGATCTGGACCCGGCTCGTCGACGCCGGCTTCGAGTCCGGGCACGCCTACGGCAAGTCCCTGCGCACGGTGAAGTCCTGCGTCGGCTCGACCTGGTGCCGGTACGGCGTGCAGGACTCGGTCCAGCTCGCCATCGACCTCGAGCTCCGCTACCGGGGTCTCCGTTCACCGCACAAGCTCAAGGGCGGTGTCAGCGGGTGTGCCCGCGAGTGCGCGGAGGCACGCGCCAAGGACTTCGGGGTGATTGCGACCGAGAAGGGGTGGAACCTGTACGTCGGTGGCAACGGCGGGGCCACCCCCGCCCACGCCAGGCTGCTCGCGGGTGACCTCGACACCGAGACGCTGATCAGGTACCTCGACCGGTTCCTCATGTACTACGTCCGCACCGCCGACCGGCTGCAGCGCACGGCCCCGTGGGTCGACTCCCTCGACGGTGGTCTCGACCGGGTCCGGGAGATCGTCGTCGACGACGTCCTCGGCCTGGGCACGGAGCTCGAGTCGGCAATGGCGCGGCACGTCGACGGCTACTTCGACGAGTGGAAGGCCACGCTCGAGGATCCCGAGAAGCTCGGGCGCTTCGTGTCGTTCGTCAACGCACCCGACACGCCGGATCCCCACATCACGTTCCGCACCGACCGCGAGCAGGCGGTGCCCGCCGACTCCGACGGCCCCGTCTCGCTCGGGGCCACGATCCCGGTCGGTGCGCCGTGAACTCACCTCACAAAGTCGCTGGCTGCGCCCCCGATTCCGTGGGGACCCCGATTGTCAGTGGCCCAGGCAGTGCCTCGTCGACGTACACCGAGGTCTGCCGCCTCGCCGACATCGAGGTGGAGGGCGGCGTCGCGGCGCTGGTCGAGGGTGCCGCAGTCGCAATCTTCCGGACACACGACGGAAACGTCTACGCGATGTCGAACTTCGATCCTATGTCCAGGGCATCGGTCCTTTCCCGGGGGATTCTCGGGACGCGGGGGGACATCCCGTTCGTCACCTCGCCGATGTTCAAGCAGGCTTTCGACCTGCGAACCGGACAGTGCCTCGATGACGCGGCGGTCCGGATCCAGACCTACGACGTCCAGGTCGTCGACGGCACGGTGCTCGTCGGAGACCCACACCCGCAGCACCACGAGCACCAGAGGGAGGGCCCGTGACCGACAGCCTTCCCCTGACCGGCTTCCGGATCGGCGTGACCGCGGCCCGCAAGGTCGACGAGCAGGTGACGCTCCTGCAGCGTCGCGGCGCCACCGTCGAATGGGCTCCGGCGCTGTCCCAGGATCCCAACCAGGTTGACGACGCGGAGCTGCGCGCCGCGACCGAGGACGTGATCAGCCGCCCGATCGACATGTTCCTGGCCACGACCGGCATCGGGATGCGGGCCTGGTTCGACGCGGCCGAGTCGTGGGGAACTCTCGACGTCCTCCTGGCCGCATTGGGCGATGCCGAGATCCTGGCGCGCGGCCCGAAGAGCGTGGGTGCCTTGCGCCGACACGGCCTCCGCGAGCTGTGGGCGCCGGAGTCCGAGTGCTTCGAGGACGTCCTCCAGCACCTGCGCGGACGCGACCTCACCGGTCGCCGGATCGTGGTCCAGGAACACGGTCAGTCACTGTCGATGGTCGCCCATGCACTACGCCGTCAGGGGGCGGACGTCACGACGGTCACGGTCTACCGGGTGGCTTCGGCCGAGGACCCCGAGCCGATGTTCCGGATGATCGATCTCATCGCCGACCGGGCGTTGGATGCGGTCACGTTCACCTCCGCGCCGGCCGTCGCGGCGATGATGGAAGCGGCCGGCTCCACCGGGCGACGCGACGAGGTGGTGTCCGCCTTCCAGGCCGACGTGGTGGCGTCCTGCGTAGGCCCCGTCACCGCAGCCGCCTTCGAGATGTGGGGTGTCCCGACCATTCAGCCCGAGCGGTCGCGGCTCGGGGCGATGGTCAAGCAGCTCGAGGTCGAGCTCCCGTCGCGCAGCAACGGTCTGACGTTCGAGGTCGCCGGCCACGTGCTGCTCCTGCACGGCGACGACGTCCTGCTCGACGGGGTCGAGGTGAAGCTCTCACCGGCTCCCTTCGCGCTGCTGCAGGCCCTGGTCGTGAACCCCGGACACGTGGTCTCCCGACGCGAGCTCCTGACTGCGCTGCCCGGCGGCACGGCCGGGTCGGAGCACGCTGTGGAGATGGCCGTTGCCCGGCTGCGTGCCGGCCTCGGAACCCGGCTCGTGCAGACGGTCGTCAAGCGCGGCTACCGGCTCGCGGTGAGCCCCGCGTGACGCGGCTGGTGCGCCAGCCAGCGTCTGGAAATCCGGTGAGGTATGGCATGGCGCCGGAAACCCGGTGAGCCATCGGCAGGGCGTCTTCACAGGAAATTTTGGATGGGTATGGCCACTGCTGGCGGTGGTCATTGTGCCACCCTGGTCCAGGGCGTCGCGGCCTACGCCAACCTCAAGAAGTCGGCGCAGACCCTGAAGTCCGCCGGTGACCCCCGCAGCACCCACCAGATCATGAGCGACCTCTTCGTCGAGAGACTCACCGGCCAGGCGAGCGCCGACGCCGTACCCGTCGAGGTCGCCCTGATGATGACACCCGACACCCTGGTGGGCACCAGCGAGCAACCCGCCCG
>JAOPXM010000066.1 GCA_025965125.1 Nocardioides sp.
GATGATGGAGACGGCCATGACGACCGGCAGGATCGTGGAGTCCCAGTGCATCGGCTGTCGACCCTGGAACGGGAACAGCCACGCGGAGACCACCACGATGAAGACCGGTGGTACACCGAGGGCGTACGCCGCCGGGCGGCGCCGCGACAACCACAGCGCGGCGGCGACCAGGCCGAGGAACAGGCCGGCGACAGGGCTCGCTGCCGTAGCGAGCATCGACAGCGTGCCGACGACGACGGCCTGACCCCACCGGCTGGCGTGGCCGCCCGTGAGTGGTCGGCGCGGCCAGTAGTAGACCGCTGCGACGGCGGCGAAGCCGAACATCAGGCCGAGGCCGAAGGTGACACGCCCCGAGACCGCGTTGCCGGTCAGAGCGACCGCGCCGTACAGCGACGGCCAGAGCGGGTGGACCACCGCGCGGGACTTCACGATCAGCAGCGCCACCAGGGCCGCCGAGACCGTGCCGACGATCATCATCGTGGTGCGGACGCCGATGGCGGCCATCACGTAGGGCGACATGACGCTGTAGGAGACGGGGTGCATGCCGCCGTACCAGGACAGGTTGTAGGCGCTGCCCGGATGGGAGCGTGCGAACTCGGCCCACGCGTCCTGGGCCGCGATGTCTCCGCCGCTGTTGGCGGCGAGCCACCACCACAGCAGGTGCAGCACGGCCGCGAACAGGAACGCGGCCACGACCGGGTGCAGCACGACGTCCAGCAGCCGTCGTCCCGGTGACCCGGAAACGCCCCCCGGGTTCCGCTCGCCCCATGTGGTGCGTGCCCCCCGGAGGACGTCAGTGGTCATCGATCGGCCTCGACCGGTCGATCCGCCTTGACCGGGCGACCGCGCGGATAGACCAGGAACCGGCCGATCAGCACGGACGTGGCGGCCAGCAACACGCCGGCGATGTCGTCGACAACGAAGTGCCAGCCGAAGTAGATCGTCGCGACCATGACGAGCGCGAGGTAGACCGTCAGGACCTGGGCAAGCCGGCGCTGACCGTAGTAGCGCAGCATCAGCAGGATCATGGCGGTGACCGCGCAGTGCAGGCTGGCGAAGGCCGAGATGCTGGCGAACGAGTCGCCCGCCCCGGGGTTCGCGAGCAGGTGCGCGCGCTCGGCGAGGTACTCCGCCTGGGTCGACGTGATCCCCGTGTGAGGGAGACCAGCGAACGTCTCGGGGTCGGAGGCGAACGGTCCCAGCGTGGGGATCAGGTAGTAGGAGGCCACGCCCAGGATCCACACCCACATCGCCGAGGCGAGCAGGACGTAGCCGTCGCGGATGCGGGTCGTGAACACCAGCGCGCCGACGACTGCGAGCGGGACGAGGTAGGTGAACGACTTGTAGATGATCATCAAGGTGGTCGCCATCGCGGACCCCTGGCCGAGCACGTCGTGCAGGAGCGCGGCCGGGTCGTGGCCGAAGAAGAGCCACCGCTCGAAGTCGAGGAGGTCGCCGTCGCGGGGCGTGTTGAGCACGTCCCAGCTCTTCAGGTTGCGGTAGCAGATGTAGACGAAGTGGTAGGCGAGCAGCCCGCTGACCGCGAGCGCCAACCTGGTCCCCGTCCAGCGGGCCCGCAACGTGGCGAACCAGCCCCGGATCGACCAGCCGGGTCGCTTGGTGCGCACGGCGGAGTCGAGCACCGCCAGGATGACCAGCAGGACCAGCGCCGAGATCAGGCGGCCGCGGAACATCTGGCCGTCGGGGTCGCGCAGCGGGATCCCGACGTGGTGGGACCAGTACGCCGTCACGCTCGCGAAGGCCACGACCGTCACCCAGATGCCGCCGAGCCAGCTCAGGTCCCGAAGGTCCGCGGCTTCCTGGGTGCTGGTCTCGGGCGCGGAGACAGCGGTGTCCACCTCCTGCACCTCGTCGCTCACGCTACGCATCGTACGGAAACAGACCCGGACAGCCGTAGTCGGCGGCGAACCGGGTGGTCCAGTCAGGTTGGCCCGTGCCCGCCAAGCTCCCCGCGGAGACGGCTGTTGCGCAGTAGCCTGCGGGCCGCACTCACACTCGTCAGGAGCTCCGCATGACTGAGACAACTCCCACTGCCGCGCCGTACGGCGTGCCCGTCGGGGCCGGCACGCCCGGCCAGATCCGCAGCACCGGCATGTGCATCCTGCTGGCCATCGTCACGTTCGGCATCTACTCGTTGTTCTGGTACTACAAGACCCACGAGGAGATGAAGCGCTACTCCGGTGTGGGCCTCGGCGGCGCCGTCGCGCTGATCATCACCATCGTGGTCGGCATCGTCACGCCGTTCATCACCTCGGCCGAGGTGGGCGGGCTCTACGAGCGCGCCGGCAAGCCGAAGCCCGTCAGCGGCTCCACCGGCCTCTGGTACTTCCCGGGCGCCTTCATCATCGTCGGGCCGCTCGTGTGGTTCATCAAGACGAACGGCGCCCTGAACGACTTCTGGCGCTCGGTCGGCGTCACGGAGGGATAAACCTCGCGGATCCGGCGCCCTGCGTAGGGTGGGCCTCCTTCCACAGAGAGCCGGCTCCGCATGTGCTTCTCTGTCGAGGCCGACCTGATTGCTGGTGTCGCCCTGCTGCCGGTCGGGGTGCTGGCGCTGAGGGAGGTGCGGCACCCGCGCGAGGTGCCGTTCGCGTCGCTGCCGCTGCTGTTCGCGCTGCACCAGCTGGTCGAGGCGCTCGTCTGGGCCGGCGCCAGCGGTGACGTCTCGGACGGCGTCCAGCGGGCCGCCGCGCTGGCCTACGTCCTCTTTGCGCTGCCGGTGCTGCCGACGCTGGTCCCGCTGGCCGTGCTGATGCTGGAGCCCCGGGACGCCCGGCTGCGGGTCGCGCCGTTCGTGGCGCTCGGACTGGTGGTCTCGGCGTACCTCACGGTCGCGGTGCTGCAGGGTCCGGTCGAGGTGCGCGTCCACGCGCACGCGCTGGCCTACGGGGTCGGCCTCGAGAACGTCACGCTCTGGACGGTGCTCTACATCGCGGCTGTCATCGGCCCGTCGCTGCTCTCCGGCTACCCGTCGATCGTGGCGTTCGGGGTGCTGAACCTGGTCGGGTTGACCGTCGTGGCGCTGCTCTACCGGGAGGCGTTCGCATCACTGTGGTGCGTGTACGCCGCGTGCACCTCGGTGCTGATCGTCCTGCACATGGTGCTGCGCCGGCGCCTCACCGACCCGCAACGCCTGCAGGGTCAACCGAACAACGATCAGCTGAGCGGATCGACCTCGTCGTAGTCAGCGACCGTCGCGGCGAGCACCTTCAGGTGATGGTTGCCGTCGCCGAGCAGGTGGTCGAGCGCGGTGAGGTGGCTGGTGTAGCTGCCGATGCTGTACTCCGCGGTCATGCCGATGCCGCCGTGCAGCTGGATCGCCTCCTGGCCGACGTGACGCCCTGAGCGGCTGACCTGCAGCGCGGCGCGGGCGGCGCCCGCGGCCACCTCCTCGGGGGTGCCTGCTGCGACCACCATCGTGGCCCAGGTGACGATGCTCTTGGCCAGCTCGAGCGACACGTACATGTCGGCCGCGCGGAACGTCAGCGCCTGGAACGTGTTGAGCGTGACGCCGAACTGCTTGCGGCTCTTGAGGTACGACGTGGTGGCGTCCAGGGAGTACTCCATGGCACCGATCGCCTCGTTGCACGCCATCACCCGGGCGATGTCCTGCACGGTCGCGATGCTGGACTCCAGATCACGGCCGGCCTCGCCCAACGCAGTGGCGGGGGTGCCGTCGAAGGCGACCCGGGCCGCCCGGCCGCCGTCGTGGGTTGCGTAACCGGCCCGCGTCAGCCCGCTCGCGTCAGGGGAGACCAGGAACAGGCCCGTCCCGCCGCCCTCGGGCAGCACGGCGCTGACCACGAGCAGGTCGGCGCGGGCGCCGTGGGGGACCGGCTCCTTGATGCCGGTGAGGGTCCAGTCATCGCCATCCTTCTGGGCCGTGACAGCGGAGGCCGTGTCGGCCCAGCGGGCGCCGGGCTCCGCATGCGCGAACGCCAGCACGCTCTCGCCGGCGGCGAGCGCGCCGAGCACCTCGGCGCGCTGCTCGTCGGAGCCGACCGCGGCCACAAGACCGCCGGCCAGCACGACCGAGGTCAGGAACGGCTCCGGTGCCAGCACCCGGCCGAACTCCTGGGCGACGATGGAGATCTCCACCGGTCCGGCGCCCACACCCCCGTCGGCCTCGGCGAACGGCAGCCCCAGGATGCCCATCTCGGCCAGGCGGGCCCACAGCTTCTCGTCGAAACCCGGGTCCTCGGCGACCGTGCGGCGGCGCGTCTCGAAGTCGGCGTACGTCTTGCCGACCAGGCCGCGGACCGCGTCGCGCAGGGCGTCCTGCTCGTCGTCGTAGGTGAAGTCCATGTCAGAGTCCCAGGATCGTGCGCGAGATGATCTGCCGCTGGATCTCGTTGGATCCGCCGTAGATCGAAGCCTTGCGCAGGTTGAGGTAGACGGGCGTGGCCCTGCGGGTCCACTCGGGCAGCTCGGACTCGTCGCCGGCCCCCGAGGCCAGCGACGCCGGCCCGGCGAGATCCACGACGAGCTCGCTGACCGCCTGCTGCAGCTCGGTGCCCTTGAGCTTGAGCACCGACGACGCCGGGTGGGGCTCGCCGTCGGAGGAGTGCGCCACCACGCGCAGCGCGGTTAGCTCGAGGGCCAGCAGCTCGTTCTCGAGCTCGGCGAACCGGGCCGCCACCATCGGGTCGGAGAGCTGGTCGCCGGCCCACTCCTTGGCCTGGGCCAGCACCCGCTTCGTCGAGCCGACGGGCGCGACGCCGACGCGCTCGTTGCCGAGGAGGAACTTGGCCTGGGTCCAGCCGGAGTTGAGCTCCCCGACCAGGTTCTCGGCCGGGACGCGGACGTCCTCGAACCACACCTCGTTGACCTCGTGGCCGCCATCGATGAGCTCGATCGGACGGACGGTGACCCTCGGCGTCGTCATGTCGATGAGGAGCATCGAGATACCCGCCTGCTTCTTCACCTCGGGGTCGGTGCGCACCAGCATGAAGATCCAGTCGCCGTACTGGCCGAGCGTGGTCCAGGTCTTCTGCCCGTTGACGACGAAGTGGTCGCCGTCGCGGACCGCCGTGGTGCGCAGCGAGGCCAGGTCGGAGCCGGCGTCGGGCTCGGAGAACCCCTGCGACCACCAGATCTCGAGGCTGGCCGTCTTCGGGAGGAACTTCTCCTTCTGCTCCTGCGAGCCGAACTGCGCGAGCACCGGGCCGATCATCGAGGCGTTGAACGCCAGCGGGATCGGCACGTTGGCGCGCTGCAGCTCCTCGTTCCAGATGTGGCGCTGCAACTCGGTCCAGTCCCGGCCGCCCCACTCGGTGGGCCAGTGCGGGACCGCGAGACCGTGCTCGTTGAGGATGCGCTGGCTCTCGACGACCTGTTCCTTGGTGAGCTCGCGGCGGGCGGCGACCGCGTCGCGGATCTCCTGCGGGACCTGGGTCGTGAAGAAGGTCCGCATCTCGTCTCGGAACGCGGCGTCCTCGGCGGACAGCTCCAGCTGCATCGGCGTCTCCTGGGTCGGGGGCGTGCCCATCATGCCGTCCAGTCCCTGGAAACCCCGAGACAACTGAGGCGCGAGATTGCAGGCTTGCGTCAGGAGCCGGCTCCGGGCTGACTCCCAGCGGACTCAAAGCGGAATCCAAGCAACGCTCGAGACGATCGGTTTGCTCGCCACCGCGGCGAGGACGCAGCTCCACCCGACGACGAGGTCACCATCATGCGCCACCAGATCGAGCACCGCCGCAGGACCTGGCACTCCCTCACGCCCGAACAGAAGCAGGAGCGCCTGCGCGACCTGCGCCGGAACCAGCAGGCCCAGATCGAGCTCGAGGTACGCCGGCTCCACCACCGCTGACCCGCCTGTCGGTCCGGGAGCCTCAGACCTGGATCTCCACCTCGTCGCCCAGCCGGGCGCCGCGCTCGAGCTCGAGGTCGTCACCGGACCAGAACGTCCCGGGGTCGTAGTAGTTCGTCGGCCGACGGCCGTCGAGGAGACCCATCTCGGCGTAGGTGCCTGCGACGACCTCGGCACAGTAGGTGAGCTCAGCGGGCGCGGGTCGACGCAGGCGGCCGCGAGCCCATCGCCCTGCGAGCGCCGCGGTCGCGGGGAACGGCGTCCCGTCCAGGCGGGCGATCGTGCGCAGCAGGGCCGCCTCCATGTCCGGGGTGATCTCGGCGTCCAGCTGGCGCAGCCAGGCGCGCTGCTCGTAGCGGCCGCACCACGTGGTCACGGCCGCCCGCAGGTCGTGCAGCTGGACGCCCCGGTGGTGGTTGCCGGTCCACACGTCGAGCAGCCCCTTGCCCAGCTCGGCGTGCCACATCAGCGGGGGCATGTCGTCCAGCACGACCGCCATCCCGACGTGGTTGACCGGTGCGTTCGTGACCACCCGGATAGCGTGGTCGGCAGCCGTTCGGCCACGAAACAGCCACAGGTCCCCGGTGCGGGTCAGGTCGACCGCCTCGTCCAGGGACAGCCTGCTGCCCATCACGGAACCCTGTGCGTCAAGGAAGGAGCCTCTCGGTGAAGCTGTGGAAGGTGCTCGGCATCGCGGGGCTGACCGGGGTGGCCGCCACCGGAGTCATCATCGCCCGCGACGAGCGTCGGCGCGCGCAGCTCACACCCGACCAGGTGCGCAAACAGCTGCACCAGCGGCTCGCCGACATCGAACGCGGCGCCTCCGACAACCCCGGGACGGCACCCACCGCGGGTGACGCGTCCCCGCACGTGCCCGCCAAGCCCAGCAGCCGGCGGCGCCGACGGCGCTGAGCGGGCCGGCGCGGCTCATTCCAGGCCGCTGGGGTCGGCCGGTACGTCGACCGAGTGGTCGAGAAGCATCTCGATCGGGATGATCTCGAGGGCGCGGGCGTTCGTCGAGGCAAGGACGACGGGCGAGGCGGCGCCCGCGTCGTAGGCCTGCCGCCACCGGCCCGCAACCACGCACCACCGGTCACCGGGGTGCAGGCCCGGGAACTGCCACTCGGGCCTGGGGGTGGACAGGTCGTTGCCCACCGAGCTCTGGTGCTCGAGGAACTCCACGGTCATCACCGCGCACACCGCGTGCAGGCCGCGGTCCTCGGGACCGCAGGCACAGTTCCCGTCCCGGTAGAAGCCGGTCACCGGGTCCGTGCCGCACGGCTCGAGCGGTCCACCGAGGACGTTGAGTTCGCTCACGGCACCGAGCCTCTCAGGTGGGCCGTGACAATGGCTAAACATTCCGCGTTGTTCCCACGTCCATACCCTCCGGATGGATCTACAGTTTGAAGATCCCCATGGGGGGTGTGAGCAGGAAGGCAGGACGTGCGTCGGACAGTGGTCTCGGTGACCGGTGCGGCAGTGGCCGCCCTGATCTGCTGTGCGCCCGCGAGCGCGGACACCACGATCACGGTGCGCGGCACCGACTTCCCCTCCGGCATCGAGGCGCAGCTCTCGTTCGTCGGCTGCGAGAACCCTTTCCTGCGCACGACCGAGCCGCTCGCACCGACGATCGGCTACGGCCCGGGCACCGCCCCGGCCGGCCAGCGCAGCCTCGGCTGGGACCTCGCGGGCGGCAACGCCATCGGCTCGCTGCACTACGTGGCGTCCATGGCGGGCACGACCGTTGCCGCTCTGTCCGTCCACGCCGAGGCCCGCGCCGACGGAGTGGCTTTCGCCGGGTACGTCGACCCGGCCGACACCGGCACCGGCGTGATGTGGGTCGGGCGCTCCGCGCTGTCCGCCGCACCGGGAGCCTGGCGCACGATCGACGCCCCCGGGCTGACCTACACCTGGGCGAGGTGGGACAACACCACCCAGCAGGTCCTGGAGACCGCCGACCCGGCCACCGTCTCGGAGTTCATGGCGGCTCACGGCGGCGACGGTCCGGGGTTCTACACCATCGGTTTCGGCTGCGACGGCACGCCGTTCCACATGGACGCGCTGCGGATCGGCAGCCCGGGTGACGTCACGACGTACGACCTCGAAGGGCTCACGACCAGCACCACGATGGGTGCGGCCAGCGCCCGCTCGATCGTCGCCGGTCAGCAGGTGACGCTCACCGGTGCGCTGCGCGACGGCTCCGCGGGGCGCCTGCCGGAGGCCACCGTGATCCTCGAGGCCCGGCAGTTCGGGGACGGCGACTTCCGCACCGTCGAGGTCGTCCCCGCGGACACGACCGACCCGACGTACGTCGTGGAGCCCACCACCCGCACGACGTACCGCTGGCGCTTTGCCGGCCGCCCGCTCGCCGAGGCCAGCACCTCGCGACCCGTGACCATCGATGTGGCCTCGGCGCTCACGGCCGCGCAGCAGTTCGACCCCGGCAACGACACGGTCCGCGTCGTGGGGCAGGCGACTCCGGCCCGACCGGGCGCCCCGGTCACGCTCTGGAAAGTGACGTCCAAGGGCCCCGAAAAGATTGACGTGCGCAAGGTGGCCGGGGACGGTGGATATGTCTTCGAGTTCGTCGCGGACGGGTCGACGGCGGGGCGCTACGTCGTGACCATCCCCTCGGGGGCCGGCAACCTGGCCGGGCTCTCGCAGGTCGTGCATGTCCGACCGGCCGACATCCGGCGCTGACGCCAGGGCTCCGCGTAGGACCGGGCATGACCGCCTCGGCGAGGGGGTACCCCCTGCGGCATGGCTCTTCTCGACCCGGTGCGCACCGGCGCCTCGACCGTGGGCGGCGCCCTGCTCGCGACCGCGACCCGATCCGTGGCGGCCGTCCGCACCGCCCCCAAGCCCCTGCACCCTCGCGGCGTCGTCGTCGCCGGCCGGATCTTTCGGACCGGGCTCGCCGAGCCGACCGGATCGCCCTGGCTCGACGAGCCGGGTGAGGACGAGGTCCTGGTCCGTGTCTCCCGGGCTGTCGGACTGCCCACGAGCCTGCCCGACATCCACGGTGTCGCGATCCGCGTCCCTGCCGGCGAGTCGTACGGCGACCTGCTCTTCGCCTCGACCGGCTGGGGCCGGCTGACCCGCTTCCTGCTCACCGCGGGGATGACGGTCGAAGACCGGCCGATGACCACGCTGCTGCCCTACCGGACCGAGTCGGGCCCGGTGCTGCTCGGCGTCCGGGCCGCCGGGACGGAGACGTTCGAGCTGGCCTGCGCGCCGTACGACGGCGACTGGCGCCACGTCGCGGACCTGCGGCTCTCCACGCTGCCCGCCCCCGACCAGGACGTCGACTTCGACCCCGTCCAACACCAGCTGCCCGGCCTCGAGCAGTACCCCTCCGTCGCTCGGCTGCGCCAGCCCGCCTACCAGCAGGCGAGGGAGTCACGAGCCGGGGACCCGGCTTAGGCTGACGCCATGACCGACCTGCTGGTCGTTATGGGTGTCTCGGGTTCCGGCAAGTCCACCGTGGGGGCTGCGCTCGCGCAACGCCTGCGGGTCCCGTTCGCCGATGCCGACGACTTCCACCCCGAGGCCAACATCGCCAAGATGACGCGGGGTGAGGCGCTCGACGACCGGGACCGCCATCCCTGGCTCGAGATCATCGGCGAGTGGCTGGCCGCGCACCCCGAAGGTGGCGTGATGAGCTGCTCGGCGCTGAAGCGGAGGTATCGCGACCAGCTGCGTCACCACGCGCCGGCGGCGGTCTTCCTCCTCCTGGAGGGTGGCCGTGAGGTGATCGAGCGGCGGCAGGCAAGCAGGCCCGGGCACTTCATGCCCGCGTCCCTGCTGTCGTCGCAGTTCGCCACCCTCGAGCCGCTCGCGCCCGACGAGAACGGGATCGTGATCGACGTCGACCAGAGTGTGGACGCGATCGTCCAGGGGTACCTCGAACGCACCCACCACGAGGAGAGCTGATGTCCACCGGACTGCTGGCCCAAGCCACCGGCGACGTCGTCGAGCCGGTCGCGGCCGGCTGGCAGCTGATCACCGCAGCGCTGGTGGCGATCGCGCTGCTGGTCCTGCTGATCACCGTCGTGAAGCTGCACCCCTTCCTCGCGCTGATCCTCGGCGGGCTGACGGTCGGGATCATCGCCGGCGAGAACGTGAACGACGTGCTCACGTCCTTCACCACCGGTTTCGGCACCACCGCCGCCGGCGTCGGGGTGCTGATCGCGCTCGGCGCGATGTTCGCCAAGCTGCTCGCCGACTCCGGTGGCGCGGACCAGATCGTCGACACGATCGTGGGCCGGGCCACGCCGAGGATGCTGCCCTGGGCGATGGCCGCGGTGGGCGCCATCATCGGGCTGCCGATGTTCTTCGAGATCGGCCTGGTGCTGCTCATGCCGGTCATCTACCTGGTGTCCCGCCGCGCCCAGGTCTCACTGATCAGCGTCGGCATCCCTGCCCTGGCCGGCCTGTCCGCGATGCACGGCTTCGTGCCACCGCACCCCGGACCCGTCACCGCGATCCAGTACCTCGGTGCCGACCTCGGAGTGACCCTGGCCCTCGGCCTGGTCGTCGCGATCCCGACCGTGATCATCGCCGGGCCACTGTTTGGCGCCCTTGCCGGACGGTGGGTCGTCGTCGAGGCGCCGGCGACGTACGACGTCTCGGGCACCGAGCGGCCCGCGGAGGCGAAGCGGCCGACCTTCGTCGTCACGATCCTCACCGTGCTGTTGCCCGTCGCATTGATGCTGGTCAAGGCCGTCATCGACATCGTCGTCGACGACCCCGAGGCCACCGTCCAGCAGACGTGGGACGTCATCGGGAACCCGCTCATCGCACTCCTCATCGGCACCCTGGTCGCGATGGTGAGCCTCGGCGCGGGCTCCGGGATGCAGCTGAAGGAGATCTCGAAGACCGTCGAGACCTCCCTGCCGCCGATCGCCGGGATCGTCCTGATCGTGTCCGCCGGTGGTGGCTTCAAGCAGGTGCTCGTCGACACCGGCATCGGCACCCTGCTGGCCGACTGGGCCCGGGGCGCGAACGTCTCCGTGCTGCTGCTTGCCTGGGTCCTCGCCGTCCTGATCCGCCTGGCCACGGGCTCGGCCACGATCGCCACCATCACCGCGTCCTCGCTGATGGTGGACCTGGTCGCCGGCCTGTCGACGACCGAGGTCTCGCTCGTGGTGCTCGCCGTCGGGGCCGGTTCGGTGTTCTTCTCCCACGTGAACGACGCCGGCTTCTGGCTGGTCAAGGAGTACTTCGGGATGAGTGTCGGACAGACGCTCCGGACCTGGTCGCTCATGGAGACCGTCCTGTCGGTGTCTGGACTGGTCTTTGTTCTGCTCGTCAGCATCGTCGTCTAGCACTACGTTGCTCCCGTGGCAGACGGGACCGAGAAGGCAAGCGGCGGCGATCGCGACGCGGCGAGCAAGGTCGTGGACGCCGCGCTCGCATCAGGGCGGATCATCCAGGCCGACCGGGACCTGCGCATCGAGCAGATCAAGGCCGCCAACACGCCGGCCGAGGTGCAGAACGTCGTGCGCGACCTCCAGCCCTCGTCGCCGCAGGCCGGCGCGCCCACGACGCCGGCCGACCCGGTGTCGATGGTCAGGTACGGCCCCACCGGCGGAGGTACGCCGGAGGTCGCCCAGCCCGTCAGGGCCGCGAACATCAAGATCCCCAAGATCGCGTTCCTCTTGCCGGCGATCATCGGCGTCGCCGTCATCGCAGCCTTCGCGCTCGGCATCTTCGCCTTCGTGAAGGGTGTCGACACCGTCGGCGGTAACGGAGTCACCGACAGCCAGACCTACGCGCCGGGGATCGAACCGGAGGACGGCATCAACGTGCTGTCGGTCAAGGGCTACGCCGACCTGCTGGACGCGATCCGTGGAAGCACCGGAGCGACCGAGGCGTTCAGCGCCGTGCTCTACCCGACGTACGCCGTCGTCGAGCTGCCGGTCGACGACAGCACCCAGCGGTCCGACCGCTTCTACTGGAACGGCGAGCTGGAGTCCCAGCAGTCCTACGGCACGTCCACCGACGAGCGCTACGACCTCGACGAGATCGACCCCGCCGTGCTGATCAGGCTGCTCAAGAAGGTCCGGGCCCGGGTGGAGGCGCCGACCAGCTGGTACGCCGTCATCAACGCACCGCGGGAGGACGGGACGGTCCTGTCGGTCTTCGCATCCAACGAGTACAGCGAGAGCGCCTACGTGCTGGCCACGGTCGACGGCAGCATCACCTACCAGTCCACCCCCACGCTGAGTCCCTCGCCCGAGCCCCCGGATGTCGAGGTCCAGACGCCATGAGCCCACCGAGCGAACGCGTCGGTGACGGCGACAAGAGGCGCGCCCGGAACGTCATCGAGCAGGCGCTGACCTCCGGGCGGATCATCCAGGCCGACCGCGACAAGCGCATCGAGGGCGTCGACAACGCCCAGTCGGTCGACGAGCTGCGGATGCTGACCCACGACCTGGACCGGTCGGCGATGTACGGAGGTGCGATCGAGTCACCGATGCCGGGGGCACCAGCGCCGCCGCCGATGGTCGGGCCGACCGTCGGTGCGGCTGGGACGCCCCCGGCCGGGTCCGCGCCGAACGTTCCCTACGGCCCCCCGACCGGGATCAGCCCGGAGGCGCTCGCCCAGATCGAGGCCCAGGTCGGAGCTGCAGCGAAGCGGTCCGGCCGCGGTTGTCTGGGCTGCCTGCTCCCGCTCGTCATCGTGATAGCGGTGTTCGGCGGGATCGGGCTGAGCACCTACTCCGACGTCCGCGACGCCATCGACAAGGCTTTCAACAGCTCGTCGAACAGCGGGAATCCCGGCCCGAACCCCGGCAGCGCGTCGGCCAATGTGGTCCCCGACGTCCTCTCGGTCGGTGGCTGGAACGACCTCAAGGCCGCGATCAGGTCCGCGACCGGTCGCACGGAGGCGTTCGCGGTCGTGCTCTACCCGGAGTACGCCGCCGTGACCGCACCGGTCGACGCCACGGGTGGTCACTCCCGGTCCTTCTACTGGGACGGGGAGCTCAGCTCCAGCTCGACCAGCTCGAGCACGACAGACCGGTTCGACATGGACGACATCCGGCCCGCCGCCCTGGTGCGGCTGGTCGCGAAGGCCCGCAAGCTCGTCGACAACCCGTCGACGTGGTACGCGATCGTGCAGCCGCCCGACTACGAAGGCACCTCGATCATGGCCTACGCGGTGAACGAGTTCGGGGACACGGTCTACATCTCCGCGACCGCGGACGGCCGGATCATCCGGCGCTACGACTCGACCAAGCCGTAGCCGAAACCGGGGGCCCCGGCACGACGGGGATCTCCGGCCCGGCGGAATGACCTGAGCTCGGCCGGAGTTCTGGTGATCATGAGCGAGAAGCAGGTGCTGATCCCCGACGCCACCCACCCGATCACGATCACGCCGACCCAGGGGCGTGTCGTCGTCACCGCCGGCGACCGGGTCCTGGCCGACTCCTCGGACGCGTTGACCCTGCGGGAGTCGACGTACCCACCCGTGCAGTACGTCCCGATCGGCGACGTCGACCCGGCGGTGCTGCAGCGCACCGACCACGCGACGTACTGCCCCTTCAAGGGCGACGCGGGCTACTACTCCGTCGTGCTCGACGGGGAGACCCTCGACAACGCGGTCTGGACCTACGACGAGCCGTACGACGCGGTCGCGGAGATCGCCGGCCACGTGGCGTTCTACCCGCACCTGGTCGAGGTTCAGGTCAGGTCGTAGAGGTACCTGCTCGTCGGGACCAGGTCGATGTCGTGGTCGGCGCCGATCCGGGCGACGCTGGCCATCAGCTCGTTGAGGCGCCGGTTGAGCTCCTCGTCGCTGCCGCCGCTGCCGTAGAACGCATGCATGTCGTCCATGCCCGCGCTCGGGAAGAGCTCCTCGACGAACGCGCTGACGTACGGCGCGTCGGGCGTCACCGGGTCGCCGGCGACGTTCTGGATGTAGCCGAACGTCGCCTGGGTGCGGATCGCGATCGGGGTGTGGTCGACCATCCAGCGGTGCATCCACTCCTGCTGGCTCAGCTCGGAGGGCTTGCGGATCACCGCGACGTTGGCGAGGGCGTCGGCGCGCCGGCCGTCGTAGGTCTCGGGCGGGTCGAGCCGCTTTCGCTCCTCGACGCGCCAGCCCTCGATCCGGTCGGCCGACGGGCTGAGCGCGGCCGTCACGTCGCCCGGGCGGCCATCGGTCCAGACCGTGACGATCGCGCCGATGGGCTCCTCGAACGTCGGGATCCGCATCGCCCGGGTGACGTGCTCGTCGTCGATGTTGAGCTGGAGTCGCGTGGCGCCCGCGTCGGCGAGCTTCGTGCGCAGGGTCTCGGCGTGCAGGGCGCTCGACAGGTCGCTGCCCCACAGGGCGTACATCAACTTGGTCACGAGGTCGGACCCTAGACGAGTGAAGGCGTCTCCGACCTCAGGCTGACCGCGCGAACGGTTGTCCGCAGGCCTCAGAGGGCGGCGCGGTAGACCCCCACGGTCCGCTCGGCGATGCTCTCCCAGCTGAACGCCTCGATCGCCCGTTGACGCCCGGCTCGGCCCAGCTCCGCGGCCCGACCCGGATCCGCCACGACCTGGTTGAGCGCGGCCGCGAAGTCGGCGACGTACTGGTCGGGGTCCAGCGGGGTGCCGGTGCCGTCTGTGGCCTGCTCGATCGGGACCAGGCGGCCGGTCACGCCGTCCATGACGACCTCGGGGATCCCGCCGGTCCAGGTCGCGACGACGGCGGTCTCGCAGGCCATCGCCTCGAGGTTGACGATGCCGAGCGGCTCGTAGATCGAGGGGCACGCGAAAACGGTGGCTGCGGTGAGCAGCGCGACGACGTCGGCGCGCGGGAGCATCTCGCGGATCCACACGACGCCGGTGCGGCTCGCGGAGAGCTCTGCGACCAGCGCCTGCACCTCGGCCTCGATCTCCGGGGTGTCGGGGGCGCCGGCGCAGAGCACGATCTGGACCTCCGGCGGGAGCTGGGCCACGGCCCGAAGGAACAGCGGCAGCCCCTTCTGCCGGGTGATCCGGCCGACGAACACCACCGAGGGTCGATCCGGGTCGACGCCGAGTGAACGCACCCGGTCGGGGTCGTGGATCGGGGACCACAGGGCGGTGTCGATGCCGTTGTGGACCACCTCGACCCTGGCCGGGTCGATGGCCGGATAGGAGCGCAGCACGTCGGCGCGCATCGCGTGGGACACCGCGATCACGACGGCCGCCGCCTCGTACGACGTGCGCTCCACCCACGACGAGACGGCGTACCCGCCGCCGAGCTGCTCGGCCTTCCACGGCCGCAGTGGCTCCAGCGAGTGCGCGGTCACGATGTGCGGCACGCCGTACATCAGCGACGAGAGGTGGCCCGCGAAATTGGCGTACCACGTGTGCGAGTGCACCAGGTCGCTGCCGGCGCAATCATCGGTGATCGCGAGGTCCACGCCGAGGGTCTTCAGGGTCGCGTTGGCGTCCGTCAGCTCTGCGAGGTCGGCGTACGACGCCGTCCCCTCCTCCGAGCGCGGCGCCCCGAACGCGTGGACCCGCGTCTCGAGGTCGCTCCGCGAACGCAGCGCGCGGACCAGCTCGGCGACGTGCACACCGGCGCCGCCGTAGATCTCGGGTGGGTACTCCTTGGTCAGCACATCGACTCGCACGGGTTCGAAACTACTCTGCGGATCGTCCCCGCTCAGGCTCACCCGGTTGAGGTGACGTGCCCTAACGTGGCGACCATGAGCGCGAACACTCGGAAGCGGGTCCTGGCCATCGTCCTCGCCGGCGGGGAGGGCAAACGCCTGATGCCGTTGACGGCCGACCGGGCCAAGCCGGCGGTGCCGTTCGCGGGGATCTACCGGCTCATCGACTTCGCCCTCTCGAACGTCGTCAACTCCGGCTATCTCCAGGTCGTCGTCCTGACGCAGTACAAGTCGCACAGCCTCGATCGGCACGTGACCCAGACCTGGCGGATGTCGACGATGCTGGGCAACTACGTGACACCGGTCCCGGCCCAGCAGCGCGTGGGCAAGCACTGGTACCTCGGCAGCGGCGATGCGATCTTCCAGTCGCTCAACCTGATCAAGGACGAGAAGCCCGACATCGTGGTCGTGGTGGGTGCCGACCACGTCTACCGCATGGACTTCTCCCAGATGGTCGCCCAGCACGTCGACAGCGGGGCCGCCTGCACGGTCGCGGCGATCCGGCAGCCGATCGGGCTCGCCGACCAGTTCGGGGTGATCGACGTGGAGCCCGACGAGCCGTCGCGGATCCGCGAGTTCCTGGAGAAGCCGACGGATCCCGTGGGGCTGCCGGACAGCCCGCACGAGGTGCTGGCCTCGATGGGCAACTACGTCTTCGACGCGGATGCCTTGGTCGAAGCGGTCACGCGCGACTCCACCACCACCGGCTCCAAGCACGACATGGGCGGCGACATCGTGCCGGGGTTCGTCCGCCGCTCGCTGGCGGGCGTCTACGACTACAAGGACAACGTGGTGCCGGGTGCCACGGACCGTGACCGTGGCTACTGGCGCGATGTCGGAACCCTCGGCTCCTACTACGCGGCCCACATGGACGTCGTCTCCCCGCTGCCGGTCTTCAACCTCTACAACTTCGAGTGGCCGATCTACACCTCCTACGGCCCGCAGCCGCCAGCCAAGGTCGTCCAGGGCGCCGACGGCACGCTCGCCCGGATCGACGAAGGGGTGCTGTCGCCCGGGGTGGTCGTCAGCGGTGGCCAGGTCACCCGGTCGGTGCTCTCACCCGCGGTCGGCGTGGGCGCCGGAGCGATCGTGTCCGAGTCGGTGCTGCTGAACGGCGTCCGGGTCGGCGCCGGCGCCGTCGTACGCCGCGCGATCCTCGACAAGAACGTCGTGGTGCCCCCCGGCGCCGAGATCGGCGTCGACCCCGATGCCGACCGGGCCCGTGGCTTTCTCGTCGAGGACGGCCTCACCGTCCTGGGCAAGGACCAGGAGTTCCCCGCCTGACGTCCCCCGCTGGTTGAGGAAGGCGCGCTGGCGCTCGAGCTTGTCGGGACCCGGGTCTCAGATGACGCCGGCCGCGCGGGCGGGAGCGGCGTACGCCTCGGCGAGCGACTCGACGGTCTCGTGCGCGTTCAGGCCGCTGGGGTTGGGGACCACCCAGAGGAGCGCTCCTTCGAGCGGCTCGGGCTGCGGTCCGAGGGCGGCCCCGGGCAACGCGAACGCGACGCGGTACGCCGTCACTCCCGCGACCGCGACGACGGCGGGCGTCGTACGCCGCACCAGCTCGGCCAGGCGCCGGCCGCCCTCCCGGAGCTCCTCGTTGCCCAGCTCGGACGCCTTGGCGGTCGCGCGTCGCGAGATGTTGGTGATGCCGATCCCGCGGGAGCGCACGTAGTCGCGGTCCTCGTCGGTCATGCCGGCCGCCGGGTCGACGGGCCGCTCGAGGATGCCGGCACGCAGCAACGCGGGGTAGAAGCGGTTCCCGGGGTGCGCGAAGTGGGTCTGCGTGGCCGCGGTCCAGAGACCCGGGTTGATGCCGACGAACAGCAGCCGCAGTGCGGGGCCGTCGGGCGGTGGCAGGAGGTCGGGCACCTCGTGGTCGCGAAACGCCTCGAGCTCGGCGCGGGTGAAGCGGGGCACGGGGGCAGCCTGTCACCTCCCCGCAGATGGACCACACGCGGCTGCCGGAACCCGATCCCGGCCGGAACCCGATCCCGGGGAGTAGCGTCCGATTGCTATGCGGCGAATCCTCGGAATCCTGACCGTCCTGCTCCTCCTCGCAGCGGGTGCCACCGCGTGCGGTGACGACTCGGGCGACACCGCCGGCAACCCGACGACGACCCCGTCGACGTCGAACGGCACACCCGCGAAGTCCACCGAGGTCGCGATCCTGTCCGAGACCGCTGCCGGTGGGACCGTGTCCACCAGTCCGGTGCCGCTGCCGGACGACGCCGCGGTCGCCGCGTTCGCAGGACAGTTCGAGAAGTCCTCGCTCGGCGACCAGATCGCCCACAAGGTCAAGGCGACGGACGTCCCGGACGGTCAGGCCATGGTGGGCGCCGTCATCGCGATCGGGTGCGACGTACCCCCCGGCGTCACGGTCTCCGACGAGGGGACCGGCCTCGCGATCGTGCCCGACAAGGTCGCCAGCCCGATGCCGGAGTGCTTCGCGCCCGTCACGTCCGTGGCGCTCGTGCTGGTCGACGCAGAGCTGGTCTGAGGCCTGGCTACTTCGGCGCCGTGTAGGTGACCTCGAGTGCGTTGGCGACCCAGCGCTCGAAGCCGTCCGACGGGCTGTTGATGACACGCCTGACACCGTCGGGTCGCCTGGCCACCATCGTGGTCGAGCCACCGCCGTCGAGGTTGAGGGCCTCGTCGGCGCCCAGCTCGATCATCATGTTGGCCAGCTCGACCATGGTCATGCCCCGGCTGTCGGACTGCCGGCCGTCCACCGCGAGGACGAGCACCTCACCGGTGTCCTTGTCGATCCCGACGGCGGTGCGGGGTTGCATCTCGCGGTCGTCGACGACCTCGATCACCCCGTTGCGGACCAGGAACTGGTTGCCGCTGATCGCCATCTTGGGTCGGCCCTCGAGCCACCAGTCGAGGGTCGCCCGGGTGCCCACCTGCACCTTGGCCAGGTCGCGAGCGCCCTGACCGCGACCGATCAGCAGCATCCCGTCGATGTTGCGGTCCTTCGAGAGCGTGGTCCTGGACGCGATCACCCGTCCGTCGAGAATCTTGAGCACCCGCAGGTTGCGTCGCTGGCCGTCGGTCACCCGGTAGCCGTCGGTCTTGCCCCACTGGGAGGTGTAGATCCCGATCCCGCCCGGTCGCACGAAGGGGGAGTTGACGTTGGTGATCTTGAATCCGGGGTGTTGCTGGTAGCTGGCCCGCATCGGGAGGGTGCCGATGTCGGGATGGCCTCGGTGGTCGAGGAAGAACGCGGAGTTCCAGCCGTCGCTGCGGCCGTGGATCAGCCCGCGCTGGCGGTCGCGTCCCAGCCCGAGCGGTGCACCGGTGTCACCGATGTCGTAGAAGTCGCCGTTGACGCCGGCGACCGCGTGGTCCTTGGCGAGGATGTCGCGGACCGGTGCCGTCGTACGCACGGATCCGGCGCTGGCGTAGTCGATGCTCACACCGGGGGTGCGGGGGTTGATGATCAACAGGTGGAACCGGTTGGGCCCGCGGGCGTCGGTCTCGCTCCAGCGGACGACGCGTACGCCGGGCGAGACCTGCCAGGCCGACGACCGGCTGTGGGTCGTCGGGCCGCGCATGAACTGCGGCAGCGGCAGCGCGATCTCGCCGGGCACACCGTCGGACGTCTGCCCCGGGTGGTGTCGGTCGCGCTGCTGGGTGGGGGCCGGCGCGCCGCCACCGAGGGCCGTCGCCGAGGTGCTCGCCAGGGCGCACGCCAGCGCTGCCGCTGTCAGGGACGCCCGGGCTCGCACCCGTTCAACGTTAAGCGCTTCAGTTGCCCACAACGGGCAGGTGCACGACCGTGTCCTCGATCAGCACGACCCCCGGCGTACGACTGCCCATGCCGGCGAACGTGTCGCTGAATGCCGAGGCCAGCAGGTAGAGCGACTGGCCCTTGCGCACCCTGACCGCCATCGACGGCAGCTTGATGCGGCGGGCCTTGCCGGAGACGGGGTTGGGCTCGTTGATCGGCAGCACGTTGTTCTGGATGAGGTGGGCGTTGGCCGGGGACGTCCCGACGGCCAGGCCGAAGAAGGCCCGGTTGTTGACGCCGAGGGTGGTGACCTGGCCGGTGAGGTACGGCGTGCCGGCGAGCTTGAGGGGGCCGCTGGCGATCTTGAACGGAAGCGGGAGGCCGACCGCCTCGGTCGTGACGACCCGGCCGAGCCGGACCTTCCGGTCCGCGGTGACCGACGAGACCGAGAAGCACTCGTCGGTGGCCGTGGCGAGGTGGTAGCGGCCCCAACCGGTCAGCCCGGTGTGCTCGTGCTTGAGCGTGGCGTCGAAGAACTTGATGGACAGGTGATCGAAGTCGCCGCCCGCGAGCTGCTTGCTGCACGGGTCCGAGGTGACGTTCACACCCTGCGGCAGGAGCGCGGGCAGCACGTGACCGCCGTTGTAGGCGACGAAGATGCTCTTCTTCCGGGCGTTCGCGGTGAGGGCGGACTTCCAGTTCTGGAGCGCCTGCTCGAGGGGGAACAGCGAGTCGGTGGTGCCCTGACCGAGCAGGACCGGGATGTTCAGCCTGCGGTGGTGCTCGGTGTGCCACTGCGGGCCGTTCTTGCGGAAGAACGTCGGCAGGTCCTCGGTGCCCGGGATGGAACCGTCCGGCCAGGTCCCGGTCGCGGCGCCCTCGATCAGCGCCTTGTAGATCTTGTGGGGGAGGGCGTCGGAGGGGAGCGATGCGGCGCTGAGCGCTGCCGCCCACAGGGTGCGGACGACCCCGTCCGGCGCGAGGCTCTCGCTCAGGTCGTTCCACGTGATCTGGGGAGCCATCGCGTCGAAGATCGGCTTGCCCTTCGTACGCAGCTCCTCGAACGCACCCAGGAACTGGTAGCCGCCGCCGTAGCTGCCGCCCATGGAACCGAGCCGCGGGTCACCCGGGCCGTCCTGCTGGACCCAGCGGAGCCTGCTGACCAGGGCGACGAGCTTGCGCACGTCGTGTCCCTCGAAGTCGGGATTCTCCACATGGGCGTAGCCACCGCTCTGGCCCCAGCCGCGCTGGTCGAAGGAGATGACGCCGTACCCGGCGTTGAGGAAGCTCCGGAAGGATGCCGCCGTCTTGGTCCGCGATCCGCCCCAGCCGTGGCTGTGCATGATCATCGGCACCGGGTGCGAGGCACTGGCGCCGGCCGGCTTGAAGATCGAGTAGCAGATCGAGACCTTGGCGGACGAGCCCGGCTCGGGGACGCTCTTCAGGCAGTCGTTGATGACGGTCGTCCGCGCGGCGCTCGGGCTGGTTGCTGCGCTCTGGGCGGGCGACGTGGGTACGGCGCTCAGCGTGGCGGCCGCGAGGGCGGTGCCGGCGAGCAGGGCGAGACGCGACTTCATGGGTACCTCGGGGATCGGTTGGTTACGTCCCGTTAACTTGCGCCCGGTCCGGAGGTCACGTTTTCCGGCCTCAGGCACACGAGACGGCGCCGACCTTTGCGAGACCCTGGAGATCGCCGGGCCCGAACGTGCTGCGGGCGAGGGTGTCGCCGTACATCAGCTCGTTGGGGTCGTCGACGTGGGCGAGGCCGACGACGTGGCCGAGCTCGTGGTCGAGGATGGCCCGCATCGGGGTCGGGTCCCCGGCGGCGTCGAGCTCCTGGAAGAGGCCCCGGTCGAGCGCGACCATGCCGGTCACGTAGGACAGGTGTCCCGGGCGTGACTCGATCGCGGCGCTACCTCCGAGGCCGGCCACGTCACCCGCGAGCTCGGGCACCTCGTCCTCGGTGGCCCAGCCGATGAGGACGGGCTCGGGCTTGCCGAACATCCCGGTGCGGTTCTGGAAGTCGCGGTCGTCGGTGGTCCCGTTGTCCTGGAACTTGAACCCGGTCGCCTTCTCGAGGTCGGCGGTGCTCGCGTCGACCAGGGCCTGCCAGCCGTCGGGTGCGCCGTCCGGGTTCACGACGTACGGGATCGACTCGCAGGGGTTCCAGCTGACCGGCTGGCGGCTGCCGGGCTGGGTCAGCGAGAAGGCGAAGTGGCCGCGTGCGGCTGGCGGGTGCACGACTTCACTCACCCGGTCGTCGAGGCCCAGCAGGTGGCGGAGTCGGTAGCCGCCCAGGCCCGGGTCGCGCAGCATGATGAACGTCGAGAGCACCAGGGCGATGACCAGGCTGGGAAGGAGCGGGCCGCCCAGGGACTGCCGGGTGGTGCCGCCACCGCGGCGGGGCGTCCTGATCCGCGGGGGCCTCCGGCCCCGACCGGTCGGGGCGTGCGTCGGTGATGCTCCCAGGCCGTGCTCGCCGTCGAGCCGGTCGAGCTCCTTGAGCCGCCGGTTCATCTCGCGTGCCCAGCGGCGCTGGGCCCGGCGCTCCGAGAAGTTCACGGGGCAATCATGCGGGGTGGGTCGGACCGGTGTCCGTCGAATGGTCATCCACAGACTTCGATCGGGGGCTTCATCTCGGGGGTGTCCGGGGGTAATTTCGAACCGACGCCTCCGGTCTGGGCGCCGGGATCTCGGGAAGGACCTTTGTCGTGGTGAGTGTGCGTGGGACGGTGCCTGGGTGGCGGCTCGTGTTCGCCACCTGCGCAGTCCCGCTCCTCGTCGCTGGCTGCTCTTCCGACGACCCCACCCCGCGAATCTCGCCCACGAACTCCGTCGCCACCACGGCGTCCTCGTCCGCTCCGACGACGTCACCGACGGCTAGTTCGCGATCTCCTGAGCAGACCGTCCGGGCGTGGGTGAAGGCGAGGAATGCCGCGCTGCAAGACGGCGATACGACCGCCGTCGATGCATTGGCTGCAACGGGTTGCGAGGCATGTCAAAACTCCACGGACCCGATCCGCCAGGTCTACGCGGATGGAGGGCACTTTGAGACGGACGGCTGGCGACTGGTTGCGTCTCGGATCAAGTCTGCTTCCTCGGGTCGCGCGACCGTTGCTACGGCGATCAAGTACTCCGCTGGTCGAACAGTGCAAGAAGCCGGCGCGCAGCCAGTAACTTACGGCGTCGAGCGGCACATCGTGATGTTCAAGCTGGTCACCGTCAGTGGCGACTGGCGAATCGGTTTCATTGGGTACTTGTCGTGATCAAGCGGCTTCTCGGATTGCTTCTCGTCACCTTCGGTCTCGTGATGGTTCAGGCCCCGCCGGCTCTAGCGGGCTGCCACTACGCCAACCAAGTGGTCTTCGTGCAAGGTGCCGCTCAGATCAACACCGTCCTACTGTGTGATGGGTCATCCGGCGGGGGAGCGGGTTCTGTTGACGCTGTCGATCCGCCGCGGGACTCAGATTGGGACGCTAGTTGTGTCCGCATGGCCATCAGTCTCGGACAGGACCCGTTCTCTTTCTGCAACATGCCGCCAGGCGCAGTTCTGCCAACGCTGACACCCGGTCTAGTGGCCGCCGCGTTCCACAATCTCCCCCTCCCACCCTCCGAGCTGATCGTGCAGCCACCGAACGGCAAGACCCTGGTCAACTTCGCCACGAACTTCTACACCGAGTCCGGGCCGTTCACCCGCGCGGTGACGCTCCTGGGCCAGCGGGTGGACCTGAGGATCTGGCCGAGCCGGTTCGGGTGGGAGTTCGGCGACGGTGCGGCACTCGCCACGACGAGCCCAGGTTCGCCGTACCCGGACCTCGACATCACCCACGGCTATCGCAAGGCGGGTCGGGTCGGCCCGCGCGTGGACACGACCTACGCAGCCCGGTTCAGCGTCAACGGCGGCCCGTGGCGCGACGTCGCGGGCACGGTCACCATCCCGGGCAACCCGGTGGACCTCCAGGTCGTCACGGCCAGCCCGGTGCTGGTCGCCTACCGCTGAGACCTGCCCGGAGCGCCGCGTGACGCAGAAATCATGGTTCGAGCGGCCGAAACCATGATTTCCGCGTCAACTGCGCTCAGCCTGGCTCGGCGTCCCGCGGGTCCGGGTGCGCGAGGCGGACGAGGTCCCGCACTAGGGTTCGGGCGTGCAGGAGTGGAACACGTTCATCGAGGGCGACAACCTCGACGTGCTCCCGGGGATCGCGGCGACGTACGGCGCGGTCGACCTCGTCTACATCGACCCGCCCTACAACACCGGCAACGACTTCGCCTACCGCGACGACTTCCGTACCGGCGACGCCAAGAGCACCCGCCACCAGGCGTGGGTCGCGATGATGCGACCGCGCCTTGAGGCCGCGCGCGAGCAGATGAAGGACACGGCCGCGATCTTCGTCAGCATCGACGACAACGAGGTCGCCCACCTCCGGCTGCTGATGGACGACGTGTACGGCGAAGGGAACTTCCTGGCCCAGGTCGCGGTGAACCTCAACCCCAAGGGTCGCCAGCTCGGCAAGGGATTCGCGACGAGCCACGAGTACCTCCTCGTCTACGCGCGGGACGCGAAGCAGAGCGTCCTCGATGCCAGCAGCACCGAGACCGTGGTCGAGGGCGACTTCCCGCTGACCAGCGCGGACGGCCGGAGGTACCGCCACCTCCCGCTGCGCAACACCAACAAGAAGTTCAACCCGGTCACCGCCCGGACGCTGCACTTCACGATCTGGGGCGACCCGGAGTCCGGCCGGGTGGCGACGACGCCCTTCGAGGGCGGCCAGGAGGTCAGCCCGGTCTTCGGCGACGGCCGGCCGGCCGTGTGGCGCTGGAGCCGGCCGCTCATCGACCGGCGCCCCGATGACCTGGTCTGCCGCCGCATCAAGGGCAAGAACGGTGAGCGGGTCGACGTCTTCCAGAAGGACTGGCTGCACGACGGCCGCCGCAAGAAGCTGACCACCATCTGGCTCGCCGAGGAGGTCGGGTCGACGGACACCGCGGTCGCCGAGCTCAAGGAGATCGTCGGCCACGTCTTCGAGTCCCCGAAGCCGACCGGGCTGCTCCGCCGGATTCTCGGCACCATGCCCGCCGATGCACTGGTGCTCGACTTCTTTGCCGGCAGCGGTACGACCGGGCACGCCGTGGCCCTGCAGAACGTCGCCGACGGCGGCTCGCGCCGCTGCATCAGCGTCAACTCCGCCGAGCCGACCCGCGAGGGCTCGAACGCCCAGAACGCCGGCCTCGCCACGGTTGCGGACATCACCCGGGCCCGGCTGCGCGCGGTGGCGGCCTCCGTCGGTGGCGGGCTGCACGAGGTCTGAGCAAGGATGCGCGAATGAGCACTCGCGTCGCACTCGTCACCGGCGGATCCAGCGGCATCGGAGAGCAGGCCGCCCTGCTGCTGAAGAAGGCCGGCTTCGAGGTGTACGCCGTAGCCCGTCGCGTCGACCGGATGGCCGACCTCGAGAAGCTGGGCGTCCGAACCTTTGCCATGGACGTCACCGACGACGCCTCGATGACCACTGGCATCGAGCGGATCATCGCCGAGCAGGGCCGCATCGACGTACTGGTCAACAACGCCGGGTACGGCTCCTACGGTGCGGTCGAGGACGTGCCGATCGACGAGGCCCGGCGCCAGTTTGAGGTCAACGTCTTCGGCCTGGCCCGCCTGACCCAGCTGGTCACGCCTCACATGCGCGAGCAGAACACCGGCCGCATCATCAACATCTCCTCGGTGGGCGCGGTCATCTACGAGCCGTTCGGGGCGTGGTACCACGCGACGAAGTACGCCGTGGAAGGCTTCAGCGACAGCCTCCGGGTCGAGCTGGCGCCGTTCGGGATCGACGTCGTGATCATCCGCCCCGCCGGGATCCTCACCGAGTGGAACGAGATCTCGCGCGACAGCCTGATCGAGACCAGCCGGGGCGGGGCCTACGAGAAGCAGGCCGCTGGCGCCGCGAAGACCCTCAAGCGGGTCGACAACAAGCTGATGTCGAGCGGGCCCAGGACCGTCGCCAAGACGATCGTGAAGGCGGCGACCGCGCATCGTCCCAAGACGCGGTACGCCACCGGCCGGGGTGCCCGCATGGTCATCGGGAGCCGGCGGGTGCTCTCCGACCGCGCATTCGACGCCGTGCTCACCCGCGCCTACCTGAGGGACTAGGCTCCGACGGCCTTCTCCAGGGCGGCGATCTCGTCGTCGAGGTAGGTCAGCAGCCGCTGCAGGTGCGGGACCGTGCGGCGGCACCCGGTCAGGCCGAACGCCAGCTGACCGTCGTAGGACGTGCAGGTGATGTTCAGTGCCATTCCGTTGATCGGGATCGACAACGGGTAGGTGCCGACCAGCTGCGCGCCGTTCCAGTAGTGCGCGGTTCGCGGACCCGGGACGTTGCTGATGATCAGGTTGTACGGCGGCCGGATGATGCCTTGCATGCGCAGGATCGGCGTGAGGATGGCCGGCGCCTGACCGAGCGCGCTCATCGCCAGGATCTGCACGGGCGTCATCGACGAGAGTGCCTCCTTGCCGTCCTTCATCGACCGGTGGATCGTGGCGAGCCGCTTGGCCGGGTCGTGCAGATCCGTGGCGAGCTGGACCATCACGGCGCCCACGGCGTTGCCGCCCTCGGACGATGCCGTGTGGGACTGCTTCGCGTTGAGGCCGACGGGCACCATCGCGACGAGGGGAGCCTCGGGGAGCGCGTCGAGCTCGAGCAGGTAGGTGCGCATCGCACCGCTGCACATGGCGAGCACCACGTCGTTGAGCGTGGTGCCCGTCACCTTCCCGATGGCGCGCAGCCGCTCGATGGGCCAGTCCTGAGCGGCGAACCGCCGCGATCCGGTGATGCTCTGGTTGAAGATCGTCCGTGGGGCGTACAGGGACAGCGACGAGGTTTCGTTCTTGATGCCCTTGCTGATCGTCTTGATGAGGGCGGCCGGCATGCCGGCCGCCTCGGCGGTGATGCCCAGCGCCGAGCGCAGGGCCTGGACGGGGATGTCGGCCAAGCTGTGCTCGACCCTCTCGAGCTCCTTGGAGGACTTGGCCCGCTGGGGCTGCCTGCCCCACAGGGCGGGCATGTCCCGCTTCGTCTCGTCGGTGCTGAGCACGCTCTGCAGGAGCCGCATCGCGGAGACACCGTCGACCAGCGAGTGGTGCATCTTGGTGTACATGGCGACCCGGCCGTCGCGCAGACCCTCGATGATGTGGGCCTCCCACAGTGGTCGCTCCCGCGCCAGCCGGGTGCTGTGCAGACGTGAGCACAGCTCGAGCAGCTCCCGCACACGCCCCGGCCTCGGCAGGGCGCTGTGCCGGACGTGGTGCTCGATGTCGAACTGGTCGTCGGGTTGCCAGACGTACTGACCTGCCGTGCCGATCGAGCGGTACGGGTGCTTGAGGAAGAGAGGTGCGATGTCTGGTTCGTCGCGCATCTCCTCGTACATCTCGCGGATGTAGCTGCGGCCCACACCCTCCGGCTTCTTGAACAGCTGGAGTCCGCCCACGTGCATCGGCATGCTGCGGTTCTCGGCCAGCAGGAAACCGACCGAGGTGGGATCGATGGGAGAGACCACTGGTAGCCCTTTTCGGTGAGTGGAGCGGCGAGGCGTTGATCCTTGCCCTTTGTAACGGGCATCACAAGAGATGCTCCGGGCGTCTCGCGTTCCGGCGGGCCGGCTGACGTCCACAAGCCGCCCCCAGGTCGGCCTTTCCCCAGGCCACCGTCCGGCTGCCGGCGAAGGTCATTGCCGGCTCCTAGCGTCGTTCGTACGCCGGAGCTCGCCGGCGCACGACACTCGGGAGTCACGTCTTGAAGAACGTCATCGCGGTGCTCGTCGCCGCCGTCGGCATCTGTTTCGGTGTCGCCGGTCTCGCGCTCGCCACACCGCACAGCGCCACCTACATCCCCCCGGACGACACCATCGTCGACATCACCGGGGACCCGTCCAACGGGTTCACCATCGAGCACTACGACGGCACCTCGATCTCGCCACCGACGGACTCCGAGGCCCGGGCGGAGTGTTCGGAGTACGACACCCGGGTCGCGCGGGTCCGCTGTCGCAGCGAGGTGCGGGTCTGGTACCGCGATCTCGGCCAGTTCGAGGTCGCTCTCGACTACGCCCACTCGCTGGGCGGCCCGGACGCGGGGGCGGTGGTGCGATGACCCGATGACCCGAGCGGCCTCTGGCACGATCGGGGTCATGGAGGATGGGCCGCTCGACCGCATGTGGCTCCGCGGTCGCACGTCGGTCCGGGGCCGGATCGACCGCTGGAAGTCCAAGCGTTGGCAGATCGTCCAGTGCGCCCTCGCGGCGGGTGTCGCGTGGCTCATCGCCTCGGACCTCCTCGGTCACCAGACACCGTTCTTCGCGCCGGTTGCCGCCGTGGTCAGCCTCGGCACGTCCTACGGCCAACGGCTGCGCCGGGTGGTGGAGGTGACGCTGGGTGTCGCGACCGGCGTGTTCCTGGCCGACCTGCTCGTCTCCCAGCTCGGCTCGGGCTGGTGGCAGCTGGCGATCGTGGTCGGGTTGGCGATGTCGGCCGCATTCCTGCTCGACGGCGGTCAGCTCTTCGTCACCCAGGCGGCTGTCCAGTCGATCGTCGTCAGCACCCTGATCCCCGATCCGGGTGCGGCGCTGACCCGCTGGACCGACGCGCTCGTGGGTGGCGCGGTGGCGCTGGTGGCGGCCACGGCGGTGCCGGCTGCTCCGCTCCGGCGGCCACGCGAGCAGGCGGCCGTGGTGATGCGCAAGACCGCGGACCTGCTCCGCGCCGCGGGTGAGGTGATGGCCGACGGCGAGGCCGAGCGCGGGATCGAGCTGCTGGCCGACGCGCGCTCGACCGACCATCTGATCCGTGAGCTGCAGGATGCCGCCGACGAGGGCATGTCGGTGGTTGCCTCCTCACCGTTCCGGGTCCGGCACAAGGGCAACCTGCGCCGGATGATCGAGCTCGTCGATCCGCTGGACCGAGCGCTGCGCAGCACCCGGGTGCTGGTTCGCCAGACCGCGGTCGCGGCCTACCACCGCCGGCCGATTCCCCGCTCGTACTCCCAGCTGGCGCTCGACCTCGCAGATGCGGTCGACGTCGTGGCGACCGAGCTCGCCAACGACCGGATGGCGGCTGCGGCGCGGCCACTGCTGCTCGCACTCGGCGAGGCGACCGGCCAGGTCGAGCGGGCTGACGAGATGACCGCCGAGGTCATCCTCGTGCAGCTCCGATCCGTGATCGTTGACGTCCTGCTGCTGACCGGGCTCAGCCAGATGGAGTCCACGCAAGCGCTGCCCCCGCCACCGCGATGACGGAGCAAAGGTGGGTGCTCCACGTCGACCTCGACCAGTTCATCGCCGCGGTCGAGGTGCTGCGGCGCCCGGAGCTCGCCGGGCTCCCCGTGGTCGTGGGAGGACGCGGTGACCCCACCGAGCGCGGCGTCGTGTCGACCGCTTCGTACGAGGCGCGGGAGTTCGGGGTCGGCTCCGGGATGCCACTGCGGCTGGCCGCACGCAAGGCCCCCGAAGCGGTCTTCCTGCCGGTGGACCGTGAGGCCTACGACGAGGCGTCGGCCGCGGTGATGGCCACGCTGCGCTCGCTGGAGTGGGGCGGCGTGCCGGTCGTGCTGGAGGTGCTGGGCTGGGACGAGGCGTTCCTGGGTGCAGGCGAGGACCACGGCGACCTCGGCGACCCCCGCGAGTTCGCCGAGCACATCCGGGGTCGGGTCCTCGAGGCGACGAGGCTGCACTGCTCGGTCGGCATCGGCGACAACAGGCTGCGCGCGAAGATCGCGACCGACTTCGGCAAGCCGCGCGGTGTCTGGCAGCTCACCGAGGACAACTGGGTCGAGGTGATGGGGGAGCGGCCCACCACCGCACTGTGGGGGATCGGCCAGAAGACCGCCAAGAAGCTGGCGGCGCTGGGCATCGACACCGTCACCCAGCTCGCCGAGTCCGATGCGCGGGTGCTTGCGGCCGAGCTCGGCCCGACCATGGGTCCGTGGTTCCACCGGCTCGGCCGGGGCGTCGACTCCAGCCCCGTCGACGCCTCGCCGTGGGTGCCGCGAGCGCACGGCAGGGAGGAGACGTTCCAGGCCGACCTGGAGGACTGGGCCGACGTCGCGGCCGCGGTCCGGATGCTCACCCGGAAGGTGGTCGAGGACATCGACCGGGAGGGCCGTCCCGCAGCTCGGGTGGCGATCAAGGTCCGGTTCCGTCCATTCATCACGGTGAGCCGCAGCCTCACCCTGCCGGCACCCACCAACGATCCCGACCTGCTGGCCGACGCCGCGGTCTCGCTGCTCGATCGGGTTGAGAAGGACCGAGCGGTGCGGCTGCTCGGCGTACGCCTCGAGATGACCGAGCCAGCGGGTGGCTACTAGGTGGGAGTGGCGCCCGTCAGCGCAGGCTGTCGCGGAGCTCCCGCACCACCGAGTCGACCACTTCGACCAGGTCGCCGCTCGTGGCTTCGGCAACCGCGCGCTGGCGCTGGTACGACGCCCCACGTTGCGGGATGTCGGCGACCGACGCCAGCTCCGCGGCACAGCCGAGTCGGTCGGCCACGGGGGCCAACCGTTGCAGCAGCTCGGCAAGGTCGTCGGTGACCAGTCGCTCGTTCGACTCCGCGTCGAGGATCACGATCGCGTCGAGCCCGTAGCGCGCCGCCCGCCACTTGTTCTCCTGCACGTGCCAGGGCGGCATGGTGGGCAGCGTCTCGCCGGCGGCCAGGCGGGTGTCGAGGTCGACGACCAGGCAGTGCATGAGGGCGACGAGGGCGGACAGGTCCGCGAACGTGGAGACGCCGTCGCAGACGCGGTTCTCGAGGGTGCCGAGCCGGGGCGCCGGACGCACGTCCCAGCGGATCTCGTTGAGCTCCTCGATCACCCCGGTGGTCAGCAGGTCGTCCGCGAACGACTCGAACTCCTCCCACCGCTCGAACTGGAACGGCAGCCCGGCGGTGGGCAGCTGCTGGAACATCAGTGCCCGGTTCGAGGCGTACCCGGTGTCGACGCCCGCCCAGATCGGCGACGACGCCGATAGGGCCTGAAGGTGCGGAAAGTAGGTGAGCAGCGCCGAGAGGACGGGCATCACCCGCTCCTGGGACGGCAGCCCGACGTGCACGTGGACACCCCAGATGAGCATCTGCCGTCCCCAGTACTGGGTGCGGTTGATCAGCTCCTCGTAGCGGTGCCCCGCGGTCAGCTGCTGCTCGGTCCAGGACGCGAACGGGTGGGTCCCGCCGCCGTACAGGTCGAGGCCGAGCTGGTCCCCCGCAGGGACGACGACCTCGAGCGTCTGGCGCAGCTCAGCCATCGCCTCGGCGACCGTGCCGCAGACACCTGTCACGATCTCCACGGTGTTGCGCAGGAGCTCCTGGTGCAGGCGATCCGGGTCGGGCAGCCGTGGCTTCGCACGGGCGAACAGGTGGGACGCCTCGTTGCGCAGGTCGCGAGTCTGCCGGTCGACGAGCGCGAACTCCCACTCGACCCCGAGTGTGGGCTCGGGCGAGGCTCGGAAGTCGATCCGCACGCGACCAGCGAACCACACCGCCAGGCGGGCAATGCTCACCCGGCCGGTCGTAGTTCCTTGAGCCTCGCGAGCCAGCCGTCCGCCGAGCCGTCGAACGGTGCCTGCTGGGCCGTCACCGCGGCCAGGATCGATGCGCTGGTGGCGGAGGCGAGCGCCACCACCTCGGGCGGGTAGCCGTACCGCACCTGGTGCTCGGCGAACTCGTCCTCGTCGTCCACGAAGACACCGCGATCGTCGTCGATGACATCGAGATCCAGGTCCACGGCGCGTACGACGGCTCCGTCCCAGGACGGCGGTGTGGTCATGTCGACGTAGGTCCGCACCGGGTTGCCCTCGGCGTGGAACGTCGCCAGCCACCCACGCTCGGCATCGTCGCCGACGGCCGGCACCAGGCCGACCTGGTCCCACGACGAGTGCAGCTCCATGCCCGGCCGCGCCATGTGCGAACCCGCGGGGATGCCGATCCAGTCACCGTGCTCGTCCGAGCCAAGCAGGACCCCTTCGAACTGCCAGTGCGGCCGGTCGCCCCACTTCGTCATCTCGATGCGGACGGGGTCACCAGGCTGCGGGGTCACGGCCCCGTTTCTACACCGGGTCAACCGACCAGCCGAAAACGTCCATCGCTCATGCCGGGCAATCGCGGCACGCCCAGTCGGCCAACGGGGCGGCCCGCAGGCGGGGTGAAGTCGAACGGCGGAAGGGTGTCGGCGCAGGACGTGTCCGGGGCTGCGTGGGGATGGGCGAGGAACTCGGCCGCGATGGAGCGCGCACACCGGTGGGCGATGTTGAAGAACGCCAGCTGCTGGTGGCTCGCCGCCCGGAACTCGACGTAGGTCGCGTGCGAGAGCCCGCGGACGTTCTTGTGCACGGTGTAGGGGGTGACGCCGCCGTCGTACTCCCCGGCGAGCACGAGGGCCGGGACGGAGCTCACGACCGGACGATGCTGTCGCGGCCGCGCCCGCCCGACGTCCCAGATCCGACATCCCGCAGGAGAGCGGTAGTTGCCGAGGGTGTCGCCCAGGTCGTAGGAACGGCTGCGGTAGCGGGGGGCGTACATCGGCAGATCGCGGGCCGCTCGACGTAGGTCGCGGCGGGTCACGAAGTTGGTCACGTCGTGGCACTCCAGCGACATGGTCCGCCCGACTGCGACGAAGCTGTTCTGGTGGTAGTTCACCTGCGGGCCGGTCCCGAACATCTCGCGGTAGACCGCTGTCAGCTGACCGTGGCCGATACGCCACATGGAGTCGATGAGGTGGTGGATGTCGTCACCCACGAAGACGTTGCCAGGGAAGATCTGGTGCACGGCGTCGAAGTACACGCCGGCCCCGTCGAGCCGGAGGTGAACGGGGTGCGGACGGAACATCGGGAAGTGGACGACGCGAGGGTGCCGGTTGAGCCGGTGCACGGCCCGCATGAACACTCGCCGCAAGTGCGGGTAGGCGTCTCGGCAGGCCCGGTTCGCGGCGCAGCCCGCGAAGACCGCTTCCAGCTGTTGGCTCAGGCCCCGGTCGTAGTCGATGCCGGTCAGCATCTGGGGAGCCATGCCCGAGTCGACGATCGCGGCCCGGATGCTGCCCGGGTGCTCACGCAGGTAGGACATGCCCAGGATGCCGTCCGCCGAGACGGCCATCAGGTTCCACCTGTCCACGCCGATGGCCCGGCGCAGAGCCTCGAGGTCGGCAACGCCCTCATGCACCGTGTAGTCCGCCGGATCGATCCCGCTTGCGACCAGTCGACGCCGGCAGTGCTCGAGCGCGTGACCGAAGATGCGTGGAGCACGGCTCCCGACGCCTGGGCGCGCGTAGAAGTTGCGCACGTCGGCCCGGTCGATCTCCGGACACCCGAGGCGCGGCCTCGACTGGCCCACGCCGCGCGTGTCGACCAGCACGATGTCGTGGTCGGCGGCCCAGGTGCTGCCCGAGAAGTAGGCCCGGATGCTGAAACGGCTGATGGCCCCGGCGCTCGGTCCTCCGGGGAGCAGGAGGATCGGCTCCGGTGCGGGGTCGGCGGCGGTCGCGTGCACGACGGCAGCAGCGACCCGGATCTGGCGCCCCCGCGGGTGGGAGCGGTCCTCGGGCACGCGCACGTAGCCGCAGTCGACGTCCAGTCGGTCGGGGAACGCGCCCCGACGACAGGCCATGGGATGGAACTCGCGAGGGCCGACAGCCCGTGGCGGCGCCGCGCCGTCCACTCGCTGATCCACGCTCGCATCAGCTCGGACGACCGGGACCACGGCCAGACTGACCAGAAGTGTGATGGTGGTGGCTACGACCATTCGGCGCATGCGGCACCCCTCGGCACTATGCGCCGCCGGCCGAGGCGCCGACGGCGCTGGTTATCCGCAGTATGGACCCGGGTGACGACCGCGGACCATGGCCCGGCAGGTCAGACGATGGTCGCCTTCGGCGGCACCACGCGCTTCGAGGCGGCCGCCACGATGTCCTGGTAGCGCGAGCCGGTCAGTTTGGCCAGGTGGTGCAGGGCGTGCGCGTCGAGGCCGACGAGCACGCGGGCCTTGTTGGTGAGGATGCCCTTGACGATGATCTCGGCCGCCCGCTCCGGGGACATCCTCGCCAGCTTCTTGTCGAAGAGCTGGGCGGTAGCTTCCTTGTCCTCGTTGGCCGCGACCCGGGCGTTGCGGGCGATCGCGGTCTTGATGCCGCCGGGGTGCACCGCGGTCACGCCGACCGGGTGACCAGCGACGAGCATCTCCTCGCGGATCGCCTCGGTCATGCCGCGCACGGCATACTTCGTGGCGTTGTACATGCTCTGGCCCGGCATCGAGACCAGGCCGAAGAGCGAGGACAGGTTGACGATGTGGCCGTCGCCCGACGCGATCAGGTGCGGGAGGAACTCCTTGGTGCCGTGCACCACGCCCCAGAAGTTCACGCCGATGATCCAGTCGATGTCCTTGTACTCCAGCTCGGTGAAGTCACCTGCCAGCGCGACGCCCGCGTTGTTGATGATCACGTTCGCTCGCCCGAACTGTCCGACCACGTCGGTGGCGTACGTCGCGAACGCGTCGCGGTCGGCCACGTCGAGCCGGTCGCTGCGCACCTCCCGGGCTCCGGCGCCCTTGACCAGGTCGACGGTCTCGGCGAGGCCGGCCTCGTCCACGTCGGAGAGCGCGAGCAGCGAGCCGCGCTTCGCGCAGTTGAGCGCGAGGGCGCGGCCGATGCCGGACCCGGCACCGGTGATCACGACCACCTTGTCGTCGAGCGTCTTCATGCGGTTACTTCCTCACGGGTCGGGTTTGCGGTGGTGTCGGGTGCCTGGACGTCGTAGGCAGCGATGTCGAACTCCGACAGCGACCGACGGAAGTTGAAGGTGGTGCGCGGCCACAGGACCGTGTTCTTGCCGTGCGCGTCGAGATACCAGCTCGAGCAGCCACCGGTGTTCCAGACGGTCCGCTGCATCCGGCGCTGGAGGCTCGCATTCCACCCCTGCTGCGCCTCGGCGGTGGGCTCCACGGTTTCGTAGCGGTTGAGCCCCATGGTGCGGATCGCGTCCCGGATGTACTGCACCTGCGACTCGATGATGAAGACCATGCTCGAGTGGCCGAGCCCGGTGTTCGGGCCGACGATCATGAACAGGTTGGGGAAGCCGTGGACGGTGGTGCCCTTGTAGGCCGCCATCCCGGCCTCGCGCCAGGTGTCGGCGAGGCTCGCGCCGTTGCGGCCGCGGACCTTCTCCGCGATCGGGAGCTCGGTCGTGTAGAAGCCGGTGGCGACGACCAGGATGTCGATCGGTCGCTCCACGCCGTCGGCCGTCACGACCGCGTCGCCGGTGATCTTGGCGATGGGGTCGGTGACCAGGTCGACGTTGTCGGACGCCAGGGCCGGGTAGTAGCTGTTCGAGATCAGGATCCGCTTGCAGCCGATCTCGAAGGTCGGAGTGACCCTGCGG
Organism: Nocardioides sp.; assembly: GCA_025965125.1. Classification (GTDB taxonomy): domain Bacteria; phylum Actinomycetota; class Actinomycetes; order Propionibacteriales; family Nocardioidaceae; genus Nocardioides. Next base: position 34,625 of record JAOPXM010000066.1, read on the forward strand.
CGCAGCTCGGGATCGGAGATGCCCCTCTTGAGGTTGGCCAGCGCGAGCTTCTTCGCCGGCAACGCCAGCTTCGGGTTCACGGTGAAGCCGGGGACGAGGAGCTCCTTGCCCCAGTAGATGCCGGTCCGGTAGGCCTTCTGCAGGGCCGGGAGCCGCCGGAACAGGGCGCGCTCGACGCGGGTGTAGGTCCGGTCGTTGCGCGGGACGACGTAGGGCGCGGTCCGCTGGTAGACGTCCACATGGCCGGCAACCTTCTGCAGCTCCGGCACGATCTGGATCGACGAGGCGCCGGTGCCGATGACGGCCACCCGCTTGCCGGTCAGATCGATGTCGTGGTTCCACCGGGCGGAGTGGAACAGCTCGCCCCGGAAGTCGCCGATGCCCTCGATCTCGGGCAGCTTGGGCTCGGAGAGACCGCCGGCGCCGACGATCAGCGTGCGGGCCCGCACGGTGCCACCCGACGTACGGACGACCCACTGAGCGGTCTTCTCGTCCCAGGCGGCCTCTTCCGCGGCGGTGTCGAACACGAACCGGTCCAGCACGTTCGAGCGCTCGGCGACCTTCTTGATGTAGGCCTGGATCTCCGGCTGGGGGGAGTACGACGAGGTCCAGTCGGGGTTGGGTGCGAACGAGAACGAGTAGAGCTGGCTGGGGACGTCGCAGGCAGCACCCGGATAGGTGTTGTCGCGCCAGGTGCCCCCGACGTCGGAACCCTTCTCGACCACGAGGAAGTCGGTTTCTCCGTCCTCCTGGAGCTTGATGGCGGCGCACAGTCCGGCGAAGCCGGCGCCCACGATGAGATGCTGCACCGAGGCAGGAAGGGGCTGGTTGTTGCTCATGCCCTGACGGTATTGGCGTTATTGAACAAGTGTCAATAGGATGGGCCACGTGACGACAACCACAGGGCGGGGCAATCGCACCCGGGCCCAGCGAAATCGGGCCCAGGGAAATCGGGCCCAGGGAAATCGGGCCCAGCGAAATCGGCTCAGCCCCGACGAGCGGCGCTCGCAGCTGCTCGACCTGGGTGTGCGGCTGCTCGCCACCCGGTCCCTCGACGAGCTGTCCATCGACCTGCTCGCCGAGGAGGCCGGCATCTCCCGCGGTCTGCTCTACCACTACTTCGGCAACAAGCACGCCTTCCACGAGGCCGTCGTGCGCCGGGCCGCCGACGACCTGATCGCCCAGACGGCTCCGCCGGTGACCGGCGACCCGATCGAGCGCCTGCTGGCGTCCGTGACGGCGTACGTCGACTACGTCATCGCCAACTACGAGGGCTACCTGTCCCTGGTGAAGGGCGCCGCCGGGGGCAACGAGGCCATCCGTCAGATCTACGACGACGCCCGGTCCGCCCTCACCGACCGGATCTTCCGTGAGGACGCCCAGGGCCAGATCATCGACGACACGCCCGCCGCTCGGCTGCTGATGCGCGGCTGGGGAGCCATGACCGAGGACCTCGTGCTCTCCTGGAAGGTCGACCCCGCCGGCGTCACCCGTGAGGAGCTGCTCGCGATGATGGCCCTGTCGCTGCCGGCCCTGGTCTCGATCCTTCCCCAGACGTCGTGAGCCAGACGTCCTAGACCACGCCGGCCGAGAGGTCGTAGAGCGTCACCCCGCCGACCGTGGTCGCCGTGAAGTTCTGCGACACCCACGTGCTGATCTGCGCGCTGGTGCCGCTGTCGCTGCCGAGACCGCCACCGCCGAACCCACCCCCGCTGGCGATGAAGTAGTGGATCTCGCCCTTGGCGACGTAGGTCTGGAACTGCGCGAGGGTCGGGCTCGGGTCGCTGCCGTTGAAGCCGCCGATCGGCATCACCGGGTCGCCGGTCGCCAGCTGGTAGCCCGCGGCGGAGTTCGAGCCGATCGCCGCCGCGACCCAGGTGAACGTGTTGGCGTCGGTCTGCAGCAGGGCCGTCAGCTCGGCACTCGGCGTGCTCCCGTCCAGCAGGCCACCGGTCGACGCCCGGGTGCCGCCGGGAGCGCCGCCGGGAGCCCCGCCGGGAGTGCCACCGCGCATCCCGCCCGGTAGCCCGACGGGCCCGCTCGACGTCGACGTGGTGGCGGGACCCGCGGACGGGATCGCGCCGGTGTGGGCGGTGGCCGCGGTCGAGAGCGAGTACGCCGTCGGCGCGGCCAGGGCCACGAGGACCGCCGTTGCGGCGACCACCTGCGCCAGCCGCTTGGGCAGCTGGCTCACTGCCCCGATCAGCAGCGCCGTCGCGAGACCGACGACCAGGACGACGTACTTCAGCCAGGGCATCCAGTCGGACCGGTTGAGCAGCGCGAACGCGAAGGTGGCGGTGAAGGCGGTCGTCGCGGCGAGCACCGCGGCCGCGACCAGGGACTCGCGACGGCGCCAGACCGCGAGCCCCCCGATTGCGACGAGGGCGGCGACAGCCGGTGCCAACGCGACCGTGTAGTAGGCGTGGAAGATCCCGGCCATGAAGCTGAACGTCAACGCTGTGACGAGCAGCCAGCCCAGCCACAGGGTCAGCCCGACCCGAACCGGGCGGCCGCCGCGGGAGTCGAGCCGGTCCGATGAACGCGCGAACCACAGGCCGGCCACGCCCAGGATCAGCGCAGCGGGCATCAGCCAGGCGATCTGGGACCCGACCTCGGAGCCGAACATCCGCAGGATCCCGGTCTGGCCCCACCCGCCGGCGCCGCCGACGGACCCGGTCTCGTTGCCGGTCAGCCGGCCCAGCCCGTTGTAGCCCAGCGTGAGCTCGAGGATCGAGTTGTCCTGCGACCCACCGATGTAGGGACGCGAGGCGGCCGGCCAGAGCTCGACGATCGCGATCCACCAACCCCCGGCAACCACCATGGCGCCGAAGCCGACCAGCAGGTGCCCGAACCGCTTCCACAGCGGGACCGCGGCGAACAGGAGATACACCAGCGCGAGGGCCGGAAGGACGAGGAACGCCTGGAGCATCTTGGTCAGGAAGGCGAGCCCGACCAGGGCGCCCGCGAAGCCCAGCCACCGCACCGGGCGGCCGCCGTCGGTGGTCGCCTCCACGGCGCGCTGGGTGGCGTACGCCGAACCGATCAGCAGCAGCACCAGCATCGCGTCGGGGTTGTCGAAGCGGAACATCAGCACGGCGACCGGGGTCAGCGCGAGCACGGCACCGGCGAGGAGCCCGGCGGCCGCCGATCCCGTCGTACGGCGGACGGCGGCGTGCAACAGCGCGACGGCGGCGACGCCCTCGAGAGCCTGGGGCACCAGGATGCTCCAGGAGGAGAGCCCGAAGATCCGTACGGACAGGCCCATCGGCCACAGGGACAGCGGGGTCTTGTCGACCGTGATGGAGCTGGCCGCGTCGGAGGAGCCGAAGAAGAAGGCCTTCCACGAGTCCGACCCGGCTTGGGCGGCGGCCGCGTAGAACGAGTTGGCCCAGCCGGACTCGCTCAGCCCCCACAGGTAGAGGACCCCGGTCCCGCCGAGCAGCACCGCGAGCGCCATGCGTTCCCACGACCGCTGCGAGAAGCGTGCGGCGATGGCACTCGCGGGACGAGGGCCCGTCGCGGGGTCGGCTCCGGGTGCTCGAGGACTGTCCGGCCTGGCCTCGCGAAACGTCTGAGTCGTCATGTCCGCCACGATGTCGGCAGGTTCTGGGCAGCCCGTCGGACCCGACTGTCCGGTGCCTGTGAAGGGTTGGGACTAGCGCGGCAGCGCGACCCGGATGGTGGTGTCGCCGGGCGCGCTGGCGAGCAGGACGGTGCCGCCGTGGGCCGTGACGATCGCGTCCACCAGGGAAAGGCCCAGCCCAGCGCCGCCCTCACGGTTGCGGGACGCGTCCCCGCGGGCGAACCGCTCGAACGCCGTGTCGCGCAGGTCGGCGGGGAACCCGGGACCGTCGTCGTGCACGGAGAACCCGTCGGCCTGGATCGCGACCGTGACCGTGGTGCCGGCGGGCGTGTGCTTGCGGGCGTTGGTCAACAGGTTGGTCACGACCTGGTGGAGCCGCTGCTCGTCACCTGGGACGTCGACGGCGTCGTCGGGGTCCTCGGGCAGCTCCAGCCGCCAGTGGTGGTCGGGGGCGAGCACGCGCGCGTCGGAGACCGCCTCGACCAGCATCCGGGTCAGGTCGACGGGCTCGCGCTCCAACGGCCGGCCGGCGTCCAGCCTGGCGAGCAGGAGCAGGTCCTCGACCAGCGAGGTCATCCGGGCGGACTCCTCGTCGACCTTGCCGAGCGCCAGCGAGACCGCGTCGACGTCGTCGGGTCGCCCGCGGGCCAGCTCGGTGTAGCCAGCGATCGTCGCCAGCGGTGTCCGCAGCTCATGGGAGGCGTCCGCCACGAACTGGCGCACCTGCAGCTCACTGCGATGCCGCGCCTCGAGCGACGTCTCGACGTGCGCCAGCAGGGTGTTCAGCGCCGCGCCGACCTGGCCGACCTCGGTCCGCTCGTCGGTCAGGCGCTCCGGCACGCGTTCGCCCAGCTCGATCTCGCCCGCGGAGAGGTCCAGCTCGGAGACGGCGTGGGCGGTGTCGGCGACCTCGCGCAGCGGCCGCAGCTGTCGTCGTACGACGACCAGGCCGACGCCGGCGGCGACGACGACACCCAGCAGCGTGAGCAGGACCTCCCACCAGATCAGCGACGCCAGGGTGTCGTCGACGTCGGAGGAGGGCAGCCCCGTGACCAGGATCCCGGGCTCGGGCACGTTGGTGTTGACCGACAGCCCATCGGCCCTGACCGCGGTGACCCGGTAGGCGCCGAACCCCGGGAGGTGGACCTCGTGCACGGCGCCATCGAGGGGCACCTTGCCCAGCAGGTCGAGGCCGGTGCTCGAGACCTGTCGGGAGTTGTTGCGGTCCTCGGTGAGGACCGAGCCCACTTGGGTCTTGTCGCCGAGGAACGCGATGAGGGTGCCGGGCGGCTGGTTGCGCCCCTGGAAGCGCAGGCCGGCACCTGGCGGCGCGCCCAGCGAGCCCCCCGGCCCGGGGCCACCGTCGAACGTGGCGAGCGAGTTCAGGATCTGGCTGTCGAGCTTGCTCGTCAGGTAGGAGTTCATGGCGAGTGCGGTCGTCGTGCCGATCAGCAGCGACACGACCGCGACCAGCGCCACCGCGGTGACGACGAGCCGCGAGGTGAGGGACGCGAAACGCTTCACGGGCCGCTCACTGGGTGGGCTTCAGGACGTAGCCCGCGCCCCGCATCGTGTGGATCATCGGCTCGCGGCCGGCGTCGATCTTCTTGCGCAGGTAGGAGATGTAGAGCTCGACGACGTTGGCCTGGCCGCCGAAGTCGTAGTTCCACACCCGATCCAATATCTGTGCCTTCGACAGCACCCGGCGCGGGTTGCGCATCAGGAACCGCAGGAGCTCGAACTCGGTGGCGGTCAGGGCGATCTCGGTCCCCTCGCGGAACACCTCATGGCTGTCCTCGTCGAGGCTGAGGTCGCCGACGGTCAGGACCGACGAGCTGGATGACTGCTGCGCACCGGCTCGGCGCATCAGGCCGCGGAGCCGGGCCACCACCTCCTCGAGGGAGAACGGTTTGGTCACGTAGTCGTCGCCGCCCGCAGTCAGGCCGGCGATCCGGTCCTCGACCGCGTCGCGGGCGGTCAGGAAGACGACCGGTACGTCGGGGTCGGTCGCGCGCATCCGGCGCAACACCTCGAGCCCGTCGAAGTCGGGCAGCATCATGTCGAGGACGACCGCATCGGGGCGGAAGTCCTTCGCGGTCGACACGGCCTTGGTGCCGGTGTGCGCGATGGCGACCTGCCAGCCCTCGTAGCGCAATGCCATCGATACGAGCTCCGCGAGGTTCACCTCGTCGTCGACGACGAGCACACGCAGGGGGGCGCCGTCGGATCGGGTCAGGTCCATGGGCACCACGGTCTCGAGGGTAACTGTGCTGTTGCTGTGAACGATCTGTGCTGTCCACACGACTTTCACGTGTTCCTCATCACGGGCCCACAGGTTGGCCACAGTGCGGGCGCCGAACGTCGGTGCCATGACCGAGCCGACCCAACCGACAGATCCGGCCCCCAGCGAGGTACCGGCCGCAGAGCAGCCTCCCCAGCAGTTCCCCCAGCAGTATCCGGAGCAGCCACCGCCGCCGTACCCGCCGTACCCGCAGGTGCCTGCGGACCCCCGGCCACGCTTCCGCGACCGGGTCCTGGGGATGCGAGCAGTCGCCGCCGTGGCGGTGGCGGGACTCATCCTCGGCGGCGCCGGTGGTGCCGCCCTCGGAGCCGCCACCTCCGGCGGCAACGACCGCAACTTCGGCCCCGGGGGCGGTGGCCGGTTCGGTGGTGGCCCGGGCCAGTTCCAGCAGCAGCTGCCGGGCCAGCCGCCCCAGGGCATGCCCGGCCAGGGTCTCCCGGGCGGCGGTCAGCTGCCTCCCGGCACTGCTCCGCAGGACCAGGTGCAGCCGGACGGCTCCGGGAACACCACGGGCGACACCGGCGGCAGCAACACCTGAGCCGGTCAGGCCCGGCGCTCAGTCGAGCATGTCCCGGACGGCCAGGGACGCGAAGACCATCGCCGAGCCGAGGGGTGCGCCGGGGCCCGGGTAGACCGGGCCGAACACCGAGGCCGTGGAGTTGCTGGAGGCATAGAGGCCGGCGATCACCGAGCCGTCCTCGCGGAGCACCCGGCCGGCGGCGTCGGTGACCAGACCCCCCTTGGTGCCGAGGTCGGAGAGCACGAACCGGGCGCCGTAGAACGGTCCCTGGTCGAGCGGCACCAGTGCCTTGTTGGGACCGTCGCCCCCGGTGAAGAACGTGTCGTACTCGTCATTGCCGCGCCCGAAGTCCTCGTCGACACCGGTCGCCGCAAACTGGTTGAACCGCTCGACTGTGGTGGCCAGCGCGTCGGCGGGCACCTCGATCAGGCCGGCGAGCTCCTCGATCGTGTCCGCCTGCTTCCGGGTGCCGGCGGCGAGGTGGTCGGCAGGGTCGCCCTCCGGCATCGCGATGGCCGGCAGCCGCCCGCCCTCCCGGGAGTCGAAGACGAACCACGACGGGATCCGGCCAGGTGCCTTGGCCATCTCGCGGCCGAACCGGTCGTAGGGCAGGCACTCGTTCGCATACCGGTTGCCGGTCGCGTCGACCATCACGCCACTACGGAAGCCGAGGGTGAACGACCCGCCGCCGTCGGGCTGCTCGAGCCCGGGGCAGAACCAGCCGATGCCGCCGAAGTCCGTGGCGGCCCCGATCGCGATCGCCGCCTGCATGGGCTCGCCGGTGTTGGTGCCGTGGGGCGCCATCGTCCACGCCACGTCACCCGGTACGCCGTGCTGCTCGCGCAGCGCGGCGTTCCCCTCGAAGCCTCCGGCCGCGACGAGCACGCCGAGCCGGGCCCGGATCGTGACGGGTCCTTCGGGCGACATGGCCGCGATGCCCGTGACCCGCCCGTCGTCGTCGGTCACGAGGCCGGTCATCGGCAGGCTCGTCAGGATCGTCCCGCCGTCGCGGACGAACATCGTGGCCAGCCGTGCGATCAGCGACTGCCCACCGCTGAGCGTGTTGCGGCCGCCCTCGCCGGCGCGGTCCCGCTCGACCGGGGGGCGCACCAGGTCGCCCACGTCGGCCGGCAGGTCGGCCCGCTTGATGTTCGTGGGCTGGATGGAGCGTCCCCACGGGACGCGTCCGGGGGCGTCGTAGTACTCCGCGAACGGCAGCCACTCGAAGTCCATGCCGTCGTCGGCCTCGAGCTGGGCGACGAGCTCGGGCGCGTGCATCAGGAATGCCTCGACCTTGGCCGGGTCGGGGTCCTGGAGGATCGCGTCGAGGTACGTCCGCGCGCTCTGCGTGGAGTCCGGGATGCCCGCGCGCTGCTGCACCTCGCTGCCCGGCAGCCAGCAGGCCCCACCGGAGTACGCCGAGGTGCCGCCGATCAGCGGTGTCTTCTCCACGACCACCGTCGACAAACCCGCCTTCGCGGCCAGGTAGGCGCCGGTCATCGCGCCGCCACCCGACCCGACCACGACCACGTCGTACCCGTCGGCGTTCCCCGTCGCTTCACTCATGTGCCAGATCGTCGCGGGTAGAACGTGTTCTAGCAAGCCGTCGTAACCGCTTCGCCCTCTTCGGGGTGGCCGGGCAGAATGGACGCATCATGCCCGCCCCGCAGCTCGCGATCTCGTACCCGCCCGAGCTGCCGGTCACCCAGCGCCGCGAGGACATCGCCGCGGCCATCCGCGACAACCAGGTCGTGATCGTCGCCGGCGAGACCGGGTCGGGGAAGACGACGCAGCTTCCGAAGATCTGCCTCGAGCTGGGTCGCGGCCAGCAGGGCCTCATCGGGCACACACAACCGCGGCGCATCGCGGCCCGCTCCGTTGCCGAACGCATCGCGTCCGAGCTCAAGACCGAGCTCGGAGACCTGGTGGGCTACCAGGTCCGGTTCACCGACCGGACATCGAAGGCGAGCCGGGTCAAGCTGATGACCGACGGCATCCTGCTGGCCGAGCTGCAGCGTGACCGGCAGCTGCGGAAGTACGACACGATCATCATCGACGAGGCCCACGAGCGGAGCCTCAACATCGACTTCCTCCTCGGCTACCTGCGGCAGCTGCTGCCGAAACGCCCCGACCTGAAGCTGATCATCACCTCGGCGACGATCGACCCGCAGCGGTTCGCGGAGCACTTCTCGGACCGGCACGGCAAGCCGGCACCGATCATCGAGGTGTCCGGACGGACCTGGCCGGTGGAGGTTCGCTACCGACCCCTCTTGGAGCTCAACGAGGAGGATGAGGAGGGCGAGGCGGTCGTCCGGGACCAGACCGAGGCGATCGTCGACGCGGTCAAGGAGCTGTCGGCCGAGGGGCCGGGGGACATTCTCGTGTTCCTGCCCGGTGAGCGGGAGATCCGCGACACCGCGGATGCGCTGGGCGACCTGGCCGCGTCGACGCGGGGTGGGGGGCTCGAGATCGTGCCGTTGTTCTCGCGGCTGTCGGCCGCGGAACAACATCGCGTGTTCCAGGCACACACGGGGCGGCGGGTGGTGCTCGCCACCAACGTGGCGGAGACGTCGTTGACGGTGCCGGGGATCCGGTACGTCGTGGACTCGGGTGTCGCCCGGGTCAGTCGGTACTCCGTGCGGACCAAGGTGCAGCGGCTGCCGATCGAGCCGATCAGCCAGGCGTCGGCGCGACAGCGGTCCGGGCGGTGCGGGCGGGTCGAGGCAGGGATCGCCGTACGGCTCTACTCCGAGGAGGACTTCGAGGCGCGTCCGGAGTTCACGGATCCGGAGATCCTGCGGACGAACCTGGCGTCGGTGATCTTGCAGATGACCTCCCTGGGGCTTGGAGAGGTTGGGCGGTTCCCGTTCGTGGAGCCTCCTGACAAGCGGAATGTCGCGGCGGGGGTTCAGCTTCTGACGGAGCTGGGAGCGATCGCGCAGGTGGACCCGGCTTCCCACACCGAGGCCGACAGCCGTCGCGAGCATGGTTTCCCGCCCCTGCGGGGCGAGGGGCCGCCTCGGCCTACCGCCCCTTCCGCTCCTTCGTCGCTCCAGGGGGGCCAGGCCCAACCACGGCCTTCGGAACCCCTGGGCCCGGGTCCCGGTGACCGCCGGGGTCGGCGGCGAGGTGGGGCTCCCGCCGGTCCACGGCTCACACAGGTGGGGAAGAGGTTGGCTCGGCTGCCGATCGACCCTCGGTTGGGGCGGATGGTGCTGGAGGCGGAGCGGCTGGGGTGTGTGCGGGAGGTGCTGGTGATTGCGGCAGCGCTCTCGCTGCAGGACCCCCGGGAGCGGCCGGCGGAGCTGCGGGCTCAGGCGGATCAGCTGCATGCGAGGTTCAAGGCGGAGGGGAGCGACTTCCTGACGTGGCTGAACCTGTGGCGCTACATCAAGGAGCAGCAGAAGGAGCTGAGCAGCAGCGCGTTCCGGCGGATGTGCAGGCGCGAGTTCCTCAACTACCTGCGGGTGCGGGAGTGGCAGGACTTCGAGTCGCAGCTGCGCCAGGTGTGCAAGGAGATGCGCATCGAGGTGGGGCAACCGGCTGACACGCCGGACGCGGACGGGATCCACCAGGCACTGCTGTCCGGGTTGCTGTCGCACATCGGGTTGCTCGAGGAGCGGGAGAAGTCTTCGGCCAAGGGTGGGCGCCCGGCGATGCGGGAGTACGTCGGGGCGCGGGGCGCGAGGTTCGCGATCTTCCCGGGAAGCGGGCTGCACCGGAAGAACCCGCAGTTCCTGATGGCCGGTGAGCTCGTCGAGACGAGCCGGCTGTGGGCGCGGCAGAACGCCGCGATCAAGCCGGAGTGGGCCGAGCATCTCGGCAAGGACCTGGTGAAGCGGACGTACTCCGAGCCGCACTGTTCGAAGAAGCGGGCAGCGGTGATGGCCAACGAGAAGGTCACGCTGTACGGCGTACCGCTCGTCGCCGACCGGCTGATCAGCTACGGCAAGGTCGACGTGCCGCTGTCGCGTGAGCTCTTCATCCGGCACGCGCTCGTGTACGGCGAGTGGTCACAGCTGACCTCGGGACGCGGGCACAAGTTCTTCGAGGAGAACCGGCGGCTGCTGGAGGAGGCCGAGGAGCTCGAGCACCGGGCCCGCCGGCGCGGCATCGTGGTCGATGAGCACACCCTGTTCGACTTCTACGACGCACGGGTGGGCGCCGAGGTGGTCAGCGGTGCGCACTTCGACCAGTGGTGGAAGCGTGCCCGGCAGACGCAGCCCGACCTGTTGACGTTCGACCCGGCGATGCTCACGCACGACACGGCCGAACAGGTCCGGGAGGCGGACTACCCGCAGCAGTGGGATGCAGAGGGGCTGACGTTCCCGATCAGCTACCACTTCGAGCCGGGGGCGCGCGACGACGGCCTGACCATCGACGTGCCCGTCGCGACGCTCAACCGGGTCGCCGCGGACGACTTCTCCTGGAACGTGCCCGGCCTGCGTGAGGAGCTGGTCACCGAGCTGATCCGCAGCCTGCCCAAGAACCTGCGGGTGAACTTCGTGCCGGCGCCCAACACCTCCCGCGAGTTCCTGGCCACGGTGCCGCCGGGGGACGAGCCCCTGCTCGACGCCCTGGAGCGACACTTCCGATCGACGAAGGGTGTCGTGGTCCCGCGCGAGGCCTGGGACTGGACCAAGGTGCCGGAGCACCTGCGGCCGACGTACCGCGTCATCGACGACACCGGCCAGGAGCAGGCCCGCGGCAAGGACCTCGAGGCCCTCAAGCAGCCGCTGCTGCCCAAGTTCGCCCAGGCGATGGCCGAGGTGGCCACCGCCAGCGGGATCGCCCGCACCGGGGCGACGTCGTGGGTGTTCGGCACCATCGAGGCGTCGTTCACGCAGAAGCGGGCCGGCCATGAGGTCACGGCGTACCCCGCCCTCGTCGACGAGGGCACCACGGTCGGACTGGCGGTCTTCGGCTCGGAGTCGGAGCAACAGGCCAGGCACCGTCTCGGGGTTCGGCGGTTGCTGCTCATCGAGACGCCATCGCCGGTGAAGTCGGTGCTCGAGTCCCTGACCAACGTGGAGAAGCTCGCACTGGCGGGCTCGCCGTACCCCTCGGTCGCCGAGCTGCTCGAGGACTGCCGGGCCGCCGTGGTGCAGGCCCTGGTGGACGCGGGGCCACCGGCGCGCACGGAGGTCGCGTACGACGCGCTGCGGGCCGAGGTGGTTGCCGGGCAGGACGAGCAGCTGCGGCGCGTCGTCGGTGACGTGATCCGGGTGCTGGAGACCTGGCGCGCGGCAGACAAGGCGTTGAGCGGCCGTGCCGACATGACCATGCTGCCCGCACTGTCGGACCTGAAGGCGCAGCTCGAGCGGCTCGTCCACCCCGGGTTCGTGGGTGAGGCAGGGACCGCCCAGCTGCGCAGCTACCCCCGCTATCTCGCCGCCCTGACCCAGCGTCGCGAGCGTCTGGGCTCGGGTGGCGGCGCGGTCCAGCGGGACCGACAGCTCATGGACCAGATCTCCGACCTGCAGGAGGCCTACCTCCACCAGCTGGAGGCGCTGCCGGACGGTCGACCGCCCGGCGCGCACCTGCGGCAGGTGCGGTGGATGCTCGAGGAGTACCGCGTCTCTCTGTGGGCCCAGCAGCTCGGCACGCCGTACCCCGTCAGCGACCAGCGCATCCGCAAGGCGCTCGGGTCACCGGCCTAAGGTGAACGGGTGAGCGACCGCCCGCACCACCGCCCGATGACTCGGAGCTCCGGGTTCTTCGCCGAGATGATCGGCGGGGACGACCCGGCGCTGGTGAGTGAGGCGGCCGACCGGGCGGCGCACCTGCTGGTGCGCGGGGCGCGCGAGAGCGGTGACGCGGAGGTCGCCGAACGGCTGCTGCACCTCGCCGACACCGAGGGCATCGAGGCCATTGCTGAGGTCTGGTCGGGCTCGCCCGCCGACTCGCTGGCCGGGTGCCTGTGGCGCCTCTACCTGTTGCGGTCCTGGGTGTACGCCGACCCGGTCACCGTCTCCCGCGAGTACGACGCGGGACGCGCCCGGGCCCAGGTCGCCCAGGTCGTGGCCGGGGTCGCGGACCCTCCCGGACCCGAGGAGCTGAAGGCGATGATCGACGAGGTGCTGCGCGGCATCGCGAGCAGCGAGTTGGCCGACGTGCTGTTCCGGGCGGCGGCGTTCGCCCGGGTCGTCGCCACCGGTCGGGCGGGTCTGTCGGAGCCCACCGACGCCGAGGTACAGCGGATGCTGGTGCTCGCCGAGCAGCTCGAGGCCGCGGGACACGCGGAACTCCAGCACCGGCTTGGCTGAGCCAGTACCGTTGTGAGCCGAGCACGCCGGACCGCGGCAGCCCCGGGTCCCGAAATTAGCCGCTACGAGCGGCCACGCGCCGTGAGGCGCTCCCGGTCCGGTGTGCTCGACATCTTCCTGGGCGGCTCGTCGTGAGCGGCCCGGGCCGCCTCGTCTCGCGGTTGCTTCGCAGGGCCCGGCCCACACCTCGTGCGGCGCCCAGCTCGGTCATCTCCTACGCGCCGAAGGTCGACGGTCGACCCGACCCCGGAGAGGTCGTGTGGGGATGGGTGCCCTACGAGGAGGACGCCAGCCGCGGCAAGGACCGGCCGGTGCTGCTCATCGGTCGGCGGGGTCCGCAGTGGCTGGGGCTGATGCTCACCAGCAAGGACCACGACCGCGACGCCGCCGACGAGGCGCGCTGGGGCCGGCACTGGATGGATGTCGGTGTCGGGGACTGGGACCACGAGCGGCGGCCCAGCGAGGTGCGCCTGGACCGGCTGATCGTGCTCGAAGAGGCGGCCATCCGCCGCGAGGGCGCGGCGCTGGACCGGGCGATGTTCGACGCGGTGCTGGCGGCCGCCCGTGAGCGGCACCGCATCGACTGATCGGTTCGTCCGGCCCGTCTAGCCGAACGTCCGGGCGATCCGGCGGACCGCCGCCCGCGCCGGGTCCCGACGCTGCGGCCACTCCGCCGGCGGCGAGGAGATGTCGACGATCGAGAGGTAGGACCCCTTCCGGACGATGCCGAAGCCGGCGCTGACCCCCTGCGCCTCCGGCCTGGGGCCGTACGCCGCGGCGTAGCTCGCCCCGACGCCGGCAGCGACCGGGACGTCCTGCATCGGGCCGACGTCCTTGCGGGGGAAGTCGAGGCGCGTCTCGCAGTCCTCGCGCCACGCAGCCAGCACCTCGTGGGCGCGCCACGCGGACTTGGCATCGGCGAACCTGGCGACCACCTGGGTGGCCCGGGCGCCGCCGGCGTCGGCGGCGTACACGCGGCGGGTCGCGGTCAGGGCGCCGATCGAGACGAGCGGCGTCTTCTGGCACGCGCCGACCGCGCGGTCACCCTCGGGGCCCTGGTCCTCGACGACCCAGGAGCCGTCACGGGTGGGTGTCGGCATCACGTCCACGGCGAGCAGGTGGGCCAGCGTCGCGGACCGGGCGGACCGACCAAGGACGGGCAGCACCATCGCCGACTTGCCCCTCGAGTCGCGGCCTGGGGGCCGCGTCGGGTGGCTCGACGGAGCCCGGCGCGGACGCGGGGGTCGGCTGGCAGTGGAGTCCGGGGACGGGGGAGTGCTCCGCTCGGCGCCGGCAGGCACGGAAGGCCGGGCGTCGGCCGCGTCGTCGTGACCTGCACCGCACCCGCTCACGAGCAGGGCGACCACGAGCGACGGGAGCAGGACACGGATCACCGACCGATCGTAGGGATGCACCCGCCGGGATCGCGGCACGACACGGCAGGGAGTGTCGGTACGACTCGGTAGGGTGGCTGCGGCCCGCGTTCCGGGCCGATCCCGACGAGCAGGTGAGGTGCGAGTGACGCCCGAACGCCCGGACCGAGGCCACCGAGTGCCGCGGCATCGACGTACGGCTTTCCTCGTGGCCCTGCTCCTGACGCTGTCCGTGGCGGGCGTCGCCTGCGACACCAACGGCAAGGACCCGAAGCCGCCGAAGCACTCGGCGAAGCCCGTCGACCTGACGTTCGGCGTGTGGGGCACCCAGAACGAGATCGCGGCCTACCAAGGCATGGTCGACACCTACAACTCGCTGTCCGACGACAGCTTTGTCGCGATCCGCTCCTGGCCCGACCACGCCGGCCTCGTCGACGCGCTGGAGAAGGGCGGCAAGGTCCCCGACGTCTTCATGGTGTCGCGGGGCGACCTGGCATGGATGCGCGCAAAGGACGTCAACCAGCCCGTCGACGAGCTCCTCGATGAGCGGGGAGTCGACTTCGGTGACGGTTACTCCCGCAACGCCCTGGAGGCGTTCGCGACCGAGAACCGGCTGCAGTGCATGCCCTACGGCATCTCGCCGATGGTGATCTTCTACAACACGGCGCTCATCGACTTCGCACGGATGCGCCAGCGCCTGCTGCCGGCCCCCGGCGACGACGAGCACCGCGGCTGGAACTTCGACCAGTTCACCGCGGCGGCCAAGTTCGCAACCCGGCCCCGCAAGGGCACGCGAGGGGTCTACATCGACCCCACCCTGCGTGGCCTCTCGCCGTTCATCTACTCGGGCGGCGGCGACCCCTTCAACGACGACGCCAGCCCGACGTCGCTGTCCTTCTCCAGTGACGGCTCCCGGTCGGCTCTGGACCGCACGCTCCAGCTCCTCCGGGACCCCCACCTGACCCTCACCGACAAGCAGCTCGCCAGGGCCACACCGCTTCAGTGGTTCGAGCGCGGGCGACTCGGCATGATCGAGGGCGAGCGGTCGTTGGTGCCCAAGCTGCGGACCATCCAGGGCCTGGAGTTCGACGTGATGCCGATGCCGGTGCTGGACACGTCCGCGACGGTCGGCGACATCACGGGCCTGTGCATCTCGCGGCACGCCGCCAGCACCGCCAAGGCCGCGGACTTCCTGGTCCACGCGACGTCCTCGGACTCCGTGCGCCGGGTCGCGCAGGCCGGCTACCTGGCCCCGGCCAACCTGCAGGTGGCCTTCTCGGACGACTTCCTGCAGCCGGGTCGGCTGCCTGCGCACCCCAACGTGTTCAACGCCGTGCGATCGATGCGGTTGCCGCCGCTGCTCGAGGACCTGCCCAAGCTCGAGGACGCGGTGTCGGCGAGCCTGCAGGAGCTGGTCTACGCCCCGGGCGTCCTGGACATCGACGCGCTGACCACCCAGATCGACGAGGAGTCGCGCGCCGTCCTCGACCCGGCGAGCGTGACCGAGAGCCCGAGCCCTTAGAGGTCGTCCCCGCCCAGGTCCTCGTCAGCCTCGTCGTCGATCGCGTCCTTCGGCACGACGACCGGCCCGGCGGCAGCCTCTGCGTCCGCGTCGAGGATGGCGCTCGCGATCACCGGTGCGGTCAGCGCGATCTGCCAGCTGCGCGCGCCGTAGCCCGCCAGCATCTCGACGATGGCGTCGAGCAGGCCGCCCGGTTCGCGCACCCGCGGCGGAGTCCAGAGCGTGCGGCGCAGGTAGTCGGGCGTCAGGATGTTCTCGACCGGCAGGTTGTGCTCCTCGGCGAGCACCGCCATCGCCTCGCGCGCCAGCACCAGGCGCCGCGCGGCCACCGGGTCCTTCTCGGCCCAGGCCCGCGGCAGCGGTGGGCCGTCACCGCGTGGCGTGCGCGTCGGCAGGTCGCGCTCCTCCATCTCCGAGACCTCGCGCAGGGCGTCGACCCAGCGGGTGGCGTAGCGCTCGGCGCCCCGGCCGTGGAAACCCTTGGTGGACAGCAGCGCCGCCCGGTCCGTCGGCATCGCCTGGGCCGCCGCCACGATCGCCGCGTCGGGAATGATCCGACCGGGCGTGACGTCGCGCTGCTCGGCGATCGCGTCGCGCGTCTCCCACAACGCACGCACCGCGCCCAGCCCCCGACGCCCACGGACCCGGTGCATGCCCGACGTACGACGCCAGGCGTCCACGCGCTCGGTCGGCACGAAGCTCTTGAGGGCTTCGAACTCCTGACGGGCCCAGTCGTCCTTGCCCGCGGCGACGAGCTCGTCGGCGAGCAGGTCGCGCAGCTCGCCGAGCACCTCGACGTCGAGGGCGGCGTACTCCAGCCATGGTGCGGGCAGTGGCCGGGTCGACCAGTCGACAGCGGAATGCTCCTTCTTCATCCGCCACCCGAGCTTGGTCTCGACGAGGGTTGCGAGCCCGACGCGTGGGTAGCCGAGCAGGCGCCCCGCGAGCTCGGTGTCGAACAACCCAGTCGGCACCAGTCCGATCTCGTTGAGGCAAGGGAGGTCCTGGGTCGCCGCGTGCAGGATCCACTCGGTCCCCTCGAGCACGGCCTGGAGCGGAGCGAGGGACTCGAACGCGATCGGGTCGATCAGCGAGGTGGTCGTGCCCTCGCGTCGGAGCTGGATCAGGTAGGCCCGGCTGGAGTAGCGGTAGCCCGACGCACGCTCGGCATCGATCGCGACCGGGCCGGTTCCGGCAGCCAGGCCCGCGCACACCTCGAGCAGCGCTGCCTCGGTGTCGGTGAGTGCCGGGAGCCCGTCGCGGAGCGTCAGGAGCGGGGCCGGTGGCGCCTCGGGCTCGGCGGCTTCGGGCTCGGCTGTCTCGGGCTCCTCGGCGGGTTCGGTCTCGGGCGGCTCGGAGGACATCAGCGCGCGGAGCCTCGCTGACCGCGACGGCTCGGCATGACGGTGACGCCGTCCGGCACGGGCGGGAGCCC
Organism: Nocardioides sp.; assembly: GCA_025965125.1. Taxonomy (GTDB): domain Bacteria; phylum Actinomycetota; class Actinomycetes; order Propionibacteriales; family Nocardioidaceae; genus Nocardioides. The sequence continues at coordinate 51,626 of JAOPXM010000066.1, forward strand.
GACCGCGGTGCAGAGCATCTCGGCCCAGGCCTCGACGTGGGGGCCGACGTCCAGGGGGGCTCCGGGCGGCGCGTCCGGAGAAGGCAGCGGCGTCCAGGAGGCCCGGATCTCCAGCTGGGCCGTGCCGCCCTCGTCGGCCATCCCGCCGAAGCTGTCGGTGGCGACCCGGGTCACGGTGCCGGAGGACGCGGCGTAGGTCGCGCCGTGGGCGTCCAACGCCTCGGTCAGCCAGGACCAGCCGACGTCGGCCAGCATCGGGTCGGTGATCAGGTCGAGCTCGATGTCCGCCCGGGCGTAGGCCACGCACCGGAACGTGCCGTCCCAGGCGTCGTTGCCGGCGGGGTCGTGCAGCAGGATGATCCGGCCGGTCCCCACGTCGGTCTCGTCGATGGTCACGTCGGCCGAGAGCGCTGCGGCGTACGGCGCGATCCGCTGGGGCGCGGGCATCTCCTCGCAGAAGATCTCGGGGCGCAGTCGGGCAGCGCGCATGCTGTCCACGGCCTCCTGGAACTCCGGAGGCACCGCGCCCGCACCCGTCCCCGGGTGCGTCTCCTGTCGGACGACCATGGGTTCACAGTAGGTCTGGGTGTCTCCAACCGATGTGCGAACACGCCGGGTGACCTGCGAGGCTTGTGACCGTGACCACCAGCCCCGACCCGCGCGACGGCGCCTTCCTCAAGGCCGCCCACGGCGAGCCCGTGCCGCACACGCCGGTGTGGTTCATGCGCCAGGCGGGCCGGTCGCTGCCGGAGTACCTCAAGGTCCGCGAGGGCGTGGGCATGCTCGAGTCGTGCATGAACCCCGACCTCGTCGTCGAGATCACGCTGCAGCCGGTGCGCCGGTACGGCGTCGACGCCGCGATCTTCTTCTCCGACATCGTGCTGCCCCTGAAGGCCGTGGGAGTCGAGCTCGACATCGTCTCGGGAGTCGGCCCCGTCGTCGCCCGGCCGGTGCGGACCCTCGCGGACGTGGACGCGATCCCCGACCTCACCCCCGAGCACGTCCCGTTCATCACCGCGGCTGTCCGTGGTCTCGTCACGGAGCTGGGCGCGACACCGCTGATCGGGTTCGCGGGCGCGCCGTTCACCGTGGCGTCGTACCTCGTCGAGGGCGGGCCGTCCAAGGAGCACGCTAAGACCAAGGCGATGATGTTCGGCGCGCCGGACGTCTGGGATGCGCTGATGCGCAAGATCGCCGGCATCTCCGCGGCGTACCTCGAGGTGCAGGTCGAGGCCGGCGCTTCGGCCGTCCAGCTGTTCGACTCCTGGGCCGGCGCCCTGACGCCGCAGGACTACGAGGCCTTCGTGATGCCGCACTCGGCCCGGGTCCTCGAGCGGGCGGGCGCACTCGGCGTACCCCGCATCCACTTCGGCGTCGGGACCGCCAACCTGCTGGGCCTGATGGGCGAGGCGGGGGCCGACGTGGTCGGGGTCGACTGGCGTACGCCGCTGGCTTCCGCGATCCCGCTCGTGGGCGACCGGGTCGTCCAGGGCAACCTCGACCCGACCCTCGTCTTCGCGCCCACCGACCTGATGACGTCCCGGGCGGCCGAGATCATCGAGGCCGGTCGCGCGGCCAGGGGCCACATCTTCAACCTCGGTCACGGCGTCATCCCCGCCACCGACCCCGACCAGCTGAAACGGCTGACCGAGTTCGTCCAGGGCTACCCAATTTCTGGATAGTCCGTGACGGAACTGTCGTCGAATCGGGCAAATCACGACAGTTCCGTCACGGACTATCGCTTCCGGGCGGACTTCTTGGCTGGCGCGGCCTTCTTCTCGGCGGTCTTCTGGGGGGACTTCTTGGTCGGGCGACCGGCCTTGAGGCGGACCTTGGGGGCGTTTCCGGTGTCGTGATCGACGTCGAGGTAGTCCTGGGCGCGGGCCAGGTTGACGAGCTTGGCGAAGCCGTAGTTGCGGGGGTCGAACGAGGCGTTGCTGGTGCTCAGGTAGCTGCCGACCGACCCGAGATTGGCCCAGCCGTCCTCGTGCGAGGTGCGGTTGATCGCGGTGGTCAGCAGCCGGCGCAGGTCCGGCAGCCGCGGTCCACCCTCGCTGTCGGAGTCGTCAATGTCGTCCCGGTCGCCCGGCTCGGGGTCGTCGGTCGGGTCGTCGTCGCCGAGCACCTCGAGGTAGATGAACTTGTCGCACGCGGCCACCAGCGAGGCCGGCGTGCGACGGGTGCCGAGGCCGTAGACCGTCTTGCCGGACTCCCGCAGCCGCGTCGCGAGCCGGGTGAAGTCGCTGTCGCTCGACACGATCGCGAACGCCTCGAGGTTGCCCGAGTAGAGGAGGTCCATCGCGTCGATGATCAGCGCGGAGTCGGTCGAGTTCTTGCCGGTCGTGTAGGCGAACTGCTGGACCGGCTGGATCGCGTGCCGGTTGAGCTCCTTCTTCCAGCTCACCAGCTGCTGGGTGGTCCAGTCGCCGTACGCCCGTTTGACGGTCGGTACGCCGTACCGCGCGACCTCGTCGAGCAGGGCGCTCGCGTGGTTGGCGGAGGTGTTGTCGGCGTCGATCAGGACAGCGATGCGGGTGTTCGCGGCGTCGGGCACGTAGCCGAGCCTAGAGCGAAGCTCAGGCGGCCGGCTCGACCTCCGGCGTGCGGAGTCGGCGGACGACGGGTCGGCCCCCGAGCCACGCGAACGGCGCGAGGAGGAGCAGGACCACCAGCCACGGCAGCGAGATCCCCGCGAACGTGGCGATCCCCACGGCAGCAGCGGTCAGCTGGCGCCAACCCGAGTACAGGCCGGCGGTGAACCCGGTGGTGTCCATCTGCAAGTGGGTGTGCACGACCGGTGCGACGGCGCCGGCCTTGGTGCGCTCGAGGGTGACCGTGATCGTGGACAGTGAGGTCTGGTCCGTCAGGTAGGCCTGGCGACGCAGCGTCGAGTTGAGGTTGGCCTGGCGACGGGTGAGCTGGCTCTCGATCCGCACGATGTCGCGGATGGTGCGGGCCCGGTCGAGCAGGGTCTGGATCCGGGCGATGCTCCGGCGCTCGACGCGGATCCGGACCGAGTTGTCGATCACCTGCGTGGTCACGTCCTCGGAGTTGCTGCTCGACATCTCGAGGTCGGCCACCTTCTCGAGCGCCCCCATCACGGTGCTGAAGTCCTTGCTCGGGATCCGCAGCACCATCAGCGACGTCTTGATCTCGCCGTCGTTGTTGGTGCGGGTCTCCTCCTCGGTGATCTGGCCGGCATGGTTGAGGACCACCTTCTGCACCTCGAACCGCGCCTGCTCGACATCGTCGGACTGCAGCGAGACCGCGCCGGTGGAGATCACCAGCGCGGTGAGGGAGTCGGGCTGTGACGGGGCCGCGGGGGCCCCACCGGTGGCCACCTCGGCCGCGTCGAGGGATGACACGCTGTTGTAGGCCAAGCTGTCGCCGTTCTGGAGGCCCTCGCCGTTCGCTGCATGGCGCTCGGCCTTGGCGGCGGACGGGGCATCCAGCTTGCTCTGCTCAGACAGCTGGGCGCTGCCGGGCTGCGTGGAGCCCTGAGGGCTGTTGCCGCCGGACCCGCCCGCGGCACAGGCCGCGACGATCACGGCGACCAGGGCGAGCGAGGAGACGCTGATGGCAATGCGAGGCGCGCGGGAGAACCGGGTCATGCCGTCTGGGACGAGGACCTGCCCGTCGGGGTTCCCCCGTCACCCTGCCTCCGGTGCGCCCGCGCCTGCGCCACCAACGTCGCGAGCAGTCGGCGTACCGGCTGCGGCACGTGGCCGCCGGGCCGCTGCCGGACCACCAAGGTCACGGCCGTGCGGTCTCCGGCGATGGGTCGGTACGCGATGATCCCGGCCCGCTCCATCGGGTCGCCGATGACGCTGTAGTCGGGCAGGACGGTGAGCCCGAGTCCTTCTGCCACCATCACCTTGCCGAGCTCGGCGCCGTCGGTCGTGTAGCTGACCGCCGGCATGTCTGCGCCGAAGAGGCGGTGCGCGAAGCGGTGCATGAGGTAGCCCGCGCGCATGGCCACGAACGGCTCCTGCCGCAGCTGGTCGATGTCCACCTCGTCGTACGCCGTCAGCGGATGCCCGCCGGGGAGTACGACGACGGGTCGGCCGTGCACCAGCCCGGTGCCGGCCAGCTCGGCGGGCGGGTCATCGCCCTCGAGCACGTTGACCAGGCCGAGGTCGAGGGTCCCCTCGAGCAGTCCCTGGTGGATGTCGGACTGCTGGGTGTTGATCACCTCGACGGTGGTCGCCGGGTGCGTCTCACGGAAGTCACGAATCGCGGGGGCGAGGAGCGTCGAGGTGGCCGCGCTGACCGTGCCGAGGCGGATGACGCGGGTCTGGGCGGCCTGGTCACCGGCGGCGAGACGCAGCCGTTCGACCGCCTCGAGGACCTCGACCATGTTCTGCAGGAGGTCGCGACCGCGGCTGCTGATCCGGGCTCCGGACCGGTGCCGGTCGAGGAGGGTGACGCCGAGCTCGCGTTCGAGCTTGCTCACGGCCTCGCTGAGCGCCGGCTGCGAGATGTGCAGCCTCTCGCTGGCGCGCCGCAGGGAGCCGTGTTGGGTCACGGCCGCGAGGTACTCGAGCTGTTCGATCCGCACGGGGGTCCTTGGCGTGCACTTAGACTATTAAACCAATAGAGATACAATAATTAAATGGACGACCAGTCAAGCCCGGTGAAAGGCAGAGCCTGTCACCCGATCGCCGGAATCGCCCGCCGCAAGGTGGGTCCTGCCTTGCACCGCGGCCAATAGTCAAGCAATCTGATCGACATACGCAGTTTTGCACAGAGGAGAGAGCATGAGTGCCGCACCCGCCCCGAACGCCCCCTTCATCTCGGAGCCGCTCAAGTTCGCCTACTGGGTGCCCAACGTCAGCGGGGGCCTGGTCGTGAGCAAGATCGAGCAGCGAACGGACTGGGGCTACGAGTACAACAAGAAGCTTGCCCAGCTCGCCGAGAACAACGGCTTCGACTACGCCCTCTCGCAGGTGCGCTACATGGCGTCGTACGGCGCGGCCTACCAGCACGAGTCGACCAGCTTCAGCCTGGCCCTCATGCTGGCCACCGAGCGCCTCAAGGTGATCGCCGCCGTCCACCCCGGCATGTGGCAGCCCGGGGTTCTCGCAAAGTTCCTGGCCACCGCCGACCACCTGTCCGGTGGCCGTGCGGCCGTCAACGTCGTCAGCGGCTGGTTCAAGAACGAGTTCGTCCAGATGGGTGAGCCCTGGCTCGAGCACGGTGAGCGGTACCGCCGCTCCGAGGAGTTCATGCGCTACCTGCGGACCATCTGGACCTCCGAGCATGCCGAGCTCAGCGGAGACTTCTACCGGCTCCACGACTTCGACCTGAAGCCCAAGCCGATCGCGTCAGAGGGGCGCCCGCACCCGGAGATCTTCCAGGGCGGCAACTCCACCGACGCCCGGGCGGTGGCCGGCCGGGTGGCCGACTGGTACTTCTCCAACGGCAACACCCTCGAGGGGATCACCGAGCAGATCCAGGACGTGTCGGCCGTCGCCGACGCGCACGACCGCAGGGTCAGGTTCGGCCTGAACGGCTTCATGATCGCCCGCGACAGCGAGAAGGAGGCGAAGGAGACCCTGCGCGAGATCGTTGCCAAGGCCGACGTGGAGGCCGTCGAGGGCTTTGGCTCCGCGGTCAAGCAGGCCGGTCAGTCGACGGGAGACAAGAAGGGCATGTGGCAGGACTCCTCGTTCGAGGACCTGGTGCAGTACAACGACGGTTTCCGCACCGGCCTGATCGGCACGCCCGAGCAGGTTGCCGAGCGCATCCTCGCCTACAAGCGGCTCGGGGTGAACCTGATCCTGCTCGGCTACCTCCACTTCCAGGAGGAGGTCGTGCACTTCGGTCAGCACGTGCTGCCGATCGTGCGCGAGATGGAGGCGGACCTGGCCGCGAAGGTCGCCTGATGACGCAGTCCTCGCTGGTTGACGAAGCCGTCCTGCGCCCGTCTCGAAACCCCGATCGGGTCGCGACCCAGGTCCCCGTCCTCGAGGCCGCTGAGGCCGTGCGGGTCGCGACCACGTTCGCCGAGGCGCTGGCCGCCGGCGCCTCGCGGCGCGACGCCGAACGACTCCTCCCGGCGGAGGAGCTGGCGGAGCTGTCGAGCTCCGGGCTGCTCGCGGTCACCGTGCCGGCGTCGTACGGCGGAGCCGAGCTGCCTGCGGTGACGCTCGCCGAGATCTTCAGGTTGCTCGCATCCGGCGATCCGAGCATCGCGCAGATCCCGCACAGCCACTTCGTCTACGTCAACGCGCTGCGCCACCAGGGCAGCACCACCCAACAGGCGTTCTTCTTCGGAGAGGTGCTGCGGGGCAAGCGGTTCGGCAACGCCCAGTCCGAGGTCGGGACGAAGAACGTCCGCGACTACCGGACCACACTCACTCCCGCCGGGGCGGGCTGGGTGCTCAACGGGGAGAAGGGCTACAGCACAGGTGCGCTCTTCGCCGACTGGATCCCGGTCCTGGCGCACCTCGACGTCGACGGCCCGCTGCACGTCGCCTGGATCGAGCGCACCGCACCCGGCGTCTCGGTCGTCGACGACTGGGACGGCATGGGTCAGCGGACCACCGCCAGCGGCACCGTGCTCCTCGAGCACGTCGCGGTCGAGGACGCGCGGATCACGCCGTACCACCCGACCTTCGACGGGCCCCAGACGTACGGCGCGTTCGCGCAGCTCCTGCACGCCGCCCTCGACGCCGGGATCGCCCGGGCCGCGCTCGCTGAGGCGGCCGCGTTCGTCACGACGAAGAGCCGCCCCTATCCGGATGCCGGGGTCGAGCGCGCGGCCGACGACCCGCTGGTCGTGCACGCGTTCGGCGAGATGGAGCTGCAGGTCAGAGCCGCCGAGGCGCTCCTGGCCGAGGCCGCGCGCGCCGTCGACCGGGCGGATGCGGACCTGAACGCGGAGTCGGCGGCACTGGCCAGCCTGGCCGTGGCCGCGGCTCGCGCGTCCAGCACCCAGGCGTCGATCGACGTGTCGACACGGCTCTTCGAGGTCGCCGGGACCCGCTCGGCCCTGAACAGCCTCAACCTCGACCGGCACTGGCGCAACGCCCGGACGCACACCCTGCACGACCCGGCCGGCTGGAAGGTCCAGCACCTGGGCCGGTACGCCGTCGACGGGACCTTCCCGCCCAACCACGGACAGCTCTGAGAGAAGGCACAGGACACATGACGGATCTCGACCAGCTCGATCAGAAGACCCACCTGAAGTTCCACTGGTTCCTGCCCACCAACGGGGGTGACGGCCGCCAGGTAGTCGGCGGTGGGCACGGCGTGGCCGCGGGGCCCTCTGGCCGGCCGGCGTCGGTGCCCTACCTCGGTCAGGTGGCCCGGGGTGCCGAGGACATGGGCTTCGAGGCGGCGCTCACACCGGCCGGCGCGTGGTGCGAGGACGCCTGGCTGTCCACGGCGATGCTGACCCAGGTCTCCGAGCGACTCAAGTTCCTCGTCGCGTTCCGTCCCGGGCTGATCTCGCCGTTCCTGGCCGCGCAGATGGCGGGCACTTTCCAGAACCTGTCCGGTGGGCGGCTGCTGCTGAACGTCGTCACCGGCGGCGAGAGCCACGAACAGCGGATGTTCGGCGACTTCCTCGACAAGGAGGCCCGCTATCAGCGCTGCGACGAGTTCCTGACGATCGTCCGGGCGCTCTGGGACGGGGAGACCGTCGACTTCGCGGGCAAGCACCTCCAGGTCGAGAACGCGAGCCTCGGGCAGATCCCCGACCCGGTCCCGGCGATCTACTTCGGCGGCTCGTCGGAGGCTGCCGGGCGGGTGGCCGCCAGGCACGCCGATGTCTACCTCACCTGGGGTGAGGCCCCGGAGGCGGTCGCCGACAAGGTCGACAGGATCCGCAAGCTGGCCGCCGACGAGGGCCGCGAGATCCGGTTCGGCATCAGGATGCACACCATCACCCGCGACACGTCCGCCGAGGCGTGGGCCGAGGCCGACCGGTTGATCTCGGGCATCGACCCGACGACGGTGGCCAAGGTCCAGGCCGGACTGCGCAAGAGCGAGTCCGAGGGGCAGCGCCGGATGCTCGAGCTCAACGGGGGCAGCACCGACGACCTCGAGATCTACCCCAACGTCTGGGCCGGAGTCGGCCTGGTCCGCGGCGGCGCCGGCACGTCGCTCGTCGGCAGCCACGAGGAGGTTGCCGACCGGATCGCGGAGTACCACTCGGTAGGCATCGACGAGTTCATCCTGTCCGCCTACCCACACCTCGAGGGCGCCTACTGGTTCGGCGAGGGCGTGCTGCCGATCCTGGCCGAGCGCGGCCTGTGGGAGCACCCCCACCCGACCGCGGTCTCAGCTCAGGTCCCCTTCGCCGCCGATGGCCGGAGGGCCGCATCATGACTGCCGCGCTGCGCGTCGCAGTCGTCGTCGGAAACCCCAAGCCGCAGTCGCGCACCCTGGCCGCCGCGGTCCTGGTGGCCCGGGAGCTGTCCGGTGCCGAACCTGACCTGGTCGTGGACCTTGCGACGCTCGGGGCGTCGTTGCTCGACTGGCAGGACCCCCACATTGCCGGCCTGGTCGCCGAGGTTGGCGGGGCCGACCTCGTCGTCGTGGCGTGCCCGACGTACAAAGCGACGTACACGGGTCTGCTGAAGCTGTTCCTCGACCGCTTCGCCACCGACGGGATCAGCGGGGTCGCCGTGCCCCTGATGCTCGGCGGGGGACCGGGCCATGCGCTGGCGCCGGAGCTCACGCTGCGTCCGGTGCTGGTCGAGATCGGCGCCACCGTGCCCGTCCGGGGTCTCTACGTCCTCGATGCCGCCCACGACGACCCCGCCGCGTACGCCGACTGGCTCGCGGTCGCTCGGCCCGTCATCTCCACGTTGCTCGCCCGCCGGACTGGAGTCCCCGCATGACCATCACCCGGCTGACCACCAACCAGGACCTCGACGCTGCGCGCCTCCGCGAGGCCTTCGGCATCTTCCCCAGCGGGGTGGTGGCGGTCGCCGCCGAGGTGGACGACCAGCTGGTCGGGCTGGCCGCGAGCTCGTTCACCTCGGTGAGCCTCGAGCCCGCGCTGGTGTCGTTCTCGGTGGCCAACACGTCGAAGACCTGGCCGACGTTGCGCCGGGCCGCCCACCTGGGGCTCACGATCCTCGCCGACCACCACGGGGACGTCTGCCGTCGGCTGGCCGGACCGGTCGACCACCGCTTCGACGACGTGCCGGTCAGTGCCACCGGGGACGGTGCCGTCACCCTGGACGAGGGACTGGCCCGGTTCGACTGCTCGATCTACCGGGAGGTCGAGGCCGGCGACCACACGATCGTGATTCTTCGGCTGCACGCCGTCGAGCACAGCGACACCTCGCTCCCGCTGGTCTTCCACCGCAGCGCGTTCGGCCGACTCGAGGCCAGCGCCTGAACCCACCGACTCCCGGCCCCGACGTGTGCACCCGCGTCGGGGCCGGGCCTTTCCCGTGGCATGCGTAGCCTGAGCCGGTGAGCTCAGGACGTCGCGCGGTCGTGGTCGGAGGCGGCGTCGCCGGACTCACCGCCGCGCGGGACCTGGCCGCCGGCGGCCACCGCGTCACCCTGCTCGAGGCCTCGACCGAGATCGGCGGCAAGCTGCGGCGCCGCGAGGTGGCCGGTGTGCGGGTCGACGTCGGTGCGGAGGCGATGCTCAACCGTCGTCCGGAGGGCGTCGAGCTGGCCCGGGCCCTGGGCCTGGACGTCGTGCACCCGGCGATCGCCTCGTCCCGGATCTGGACTCGCGGCGAGCTGCGTCGGTTGCCGCGCTCCCTCATGGGCGTGCCCCTGGACCTTGATGAGCTGGCCGCCTCCGGCGTGCTGTCCGACCCCGGGCTCGAGCGGGTGCGCCGCGAGGCCCTGTTGCCGCCCGAGCGGTTGGAAGGCGACATCTCGGTGGGTGAGCTCGTCGACCGTCGCTTCGGGCCGGAGGTCACCGACCGGCTCGTGGAGCCGCTGCTGGGCGGCGTGTACGCCGGCAACGCCCGGGAGATCTCGGCCCGTGCGGCAATGCCGCAGCTGGTCGCGTTCGCCGAGCGCGGCTCGCTGCTCGAGCAGGCGGCCGTCATCCCGACGACGTACGACCTGCCGGTCTTCGCCGGGCTCCCCGGAGGCATGGGCGGCCTCACCGACGCGGTCGCGGACTCGGCGGACTTCGAGATCCGCACGGGAGTGACCGTGCGCGGGCTGGTGCGCGCCGGCAGGCCGGGCGACGAGCGCTTCCAGCTCACGCTGGGACCCACCACGCATCCCGAGCTGCTCGACGCGGACCTGGTGGTGCTCGCGACCCCGGCGGCACCCACCGCCCGGCTGCTTGGCGAGCTCGCGCCGGTGGCGGCCATGGAGCTGGCCGGCATCGAGTCCGCGTCGATGGCCGTCGTGACGTTCGCTATTCGGGCCGTCGACGCCCCAGGGTTGGTCGCCATCGGCTCGTCCGGCTTCCTGGTGCCCCCCGTCGACGGCCACCGGATCAAGGCCTCGACGTTCTCCTTCGCCAAGTGGGGCTGGGTGCGAGAAGCCGGCCGGGCAGCCCCGGGCGGCGAGGACCTGCTGTTCCTGCGCACCTCGCTCGGCCGGCACCGCGAGGAGGCCACCCTCCAGGTCGCCGACGAGGAGCTGGTGGCGATCTCGCTGGCCGACCTCGGCGAGGCCACCGGACTGTCCGCCGTCCCGGTCGACGCACACGTCCAGCGCTGGGGTGGCGGCCTGCCGCAGTACGCCGTCGGCCACCTCGACCGCGTGGCCCGCATCCGCGACGCCGTCGCGCTGGTGCCCGGCCTCGCGGTCTGCGGGGCGGCGTACGACGGGGTCGGCATCCCCGCGTGCGTCGCCTCCGCCCACCGTGCGGTCGACCAGCTCCTCGGGTCCGCCTGAGACACTGGGCGCATGACGACTTCCGCCGGCAAGCGGGCCAAGGAGCTCAACGACACGATCCGCTACACGATGTGGTCGGTCTT
>JAOPXM010000080.1 GCA_025965125.1 Nocardioides sp.
GGGGTCACGTAGGTGGCGACCAGGCCGGTCAGGTCGGCGACGGCTGTCGTCGCCGGCAGGTTGCGCACCTCCCGGCCGAGGCCGCGGACGGTCTCGACCGCGGCCCGGTAGCCCGGATCCTCGAGGCCGACCGGGCCGGGGCGCAGCACGGTGAGCACGTGCCGCAGCCCGTCGGTGGTGCCGTTGGTGACGACGACCTCGTCCGGGTCGACGACGAGGCCGCGGGTGCGGGCCAGGCGGTCGGCGAGCGCCGCGCGCAACGCGGGGATGCCGCGCGGGTCGTCGTACCCCCGAGGCGGCCGGGCCGTGGACACATCGCGCCACGCCCGGCGCCAGCCGGCCGCGTGCCGCGGGTCGATCCAGGGCGTGCCGGCGTCCAGGCGGACCAGGTCGGGTGCCGCGGGCTCGAGCCGCCGCGGCCGGCGGGCGTCTCGCGTCGCATGGTCACCGGTGGAGGCGACGAACGTGCCCGAACCCTGCCGGGCCTCGACCCAGCCCTCGGCGAGGAGCTGGTCGTAGGCCTGCTCGGCCACCGAACGCGAGACGCCGAGGTCGGCGGCCAGCGCCCGGCTGCTCGGCAACCGGGTCCCGCGCGGCAGGGTGCCGGCGAGCACGAGCTCGCGGACCTGTCCGGACAGCTGCACCCCGAGCGGGACCGGTGTGGTGCGGTCGAGCTGGACCGGCAGGGTCGTCATGGGGGACCTCGTCTGATTGGCCTGTCTGATTGGCCTGTCTGATCGGCATTGAAATGGCCCGTGACGTCGGGCCACTTGTCTCGGACACTAGAGCACATGACCACCGTTTCGCTCTCGCCCACGGCACGTACGACGGTCAACCGCGGCCGGAACCGGATGGTCGAGGACCGCGACCAGCTGCACCGCTTCCTCGCCGACGCGCTGGTGGCGCACCTCGGGGTGGTCGTCGGCGAGCACCCTGTCGTGCTGCCGGCCGCGTTCGCCATCGACGTCGACGGCCCCGACGAGGGCGGCAGTCTCTACGTGCACGGATCGGTCGCCGCCGGCTGGCTGCGCCGAGCGGGCAACGCGACGGTCTGCGTCACCATCACCGAGCTCGACGGGCTGGTGGCGGGACGCTCGTCGTTCCACCACTCGATGAACTACCGCTCCGCCGTGGTCATCGGGCCGGCCCGGGTCGTCGAGGACGAGGCGGAGCGGGCTCGCGCGCTGGACCTGATCGTCGACCACATGATCCCGGGCCGAGCAGCCACCTTGCGGGCGAACTCGCGCAAGGAGCTGGCCGCGACGGCGGTCCTCGCCGTACCCCTCCTCGAGGCGTCGATGAAGGCCCGCGACGGCGGTCCGGTCGACGAGCCCGAGGATGTCGAGGCAGGGGTCTGGGGTGGGCACATCCCGCTTCGGCGGGTCTCCTCGGCGCCGGTCACGGCCGACGACGCGGTGGGTGCGGCCCCGCGGGACGTGGTCGATCGAGCGGCCGACCTGGCTGGATAGGGTGCGAGCCATGACTCAGCGCACCCTCGTCCTGCTCAAGCCCGACACGGTCCGCCGCGGCCTCGTCGGGGAGGTCCTGTCCAGGTTCGAGGCCAAGGGCTTGAGCATCGTGGCGATGGAGCACCGCCAGATCGACGGTGCCCAGGCAGACGAGCACTACGCCGAGCACGTGGAGCGCGACTTCTACCCGCCGCTGCGTGCGTTCGTGACCAGCGGCCCTCTCGTCGCGCTGGTGCTCGAGGGCGACGAGGCGATCGAGGTGGTGCGTGCGATCAACGGCGCCACCGACGGCCGCAAGGCCGCACCCGGGACGATCCGCGGCGACCTGTCGCTCTCCAACCGCGAGAACCTGGTCCACGGCTCCGACTCACCCGAGTCCGCCGTCCGCGAGATCGCGATCTGGTTCCCCGCCCTCTGAAGCCGGCCCTCGGACCTGCCCTACTGGCGCAATCGCGCCGGTCGGACACGTTCTCGTCGCGGAAACCCGTCACAACCGCGCGATTGCGCCGAAGCGGCAGTCGGCACGTGCGCCGACACAGGTCATGTACCACGAGTCACACCAGCCACTGACGTCTCGGCGTGCCTCCGCTGAACGGGGACCGGCGAAACCTACGCTCGCAGCGGGCCGGCGGCACCGTCGTGCCCACCCAACCGCCCCGCCCAGGGGTCCGGTCCCGGCAGCACGAGCAACCTGCGAGGCACCAGGTATGGCGAACAGCTTCATCGGTCGCGACATGGCCGTGGATCTCGGCACCGCCAACACGCTGGTCTATGTCCGCGGCAAGGGAGTCCTGCTCGACGAGCCCAGCGTCGTCGCGCTGAACAGCACGACCGGCGAGATCCTCGCCGTGGGCCACGAGGCCAAGCGGATGATCGGCCGCACCCCCGACAACATCACCGCCATCCGGCCGCTCAAGGACGGCGTGATCGCCGACTTCGAGGCCACCGAGCAGATGCTGCGGTTCTTCATCCAGCAGGTGCACCGGCGCCGCCACTTCGCCAAGCCCCGGATGGTCATCTGCGTCCCGAGCGGCATCACCGCGGTCGAGCAGCGCGCGGTCAAGGAGGCCGGCTACCAGGCCGGCGCTCGGCGCGTCTACATCATCGTGGAGCCGTTGGCCGCGGCCATCGGCGCCGGCCTGCCCGTGCACCAGGCCACCGGCAACATGGTGGTCGACGTGGGCGGTGGCACCACGGAGGTCGCCGTCATCTCGCTCGGCGGCATCGTCACCAGCCTCTCGATCCGTACGGCGGGCGACGACCTCGACGCCTCGATCGTCGCCTGGATGAAGAAGGAGTACTCCCTGATGCTCGGGGAGCGCACCGCCGAGGAAGTGAAGATGACCCTCGGCTCGGCCTTCCCGATGTCCGACGAGCCCGAGGCGGAGATCCGCGGGCGCGACATGATCTCCGGCCTGCCCCGGACGGTCGTGGTGTCGAGCAGCGAGATCCGCCAGGCCCTCGAGGAGCCGCTGCACTCGATCGTCGACGCCGTACGCGCGACGCTCGACCAGACCCCGCCCGAGCTGGCCGGCGACATCATGGACCGCGGCATCGTGCTCACGGGCGGTGGCGCCCTGCTGCGCGGCCTGGACGAACGTCTGCGGCACGAGACCGGCATGCCCGTCCACGTGGCCGAGGACCCGCTCACGTCCGTCGCCCTCGGAGCCGGCAAGTGCGTCGAGGAGTTCGAGGCTCTCCAGCAGGTGCTGGTCTCCGAGCCGAGGCGGTACTGATGCCCCTGCTCGACCGGATGCGTACGCCGTTGGCGAGGCTGGACCGCGAGCAGCGACCCGGCCGCGTCCGGGGTGGCCGCGAGCGTCGCTGGCGGGTCTCGTCGCACACCGACGAGCGGGGCAGGCCGCCCACGTCGCTGGTCGTGGCCCTGGTGCTGGCGTGTGCCGCGCTCATGGCGCTCGACTACCACGGCGGCACCGGCTCGCCCGTCGAGCCCGCCCGTCGCGCGATGGGCGAGGTCTTCGGCCCCGTGGAGGTCGGCACGACCGCCGTGATCCGACCGTTCGTCGCGGTGCCTGACTGGTTCCAGACACACGACTCGATGCGATCCGACATCGACCACCTCGAGGCCGAGAACGCCCGGCTGCTCCAACAGGTCCACACCGCCGGCTACGACCGCAACAAGCTGGCCGAGTACGAAGGCCTGACCGCCGCTGCCGACAGCCTCGGCTACGCGCTCGTGCCGGCGCGGGTCGTCGGCCTGGGCCCCTCGCAGTCCTTCTCGCGCACGGTGACGATCGACGCCGGCTCGAAGGCCGGTCTCCAGCCCGACATGACAGTGGTCAACAACGACGGGCTGGTCGGACGCGTCCTGCGGGTCACCCGCACCACGGCTACGGTGCTCCTCATCCTCGATGCCGACTCGGTCGTGGGCGCCCGGATCGGCAACGACATGAAGGTCGGTTTCCTGCGTGGCCGCGGGGTTCTCGGCCGCGACGGCCGTCTCGACCTCGAGCTCGTCGACCAGTCGGTGGTCCCGGCCAGGGATGACGTCGTGGTGACCTGGGGCAGCGACAGTGGGGCGCCGTACGTCTCCGGGATCCCGATCGGCCGGGTCACCAGCGTCTTCAGCAGTCTGCGCGAGACCTCGCAGCGTGCGGTCATCCAGCCGTACGTCGACTTCGGCGCCCTCGACGTCGTCGGAGTGGTGGTCCCGTCCGGCACCACGAGCGACCGGGCCGTCATCGAAGCCGACGGGAGCCTCCGGTGAGCGCGCTTCGTGCGTTCGTGGCGATGGTCGCGGTCGCCCTCGCTCTGGTCCTCCAGGTGTCGGTCTTCCCGCACTTCGCCTGGGACGGCATCGTCCCGAACCTCTGCCTGCTCGTGGTCGTCGGCGCCGCTCTGACCCGCGGCGCCCAGTTCGCCATGGTGCTCGGTTTCGCCGCGGGCCTGCTCCTCGACCTGGCGCCGCCCGCGGACCACGTGGCCGGCCGCTGGGCGTTGGCCCTCGTGGTCGTCGGCTACGTCGCAGGCCGGGTGCGGCAGGACGTCACGCCGACCGCCACCGGGGTGGTGGCCACGGTCGCGGCCTCGTCGTTCGTCGGGACCTCGTTGTTCGCGCTGAGCGGTGTGATCCTGCGCGACCCCACCATCGCCTTCACCGAGCTTCTCCAGGTCATCGTTGTTGCCGTGCTCTGGGACATCCTGCTCACCCCGTTCGTGCTTCCCGTCGTGATGACGATGTTCCGCCGCCTCGAACCCGACCGGGCCGCGGTGTGAGGGGCCCGTCCGCCGGCGGCTCGGCCAACGGTTCCCAGGAATCGCACAAGAGTCGGCTGCGGCTGGTCGTCATCCAGGCACTCGTCTTCTCGCTGTTCGCGACGCTGTTCGTGCGGCTCTACTACATGCAGGTCGTCGGCGGCGACGACTACCACGCCCAGGCAGCGTCGCAGTCGGTGCGCGAGATCGTCGTGCAGCCGCAGCGCGGCCTGATCGTCGACGACCAGGGCCGCCCGCTGGTCGCCAACCGCACGTCGTGGGTCGTCTCGGTGGACCGCACCATGCTGGGCAAGATGTCGTCGGGCCAGCGCGACAAGCTCGTTGCTCGGCTCGGCGAGGTGGTCGATGAACGCGTTGCGCTGATCAAGAAGCGTCTGGTCACCTGCGGCGAGACCGGCAGCGTCCCCGGCGTGTGCTGGAACGGCTCGCCCTACCAGCCCGTACCCGTCGCCAGCGACGTCCGGCAGAAGGTCGCCCTGCGAATCCTCGAGCAGCCCGAGGACTTCCCGGCGGTGGTCGCCGAGCAGCAGAGCGTCCGCGCCTACCCGCGGCCGTACGGCGTGAACCTCGCCCATGTGCTCGGCTACCTCAGCCCGATCACCGAGAAGGAGCTCGACCAGGCCGGCAAGGACGGTGACCAGTCGGTCAACGGAGCCTCGTCGGTGGGCCGGGCCGGTGTCGAGAAGGAGTACGACCGCTGGCTGCGCGGGATGCCCGGCTACAAGAGCGTCACCGTCGACTCGATGGGTCGCGTGCTCGGCGACGACAGCGAGGTCGTCGGCCAGCCCGGTGACACCCTGGTCACCTCGATCGACGCGAAGGTCCAGGGCGTCGTGGAGCGCCAGCTCGCCCAGACCATCAAGACCGCCCGGCACACCTACGACGCCGTGACGCACCGCAACTACCGAGCCGACTCCGGGGCGGTCGTGGTGATGGAGGCGAAGACCGGCCGCCTCGTCGCGATGGCCAGCCAGCCGACGTACGACCCCTCCGTGTGGGTGGGCGGCATCTCCAAGAAGCAGCTGGCCCGGCTCTACTCCGAGAAGGCCGGGACTCCCCTCCTGGGCCGGGCGACCCAGGGTCAGTTCGCACCCGGCTCGACCTGGAAGCCGATCATGGCCGTCGGAGCCCTGAACAACGGCATGACCCCGCAGACCCGGCTCGACTGCTCGTCGGGCTTCCAGGTCGGCAACCGGTGGTTCAAGAACTACGAGTCGGCCTCCTACGGCTACATCGGCTTCGACAGGGCGCTGCAGCTGTCCTGCGACACGTTCTTCTACCGGGTCGGCTACCACTTCTGGCAGAAGTTCGGAACCGACCCGACCGACGTCAACGCCAAGGACCCGCTCGTCCAGCAGGCCAAGAGCTTCGGCTTCGGCCGCGAGACCGGCCTCGACCTGCCGGGCGAGGCCAGCGGCCGGATCGCGGACCGCAAGTGGAAGCTTGCCTACTGGAAGGCGATGCGGGGCTACTACTGCAAGATCGACAGCAGGCGGAACGGCCAGAACGACTTCCTGCACGTCTTCGCCCACGAGTTCTGCCTCGAGGGCAACTACTACCGCGCCGGCGACGCCGTCAACTATGCGATCGGCCAGGGCGACACGATCGTGACGCCGCTCCAGCTGGCTCGCGCGTACGCCGCCCTGTCGAACGGCGGCACGCTGTGGAAGCCGCGGGTCGCCAAGGCGATCGTCGGACCGGACGGCACGGTCCTGCAGCGGTTCGCTCCCGAGGCGGCCGGCCGTGTCGACGCCAGCAAGGCGAGCCTGCGCTACGTCGACCAGGCACTGCTCGGCACCCCCAAGGTCGGCACCCTCGCCTGGAAGTTCATCGACTTCCCGCTCGACAAGGTGCACATCCGCGGCAAGACGGGATCCGCCGAGGTCTACGGCAAGCAGTCGACGTCCTGGGTCGCGACGTACGACAAGAACTACGTCGTGGTCATGATGGTCAGCCAGGCCGGCACCGGCTCCGGTACGTCCGGTCCGGCGGTCCGCAAGATCTGGGAGTCGCTGTACGGCATCCACGGCATGGACGTCCGTCCGAAGGACTCGGCGATCCCGGGCACCACCCCGCCGGCGCGCCTGCCCACGTTCATGAAGGACGGCTCGATCCTGCCCCCGGCTCGCGAGGACTGACATGGCTGCCGCTACCCGCACGCCCGCCCGCTCAGCGTTGCGGACGCCGCGCATCGACTGGCTCCTGATGCTGGCCGTGCTGGGTCTGCTCACCCTCGGCAGCCTGCTCGTCTGGTCGGCGACGTCGCACCGCGACGACCTCACGGCCGGTGACCCCACGGCGTACGTGAAGAAGCAGCTGATCAACGTCGCCATCGGTGTCGTGCTGATGATGATGGTGCTCGCCACGGACCACCGCTGGGTGCGAATCCTGGCGCCGCTGGTCTACCTCGGGTCCATCGCCGGTCTGGCCCTCGTGCTGTCGCCGATCGGAACCACGATCAACGGGTCCCGGTCGTGGCTGCAGTTCGGCAGCATGTCGATCCAGCCGTCGGAGTTCGCGAAGCTCGCAGTTGTCATCGGGATGGCGCTCGTCGTGGCCGAGCGGTCCGAGGGGCGGTGGCGGCCCCGGGTCGGCACGGTCGAGGTGATCGGGATGCTGCTCATTGCCGGCATCCCGGCGACGCTGATCATGCTGCAGCCGGACCTCGGCACGATGCTGGTGCTGACGGCGACCGTCTTCGGCGTGCTGGCCGTGTCAGGTGCCCCGCGCCGCTGGCTCGGGCTGATGGCTGCCGGGGGAGTGACGGCCGCCGTGGCCGCCGTCGCGTCGGGCTTCCTCAAGCAGTACCAGGTCGACCGGTTCCTCGCGTTCACCAACCCCGACCTCGACCCGCGGGGTGCCGGCTACAACGTCGAACAGGCCCGGATAGCGGTCGGCAACGGCGGCCTCTTCGGCCAGGGGCTCTTCCAGGGCTCGCAGACCCGCTCGGGCTTCGTTCCCGAGCAGCACACCGACTTCATCTTCACCGTCGCCGGGGAGGAGCTGGGCCTGGTGGGCGCGGGTGCCCTCATCGTGCTGCTGGCCGTGATCCTCTGGCGCGCGCTCCGGATCGCGGCGCGCACCGACGACGTCTTCGGCCGGGTGGCCGCGGCCGGCATTGCCTGCTGGTTCGGGTTCCAGGCGTTCCAGAACATCGGCATGTGCCTGGGCATCATGCCCGTGACCGGCGTACCCCTGCCGTTCGTGTCGTACGGCGGCAGCTCGATGTTCGCCAGCCTGCTCGCGATCGGCCTGCTCCAGAACATCCACCTGCGCACCACCACACCCGTCCCGACCCGCTACACCGCGGCACCGCGGATGCTGGCCGTCCGCTGACCCCCCGTCGACCCGTCCCTTTTGGCCCCTAGAAACCTCCCGACCCGTCAGTTTTGGCCCCGCTGCGCGGCCAAAACTGACAGGTCGGCATGCATTTCAGGGCCAAAACTGACAGGTCGGCGATGGGGCGGGGCGAGTCTGCGGTGCCGTCAGGGCAGCCCTCCCGGTCCCTGGGCTGTCCACATGGTGACTGTGGCAGGGATGCCGTCACAGCCGCCCTCGAGCCCGCACTAAAGTCGTTGCCGATGGCAACCACCCGTGATTCCAGCGCCGGCACGTCCCCCGAGGAGTCCGGGGAGTACTCCCACGCCCAGATCGTCACGATCCTCTCGGGACTGATGCTGGGCATGTTCCTCGGAGCCCTTGACCAGACGATCGTGAGCACGTCCATCCGGACGATCGCCGACGACCTGCAAGGGCTCTCCATCCAGGCATGGGTGACCACGGCGTACCTCATCACCTCGACGGTGACGACGCCGATCTACGGCAAGCTCGGCGACCTGTACGGCCGCAAGAAGCTGTTCATGTTCTCGATCACGCTGTTCATCCTGGGCTCGGCGCTCTGCTCGTTCTCGACGTCGATGTACCAGCTCGCCGCCTTCCGGGCCTTCCAGGGCCTCGGGGCCGGCGGCCTCTTCACGCTGGTCCTGGCGATCGTCGGTGACATCGTCTCGCCGCGCGAACGCGCCAGGTACACCGGTTACTTCATGGCCATGTTCGGCACCTCGAGCGTGCTCGGTCCGGTGATCGGCGGATTCTTCGCCGGTCGCTCCGAGCTGTTGGGCATGGCCGGCTGGCGCTGGGTGTTCCTGGTCAACGTGCCGATCGGGATCGGGGCGCTCTTCGTGGTGTTCCGCACGTTGCACATCCACCACCGTCCGAGCACCGGGGCCGTGCGCATCGACTGGTGGGGGGCTGTGTGGTTGGTGATCGGGTTGGTGCCGCTGCTGACGGTGGCCGAACAGGGGCGCGACTGGGGTTGGACCGACGGCCGGTCGGTGGCCGCGTTCGTGACCGGGGCCGTGGGGCTGGTCGTCTTCGTTGCGGTGGAGGCCCGGATGGGCGCCTCCGCGATGATCCCGCTCTCGCTCTTCCGGATCCGCGCAGCCGCCGTGAGCATCTCGGCCAGCATCATCGTGGGTAGCGCGATGTTCGGCGGCATCATGCTGCTGCCGCTCTACATGCAGATCGTGCACGGAGCCTCGCCCACCGAGGCTGGTTTCCTCATGCTGCCTCTCGTGCTGGGCCTGATGGGTGCCTCCATCGGCTCCTGCCAGCTGATCTCGAGGACCGGCCGGATCCGGATCTTCCCGATCATCGGCTCGAGCTTCATCGTCATCGGCCTGCTGCTGCTCTCGCGGACCGGGGCCGACACGTCGCTCGGCATCGTGATGGCCATGATGTTCGTGCTGGGCCTCGGGCTCGGCCAGTGCATGCAGCCGCTGCTGCTGATCATGCAGAGCGCCGTGCCCCCGACCCAGATCGGTGTCGCCACCAGCTCGTCCACCTTCTTCCGGCAGATCGGTGGCACGCTCGGGGTCGCGGTCTTCCTGTCGATCCTGTTCGGCAGCGTCGGCGCCAACATCGAGGACGCCGTGCAGAAGGACTCCCAGACCGCGGCGTGGGCCCAGGTCGTCAACGACCCGAGCATCGACCCGAACTCGATCGACGGTCAGGTCATCGAGTCGCTCCGCCACCCGACCCCGGACGGTGGCGTGCTTGGTCGGGTCCAGGACGACTCATCGATCATCGACCAGATGAACCCGGTCCTCGCGCATCCCTTCAAGGTGGGGTTCGCCACCTCCATGGACCGCGTGTTCCTCATCGCGGGCGGGGTCGGCGTGTTGGCCTTCCTGATCCTCTTGATGATGCCGATGGTGGAGCTGCGCGCAACCTCAGCCGCCGCGGCGGCCAAGGCGATGGAGGCCTCGCCCTGACGGACTGTGCACGCGCCGCCGGCATCCGGCCGGTGGCCCGTTCGTTCGTTCGTCTCCACGAACCCACGTAGGCTGTGGCGGTTCCCCATCCTTGTGAGGTCTCTGCATGCCCGCCCCAGTGTCCGAGAGCGTCTTCCCCCGACTCGAGCCTCGACTCCCGTCGGTGTCCAAGCCGATCCAGTACGTCGGCGGCGAGCTCAACTCCACCGTGAAGGAGTGGGACTGCGCGCCCGAGGGGGCAACGGTGCGCTGGGCCCTGATGTACCCCGACGCCTACGAGGTCGGCCTTCCCAACCAGGGGGTCCAGATCCTCTACGAGGTGCTCAACGAGCGCGACTGGATCGTCGCCGAGCGGACGTACGCCGTGTGGCCGGACATGGAGCGCATCATGCGCGAGGACGCCATCCCCCAGTTCACCGTCGACGCCCACCGACCGGTCCGCGACTTCGACGTGTTCGGCCTGAGCTTCTCCACCGAGCTCGGCTACACCAACATGCTCAACGCCCTCGACCTCGCCGGGATCCCCCTGCACGCCGTCGACCGCGGCGAGGACGACCCGATCGTGCTCGCCGGCGGGCACGCGGCGTTCAACCCGGAGCCGGTCGCGGACTTCCTCGACGCCGCGGTGCTGGGAGACGGCGAGGAGGTCGTCCTCGCGATCTCCGAGGTCGTCCGCGAGTGGAAGGACGAGGACCGCCCAGGTGGGCGGGACGAGCTGCTCCGACGGCTGGCTGTCACCGGCAACATCTACGTGCCGAAGTTCTACGACGTGGTCTACGCCGCGGACGCCACGATCGAGGCCGTCGTGCCCAACCGTCCGGGCATCCCGTTCCGGGTCACCAAGCACACGCTGATGGACCTCGACGCGTGGCCGTACCCCGCCAAGCCGTTGGTGCCGCTGGCCGAGACCGTGCACGAACGGTTCTCGGTCGAGATCTTCCGGGGCTGCACCCGTGGCTGCCGGTTCTGCCAGGCCGGAATGATCACCCGCCCGGTCCGGGAGCGCTCGATCGAGACCATCGGTGACATGGTCGAGAACGGGATCCGGATGTCCGGCTTCGAGGAGGTCGGCCTGCTGTCGCTGTCCAGCGCCGACCACACCGAGATCGGCGAGATCGCCAAGGGCCTGGCCGACCGCTACGAGGGCTCGAACGTGTCGCTGAGCCTGCCGAGCACCCGGGTCGACGCGTTCAACATCGACCTCGCCAACGAGTTCTCGCGCAACGGTCGGCGTTCCGGGCTGACGTTCGCCCCCGAAGGCGGGTCCGAGCGGATGCGCAAGGTGATCAACAAGATGGTCACCGAGGAGGACCTGATCCGCACGGTCTCGGCTGCGTACTCCTCGGCCTGGCGACACGAGAAGCTCTACTTCATGGTCGGCCGGCCCACCGAGACCGACGAGGACGTGCTGCAGATCGCCGACCTGGCCCGCAAGGTCATCGCCAAGGGTCGCGAGGTCTCCGGCCGCAACGACATCCGCTGCACGGTCTCCATCGGCGGGTTCGTGCCGAAGCCGCACACGCCGTTCCAGTGGGCTGCCCAGCTGGACCACGTCACCACCGACGACCGCCTCAAGAAGCTGCGCGACACCGTCCGCGAGGACAAGAAGTACGCCCGCGCGATCGGGTTCCGCTACCACGACGGCAAGCCCGGCATCATCGAAGGACTGCTGTCCCGAGGCGACCGTCGAGTCGGTGCGGTGATCGAGCAGGTCTGGCGGGGCGGGGGCCGCTTCGACGGGTGGAGCGAGCACTTCTCCTACGACCGCTGGACCGAGGCCGCCACGGACGCGCTGGCGGGCACCGGTGTCGACCTCGACTGGTTCACGACACGCGAGCGCGACTACGACGAGGTCCTGCCCTGGGACCACCTCGACTCGGGCCTCGACAAGGACTGGCTCTGGGCCGACTGGGAGGACGCGATCAACCCGTCGACCGACGTGGAGGTCGAGGACTGCCGGTGGACGCCGTGCTACGACTGCGGGGTCTGCCCCGAGATGGGCACCGAGATCCAGATCGGCCCGACCGGGCGCCAGCTCCTTCCGCTTGCCGTTGTCTGAGATCCGCATTGCCGGATGGGACGACCGGGCACGGTCGGGAGGCTCAACCTGCTGGTGATCACCCGGATGCCGCGCCCCGACCGCGCGACACCCCACCAGTGCGGTTGCCTGACCCGCTTACCCGATCGGTTTCGTCAGCTTCGATCCGTCCTCGTTGAAGCCGACGCAGGCGAGCTTGTCGCCGGCGGAGGGGTCGAGGCTCGTGGTGAGTCCGATGACGTTGCCCCCACTCGCGACGAAAGTGCTCAGGGTCTCCGACGACCCGGCCGCGGTGATGGCGTCGAAGCAGAGGCTGTTCGCGGCCGAGGAGTCGTAGCCGTCGGCGTCGTCCTGGGTCAGCGTCTTGGTGGCCAGCACCTCACCGTCGTGGCTCGACGTGCACGACACCGTGTCGAGTGAGTCGATCGTGTCGCCGCTGCTGGCCAGGCCCTTCGCCGAGATGCAGTCGCCGGTCTTGAGGTCGTCCACCGTGGTGCTGTTGAGGCCGACGACCACCGCGAGGACCACGAACACGATCAGGCCCAGGAAGTAGAGGGCGTCGATGATGAGCGCCGCGATCGCCAGTCCCTTGCCGTGGTTGCGGCCGTCCTTGCCCTTGACGAGGACGATGATCGCGAGGACCACCGAGACGATCCAGGTGATTCCGATGCAGCCGAGGATGGCAAGCACCAGCGCGCCGATGGCCATCCCCTTCGATGGTGGCTGCTCGCCCGGGGGAGGCATGGGTGCCCCGTAGGGCGCACCGGGCTGCCCGGCGCCGTACTGAGGCTGTCCGTACTGGGGAGCTCCCGGCTGCGGGGCTCCGTACTGGGGCGTTCCGTACTGCGCCGGCTGGCCGTAGGGCTGGTTCGGGTCGACCGGAGGGGTCGGCGGGACCGGCTCGTTCGGGTCTACCGGCTGGTTGGGGTCCTGCGGTGTCGTCATGGGGCCTCTGCCACTTCTCGTCTTGGGGTGATCCGGAACCATCAAAGCGGTACGGGTGCCCCGCGGTCAGCCTTTTGGCCAACGTGGCGCGCCGGAGTCGCTGCCGGTCTGGACGGCAGTGGGCGTGCGTCAGCCGGCGTCGGCCGTCCGCCGGGCCAGCTGGTCCTCGATGAACGTCGGCCGCGCGACGTACATCCCGACCAGGACCTGCGGCACCATCAGCACGATCAGGACGAGCAAGGGAATGGTCCAGCCGCCGGTTGCGTCGTGGAGCGTGCTGATGCCGAACGGGCCAAGCGCGGCCAGCAGGTAGCCCATGGACTGGGTGAACCCCGAGAGGGCCGCGGTGCCCTGCGGGGTCCGGGACCGGAGCCCGATCAGGACCAGGACGATCGGGAAGGTGACGGTGCCGGTCCCCACCAAGAGGGCACCGAGGAGGGCCAGGTCGTGCGGAGCGACGAGCAGGGCGCAATATCCCAGGGGGTAGCAGAGCATCACCGCCAGCACGACCCACCGCGCGTCCCTGCTGCGCGCCACGGCCCCGGGCGCCCAGAGCGAGAGCGGGATGGACACCGCCGCGAGGAGCCCGACGAGCGCCCCGGCGTGTCCCGCCGAGTAGCCGTTGTCGCGCCACAGCGTGGCGAACCACCCGAAGACGACGTACGCCTGAAGGGACTGCAGGCCGAAGAACCCGGCCATGGCCAGTCCGAGCGGGGTGCGGGCGACGTCGCCGAACGTCACCGATCGCGGTGTGGCCTCCAAGGAGCGGTCGTGGCGGATGAGCACGAGCCAGGGGAGTGCCGCGACGAGCGCGAGCCCGGACCAGGCTCCGAGGCCGACCCGCCACCCGCCGAACGCGTCCGAGATCGGCACGGTGAGGACCAGGGTCGCGGTCAACCCGATGCTCAGGGCGGTGGTGTAGAGCGCGGTGACCTGGCCGATGCGGTCCGGGAAGTGCAGCTTCACCAGGGACGGGAGCAGCACGTTGGCCATCGCCATCCCGGCGAGGGCCAGCATCGAGAGCAGCAGGAACACCGCCTCGTCCCTGGCAAGAGACCGCGCGAACAGCCCGACCACCAGCACCAGGACCGCCAGCATCGTGACCCGGTGGACCCCCAGCTTCCTGGCAGCTGCGGGGGCGAGGGCACCGAAGCACGCGAACGCGAGCACCGGCAAGGAGGTCAGGAGGCCGGCCGTCGCCGACGACATCGAGAGCCCCGCGCGCACCTCGGCGAGGACCGGTCCGACGCTGACGGCCGCCGGGCGCAGGTTCAGCGACAGGAGAAGGAGGCCGACGAGGACGAGAGGGGCGGTACGTCGGGTCACTCGTCCCATGATCGCAGGGGCAGGCAGGATGGCCCCATGCGGCACCTCTCAGACGTGGAACGCCGCGCGCGCATCGGTCGTCGGCATGCCCTCGCTCCCTGGGCGCGGGTCGAGGACGCGGAGACGGCCACTCGGGCCATGACGGTGCTGCACGCCACCGAGCCAGCAACGGTCTACCTCTCGCTGCATGCCCGGGTGGACGGCCTCCGCGTCGAGGACGTCGACCGGGCGCTGTACGCCGACCGCGCCCTGGTGAAGCAGCTCGCGATGCGCCGCACGCTCTTCGTGTTCCCGCGAGAACTGCTGCCAGCGGCTCTCGGGAGCGCGTCGGCGCGGGTGGCCACTCAGCTGCGCAGTCGGTTGGCCAAGGAGATCCAGACCGCGGACCTCGCGGTGGACGGGGGCGCCTGGATCGACGCAGCCTGCGCGGGTGTGCTCGAGCGGCTCGCCGACGGGTCCGAGCTGTCCGCCCAGGCGCTGCGCGAGCAGGTGCCGGGGCTCAGCGGCCGGATCACGATGTCCGCGGGCAAGTCCTACGGTGGCGAGTTCCCCATCGCGCCCAGGGTGTTGACGCAGCTCGGCGTCGAGGGCCTGATCACCCGCGGCCGCAACGGGGGTCACTGGCGCACCTCCCGGCCGCAGTGGACCCTGATGTCGCACTGGTTGGGTGAGCCCCCGGTCCCGTTGTCACCCAGCGAGGGGTACGCCGAGCTGGTGCGCCGCTGGCTCACGACGTTTGGTCCGGGAACCGTCGCCGACCTGCAGTGGTGGCTCGGCGGCACGGGGGCTGCGGTCCGTCGCGCCCTCGCCGACGTGGAGGCTGTCGAGGTAGGCCTCGACGGCGCAGACCCCGGCTGGGTGCTGCCCGGCGACGAGGAACCGCTGCCGGGCACGGGTCCTGACGAACCGTGGGCCGCGCTGCTGCCGGTGCTCGACCCGACCGTGATGGGCTGGAAGGACCGCAGGTTCTTCCTCGGTGTGCACGCAGCGGCGCTCTTCGACAGCAACGGGAATGCGGGCACGACCGCGTGGTGGGACGGGCGGATCGTGGGGTGCTGGGTCCAGGACCAGGACGCGGTCGTGGAGGTGCGCTACCTCGAGAGCGTCCCGGCAGCCGGGCGCAGAGCCCTCGCCAGGGAGGCCGAGCGGCTGACCGACTGGCTGGGCGGTGTCCGGGTCAGCTCCGTGTACTCGTCGCCGGCCATGAAGCCCGCTTGGGTCGGAGCGTGAGGGGCCTGTCTCCGCGTGTTGCCTGGTCAGCCACTGAAATGGGCGATCAGCCGCCCGGCGCCTAGGCTGCCCCGGTGCGTGAGCAGCCCGAGCAGCAGGCCCCCCCGGCCCAGCGACTGCGAATCCGCTACGCCAAGCGCGGGCGACTGCGGTTCACCAGCCACCGGGACTTCAGCCGCGCCTTCGAGCGGGCCATCTTCCGAGCGAGGGTGCCCATGGCCTACTCCTCGGGGTTCAACCCGCACCCGCGGATCTCGTACGCCGGCGCGGCGCCGACGGGATCGGCCAGCGAGGCCGAGTACCTCGAGATCGGCCTCGCCGAGGTCGTCGACCCGACCACGGTCCATGCCGCGCTCGAGGAGTCCCTCCCGGACGGGCTGGACGTGCTCGAGGTTGTCGAGTCGCCGGGAGGGTCCCTCTCGGACCTGCTCGAGGCGAGCCGCTGGCAGGTCGACGTCGTCGCCCCACCCGGTCAGGTAGGACCGGCCGTGGAGACCTTCCTGGGCACCGAGACGGTCCTCGTCGAGCGGATGACCAAGAAGGGTCTGCGCGAGTTCGACTGCCGGGCTGCGGTCGTGACGCTCCTGGTCTCACCCCGCGAGGAGGGCAGCCGCCTCGAACTGCTGCTCCGACACGCCGTGCCCGCCGTCCGTCCTGACGACGTGCTCTCCGGTCTCGCGGCGGTGGCCGGGCTCGAGGTGGATGGTGCCCCGTACCTGACCCGGCTCGCTCAGGGCCCCCTCGACCCCGTTACAGGCGAGATCGGCGACCCGCTGCGGCCTTCGGCATGAAGGCGATCGCGGACGCATGTGCGATACTCGCCGTGGTTGATACCCGTGGTAGTTCCTGAGAAGGACTTGCCGCCCGAATCGACCCGACGACGTTCTCGCCGGTCCCCTCGTGGGTTCGGCACAGTGGAGCCCAGTCGTCACCACACCGCGACGCGGTCGGGGGCAGGTCTGTGACAGCGACCCGCCAGTGACACTCAGGACCCGACCCTGCGACCGCGGGAGGCGACGTGAGGTGCCTCCAGTGACGCACCGCGGAGGGTGTCGCCGCCACACGAAGGCTTTGCGTCGCGTTCTTTGACTTCCCGAGTCCGCGATGCCGGACACGTCCGGCCGCCTCAGGCGCCGGACCGAGGAGCAGCACACATGGCTGACGACGACTTCCAGGTCTCACCCACCACCGCACCCACCACAGCACCCACCGACGCGACGGGCGGTGCCCAGCCCGCGGAGAGGGCCGCCAAGAAGGCCCCGGCCAAGAAGGCCGCCGCCAAGAAGGCCCCGGCCAAGAAGGCGGCCGCGAAGAAGGCCCCGGCCAAGAAGGCCGCGAAGAAGGCCGCCCCCGCGGCCGAGGACGGCGGTGCGGCCCAGACCGCCGACGCTCCCGCCGCCAAGGCCACCGCCAAGAAGGCGTCAACCAAGAAGAGCGCGGCCAAGAAGGCCGCTCCCGACTCGACCGAAGGCACCGCCGGGGACTCCGGCGCCGGGGCGCCCACGGGTGCCGCTGGCACGATGCTGCTGTTCAAGGCACCCGAGCCCACCGCGGCGCCCGCTCGTAGGGGTCGCAAGACGGCGGAACCCGACACGTCGATGGAGGCCCGGCAGCCGGTAGCCGCCCCCGACGCCGACTCCGACACAGGCGAGAAGTCCAGCGAGAAGACCGGTGAGCGGTCCGGCCAGGCCCGCAAGCGACCGGCGAAGAAGACTGCCGCCGGCACCCCGCGGGTTGCCAAGGAAACCCCCACGACCGACGAGCCCGACGACGACGACTCCGAGGACGGCGACGAGGACGGCGGCCCGCGCCGCCGCCGTCGCCGTGGTGGACGCCGTCGCCGCAAGTCCGGTGAGGGCGGCGACGCACAGGACGAGAGTGGGGACGAGCCCAGCGACGAGCGGTCCGACGACGACGCGGACCAGGACGACTCGGGCGGCGAGGCCACCTCACGCCGCCGGCGTCGTCGGCGCCGTCCCGGCGAGGACGGTGGCGACGGTGGCGACGACCCCCAGAACACCGTCACCCGGGTGCGCAAGCAGCGCTCCGCGGAGGACGAGATCACCGCGATCTCGGGGTCCACACGGCTCGAGGCCAAGAAGCAGCGCCGCCGCGACGGTCGCGAGGCCGGCCGTCGCCGCGCACCCATCGTCAGCGAGGCCGAGTTCCTCGCTCGCCGCGAGTCGGTCGATCGGACCATGGTCATCCGGCAGAGCAAGGACCTCACCCAGATCGGTGTCCTCGAGGACAAGGTCCTCGTCGAGCACTATGTCGCCCGGGAGTCCCAGACCTCGCTGATCGGCAACGTCTACCTCGGGCGGGTGCAGAACGTGCTGCCCTCGATGGAAGCCGCGTTCATCGACATCGGCAAGGGCCGCAACGCCGTGCTGTACGCCGGCGAGGTCAACTGGTCCTCGCTCGGTCACCGTGAGGGGCAGGCCCGCAAGATCGAGTCGGTGCTCACCTCTGGCCAGTCGATCCTGGTGCAGGTCACCAAGGACCCGATCGGTCACAAGGGTGCCCGCCTGAGCAGCCAGGTCAGCCTGGCCGGCCGGTTCCTGGTCTACGTGCCCGACGGCACCACCAGCGGCATCTCCCGCAAGCTGCCCGACACCGAGCGCAGCCGCCTCAAGGCCCTGCTCAAGGAGATCGTCCCCGAGACCGCCGGCGTCATCGTCCGCACCGCCGCCGAGGGCGCCAGCGAGGACGAGCTCACCCGCGATGTCGAACGCCTCAAGGCGCGCTGGGAGGACATCGAGGCCAAGCTCAACGGCAACTCCCCGCAGCTGCTGTACGGCGAGCCCGACCTCACCCTCAAGGTGGTCCGCGACCTCTTCACCGAGGACTTCAAGAAGCTCGTCATCCAGGGCGAGGACGCCTGGGACACCGTGACCAACTACGTGTCTCACGTCGCGCCCGACCTGCAGGACCGCGTGGAGCGCTACGTCCCCGACAACGGCAAGGACATCTTCGCGTCCTACCGCGTCGACGAGCAGATCGCCAAGGGCCTGGACCGCAAGGTCTGGCTGCCCTCGGGCGGCTCGCTGGTGATCGACCGCACCGAGGCCTTGACCGTGGTCGACGTCAACACCGGCAAGTTCACGGGGTCCGGCGGCAACCTCGAGGAGACCGTCACCAAGAACAACCTCGAGGCCGCGGAGGAGATGGTCCGCCAGCTCCGGCTGCGAGACATCGGCGGCATCATCGTCATCGACTTCATCGACATGGTCCTGGAGTCCAACCGCGACCTGGTGCTGCGTCGACTGGTCGAGTGCCTGGGCCGTGACCGCACCAGGCACCAGGTCGCCGAGGTCACGTCGCTGGGCCTGGTCCAGATGACGCGCAAGCGGATCGGCACCGGCCTGGTCGAGTCGTTCAGCGAACCCTGCGACAAGTGCCAGGGCCGGGGTGTCGTCATCAAGGACACCCCCGTCGAACCTCGTAGGTCCGACGACGACGGCAACCGCGGTGGGCGCCGCACCCGCGGAGGACGCGGACGTGGCCAGGGCGACGACCAGCCACACGACCACCAGCATGACCACCAGCAGGGCAACGGTTCGGCGAAGTCCGGGCCGCCGACGCCCAAGGACGTGGCCTTGATGCCGCGCCACGAGCAGGCCGAGTCCGAGCCGCAGGACGAGCCTGCCGCCGAGAACGAGGCCGGGCCAGACGCCGAGAGCCAGGACCACGTCGAGCCGGCAGCCCCGAAGGTCGTCACCCGCAGCCGCCGCCGTGGTGGTGCTCGCGCGACGGCCGAGACCGCCTCCGGCGAGACCACCGACTCTGTGCAGGCCGACTCTGTGCCGGCCGCCGACGTCGAGTCGGAAGCCGTCGCACCGCCCGAGCGTGAGCCCGAGGCCGACGCGCCCGCGGAACCCGCGACGACCGAACCGGCCATTTCCGGGCCGCCCAAGGTCGTGACGCGGACGCGCACCCGGAGCACCAGTCGGCGCTCCACGGCCCCGGTGGTGCTGGAGCCTGCCCCGATGATCGTGAGCTCCGAGCCGGCCCCGGCCGAGGCGGCCACCCCCGTCGTGGCTCCCGAGCCGCCCCGGGTCGTCACCCGCACGCGCGGTCGCAGCGCCAGCCGCCCGGCGGGTCCGCCCGCGGGCGGAACCGACGCCGAATCGGCAGCGGAGGGCTCGGTGGCCACCGTGGAGCACGTCCCGGTCAAGAAGAAGGGCTCCCGCAAGCGCTGAGAGCCCCCGGGGGCAGCGGGTGCCCGGCGTACGCCGCCCGTTTTGCGCTCGACCGGCCCGATCCGTACCATTGACCCTCGGTGCGCTCACGCGCGCCCGACTTCTGCGTGGCACCTTCCCTTCCGTTCGCTCGACTGGCGGCGGTGCGGACGGAAGCCCCCGAGTCACACTCAGACGCAAGACGAAGATCGAAGGAGACCGCGGTGTACGCGATCGTGCGCGCAGGCGCCAAGCAGCAGAAGGTTGCCGTCGGCGACGTCATCGAGATCGACAAGGTGACGACCGAGGTGGGCCAGACGCTGAGCCTCCCCGTGGTCCTCGCTGTCGACGGTGAGTCGGTGACCTCGGACGCTGCCAAGCTCGGCAAGGCGTCGGTGACCGTCGAGGTCCTCGGTGCCATCAAGGGCCCCAAGATCATCATCCAGAAGTACAAGAACAAGACCGGCTACAAGAAGCGCCAGGGACACCGCCAGAAGTACACCCAGGTCAAGGTCACCGACATCTCCCTCTGAGCGCTGCTCCGAGAAGTTCAGCTCCGAGACGACAGGACACGAAATGGCTCACAAGAAGGGTGCGGCGTCCACCAAGAACGGCCGCGACTCGAATTCCCAGCGCCTCGGCGTCAAGCGCTACGGCGGCCAGGTCGTCAACGCCGGCGAGATCATCGTGCGCCAGCGTGGCACCCACTTCCACCCGGGTAGCGGCGTGGGCCGCGGCGGCGACGACACCCTGTTCGCGCTGATCCCCGGTGCGGTCGAGTTCGGCACGCGGCGTGGTCGTCGCGTCGTCAACATCGTCCCGGGCGAGTGACCTGACGCTCGTCCCCCTGTTTCACCGAAGGGCGTCCCGGTTCGGGGCGTCCTTCGTTCATTTGGTCTCGAGACGATTGCCCAGCAACCTCCTCGACCAACGGAAGGAACCACCATGGCCGTCCCGACGTTCGTCGACCGGGTCTCGCTGCACATCAGCGCCGGGCGGGGCGGCAACGGCGTGGCCTCGGTGCACCGCGAGAAGTTCAAGCCCCTCGGCGGACCCGACGGTGGCAACGGCGGGCCGGGTGGCTCGGTCATCCTGCGCGTCGACCCCGACGTCACGACCCTGATCGACTACCACCACAGCCCCAAGCGCAAGGCGGAGTCCGGCGGCCATGGTGCGGGCGCTCACAAGAACGGCGGTCACGGCCAGGACATGGTGCTGCCCGTCCCCGACGGCACGATCGTGAGCGACGCCCGGGGCAACGTCCTCGCCGACATGCTGGGCGCGGGCACCGAGATCGTGATCGCCCAGGGCGGTCGCGGCGGTCTCGGCAACGCCGCGCTGGCGTCTTCCAAGCGCAAGGCGCCCGGCTTCGCGCTTCTCGGCGAGCCCGGCGACGAGCTCGAGATCGTCCTCGAGCTCAAGATCGTCGCCGACATCGGGCTCGTGGGCTTCCCGAGCGCCGGCAAGTCCAGCCTGATCGCCGCGATGTCTCGGGCCCGACCCAAGATCGCCGAATACCCGTTCACCACGCTGGTGCCCAACCTGGGCGTCGTCACCGCGGGGGAGACCACGTTCACCGTGGCCGACGTGCCCGGTCTGATCGAGGGCGCCAGCGACGGACGTGGCCTGGGCCACGACTTCCTGCGCCACATCGAGCGCTGTGCCGCGCTCGTCCACGTGATCGACACCGCCACGATGGAACCCGGCCGCAACCCGGCCGAGGACCTGGACATCATCGAGAACGAGCTCACCCGGTACGGCGGCCTAGAGGACCGCCCGCGCCTGGTGGCGCTGAACAAGATCGACGTGCCCGACGGCCGCGACATCTCCGACATCACCATCGACGACCTCCGGGCCCGCGGCCTGCGGGTGATCCCGGTGTCCGCGGCTTCCGGCGAAGGGATGCGCGAGCTGACGTTCGCGATGGCCGAGATCGTCGCCACGGCCCGGGCCGAGACCCCGGCCGTCGAGACCCAACGGATCGTGCTGCGCCCGCCGAGTGCGGACGGCGGCGACGACTTCTCGGTCACCGAGACCGGCGAGGGCTGGCGGGTGCGCGGGGTGAAGCCCGAGCGCTGGGTGCGCCAGACCGACTTCAGCAACGACGAGGCCGTGGGCTTCCTCGCCGACCGCCTCAACCGGCTCGGGGTCGAGACGCGGCTGGTCTCCCTCGGCGCCCAGGAGGGCGACGCGGTCCTCATCGGCGATCCCGACAACGCGGTCGTCTTCGACTTCAAGCCCGGGATCGACGCCGGCGTCGAGATGCTCGGTCGCCGCGGCGAGGACCAGCGCTTCGACGAGAAGCGCCCGGCACACAAGCGCCGCCGCGACATCCAGGAAGGCATGGAGGACCGGGCCGAGACGGAGACCCGTGCCGACGTCGCGCGCCGTCTCGCGGCGAGCGGCCCCACGTCGTACGTCGTGGGCTCGAGGGACGACCCGGACTGGGCGGAGGACGATCCCGGCGCGGGTGACGGTCGATGACCACCCGCACCGAGGTCACCGATGCGAAGCGCATCGTGGTCAAGGTCGGGTCATCCTCGCTCACGACCGCGGCCGGCGGTATCGACCCGGGACGGATCAGTGCACTCGTCGACGTCGTGGCCGCCGCGAAGCTGCGCGGCACGGAGGTCGTGCTCGTCTCCTCGGGCGCCATCGCGGCCGGACTCTCCCCGCTCGGCCTGAAGCGACGACCCCGGGGGCTTCCGGCGCAGCAGGCCGCGGCGTCCGTTGGCCAGGGGCTTCTGGTACACCGCTACACCGAGGAGCTCGCCCGGCACGGCGTGGTCGCCGGGCAGGTGCTGCTCACGGTCGATGACGTCACCCGGCGCTCGCACTACCGCAACGCCTTCCAGACGTTCGCCAAGCTGCTCGAGCTCGGCGTACTGCCGATCGTCAACGAGAACGACACCGTCGCCACGTCCGAGATCCGCTTCGGCGACAACGACCGACTGGCGGCACTCGTCGCGCACCTCGTCCATGCCGATCTGCTGGTGCTGCTCTCCGACGTCGACGGCCTGTACGACGCCAACCCGTCGCGGCCCGGCAGCTCGCTGATCACCGACGTGGCCTCGTCCCTCGACCTGGACCGCGTCCGGCTCGGGTCCACCGGCGGCGCCGGCGTGGGCACCGGCGGGATGCACACCAAGGTCGAAGCGGCACGCATCGCGACCGGCGCCGGCATCCCCGTCGTCCTCACCTCGGCCGACCGGGCCGCGGCGGCGCTCACAGGCGAACGCGTCGGCACGCTGTTCCACAGCACCGGACGCCGACGCCCCACGCGACTGCTCTGGCTCGCCCACGCCACCGAACCGAAGGGCTGCATCCTGCTCGACTCGGGGGCGGTGCGCGCGGTGGTCGAACGCCGGGCCTCCCTGCTCGCCGCGGGCGTCACCGGGTCCACCGGTGCCTTCGTTGCCGGAGACCCGGTGGACCTCGCCGGGCCCGACGGGGTCCCCGTGGCGCGCGGGCTGGTGAACTTCGACGCCACCGAGATCCCGAATCTCGTGGGGCGGTCATCGAAGGACCTCAAGCGTGACCTGGGTGCCGCCTACGAGCGCGAGGTCGTCCACCGCGACGACCTGGTCCTGCTCTGATGGACCCGGAGGACGAGGCCTTCTACCGCCGGTACGGTCCCTGGGACCCGCTCCTGCCCGGACAGGTCCGTGGTTTCCTGGGGGACTTCGCGGGGCCGTGGTGGATCGTCGGCGGATGGGCGATCGAAGCATTCACCGGCCAGGCACGCCGCCACGAGGACGTCGACGTGGTGATCTTCCGGCGCGACCTGTCGTCGTTGCGAGAGGCGCTGAAGGAGTTCCACCTGTGGTCGGCGGGCTCGGGCGCTCTGCGACCCCTCAACGACGACTACCCGGACCTGCACCCCGAAGCATCCCAGGTGTGGGTCCGCGAGCACGCGCTTGCGCCCTGGGTCGCCGACATCATCGTCAATGACGACCACGAGGGACTGTGGGTCAACAAGCGTTGGGCCGAGCACGTCGCTCCGCTCGATGAGGTCACCTGGGTCGGCGACGACGGCATCCGCTACCTGGCACCGGAACTGGTCCTCCTGCACAAGGCCAGGCTCCTCCGAGCCAAGGACGACCGGGATCTCTCTGTCACCTGGCCGCTGCTCGCTGACGACCGCAGGGCGTGGCTGCTCGACGCCCTGCGCATCGTCGAGCCCGGGCATGCCTGGATCGAGGCGCTCGGTGGCTGACCCGGTGTGAGCGGGCCTCGCGGTTCGAACCTCGCGGGGCGCGCCGTACGCTTGGGGACGACATGAACAGCACCGTCTACCTCGACCATGCCGCGACCACCCCCATGGTCCCCGCGGCGGTGGAGGCGATGACGGCGCATCTGCTCGACGTCGGCAACCCGAGCTCGCTGCACGCATCCGGGCGGCAGGCCAGGCGGGTGGTCGAGGAGTCGCGCGAGACCATCGCGCAGGCGATGAACTGCCGGCCGGGTGAGGTCGTCTTCACCTCGGGTGGCACCGAGGCCGACAACCTCGCGGTCAAGGGCATCTACTGGGCCCGCCGCGACGTCGACCCACGTCGTAGGCGCATCCTCGCCACGGCTATCGAGCACCACGCCGTGCTGGACCCCCTGCACTGGCTCGGCGAGCGCGAGGGCGCGGAGATCGAGCTGCTTCCCGTCGACTCGGACGGTCGGGTCGACCTCGACGCGCTGCGCGCCTCGCTCGCATCCGACCCGGCGTCGGTCGCGCTCGCCTCGGTGATGTGGGCCAACAACGAGGTGGGGACACTCGAGCCGATCGAGGAGATCGTCGCGATCGCCGCGCAGCACGGGGTCCCCGTCCACACCGACGCGGTCCAGGCCGTCGGTGCCGTCCCCGTGGACTTCGCGGGCTCTGGCGTCGACGCGCTGACGCTCACCGGCCACAAGGTGGGCGGGCCGTACGGCGTGGGCGCGCTGCTCGTACGCCGCGAGGTCGACGTGACCGCGCTCGTGCACGGAGGGGGCCAGGAGCGCGACATCCGCAGCGGCACCATCGACACCCCAGCGATCGCCGGGCTGGCGGCGGCCGTCGAGCTGTCGGTCAAGCACCAGGCCGAGCACGCGACCCGCGTCGCGCTGCTCCGCGACGACCTGATCGCGGGGGTGCGCCACGTCGTACCGGACGCGATCCTGAACGGCGACCCGACGCTCCGGCTGCCCGGCAACGCCCACTTCAGCTTCCCGGGCTGCGAGGGTGACTCGCTGCTGATGCTCCTCGATGCCCGCGGGATCGAGTGCTCGACCGGCTCGGCCTGCTCTGCCGGCGTGCCGCAGGCCTCCCACGTGCTGCTGGCCATGGGTCGCGCCGAGGAGGAGGCCCGCAGCTCGCTGCGGTTCTCGCTCGGTCACACGTCCACCGAGGCCGACGTCCGTGCGGTGGTCGAGGCGATCGCCCCGTGCGTCGAGCGGGCCCGGGCCGCCAAAGCATGAAGGTCCTCGCCGCCATGTCCGGTGGCGTCGACTCCGCCGTGGCCGCCGCCCGCGCGGCCGACGCCGGACACGATGTCACCGGCATCCACCTCGCTCTGTCGCGCAACCCGCAGTCCTACCGGTCGGGCGCCCGCGGCTGCTGCACGATCGAGGACAGCAACGACGCGCGCCGGGCGGCGGACGTCATCGGCATCCCGTTCTACGTCTGGGACCTCAGCGACCGCTTCCACGCCGACGTGGTCGAGGACTTCATGGACGAGTACGCCGCCGGGCGGACGCCCAATCCCTGCCTGCGGTGCAACGAGAAGATCAAGTTCGCGGCGGTCCTCGACCGGGCCCTCGGGCTTGGCTTCGACGCCGTGGCGACCGGGCACTACGCCCAGCTCCGCACCGGGCCCGACGCCCTGATCGAGATGCACCGGGCCGTCGACCACGGCAAGGACCAGTCCTACGTGCTCGGCGTGCTCGACCAGGAGCAGCTGGCCCACTCGATGTTCCCGCTGGGTGACTCCACCAAGGACGTCGTGCGGCTGGAGGCTGCGGACCGTGGACTGCTCGTCGCCGACAAGCCGGACAGCCATGACATCTGCTTCGTCGCCGACGGCGACAACGCGGGCTGGTTGAAGGAGAAGCTCGGTGATCGGGTGCCGAACTCGGGTGGCGACATCGTCGACGAGGCGACCGGGGAGGTGCTCGGTCGTCACGAGGGGACCGTCGCGTACACGATCGGTCAGCGCAAGGGTCTGCGGATCGGGACCCCCGCTCCGGATGGCCGGCCCAGGTTCGTGCTCGACATCGAGCCGGTGTCCGGCACCGTGACCGTCGGTCCGCGGGAACGGCTCGCGGTCGACCGGCTCGAGGGGATCAAGCCCCGCTGGTGCGGCAGTGTCCCGAGCCGCCTCGAGGGCACGGTCCAGCTGCGCGCGCACGGCGAGGAGCACCGGGCCGTGGTGACGGTGGGTCGTCCGCCCCAGGTCGGGTCGGGGCCCCCCGTTGAGCGGACGACGGTGTCCATCGAGCTGTTGGACCCTGCGTACGGCATCGCGCCGGGGCAGGCCGCGGTCATCTACGCCGGGTCGCGAGTGGTGGGATCGGCCACCATCGCCTCGACCCGACGGGTCACCGCATGAGCGCCCCATGACGGTAGCCACCGGCGTCGGCTCGATGCCGGGCGACGACCAGGACTGGTTCGAGCGTGCCGTGCGGGTGGTCCTGGACGCGCTGCCCGAACTGCCCTACCTGCCCGAGGTCCCCGGACGCGGTCCGACCGCGACCACGACCGGTCGCGGGCTCGCCGTGATGAGCGACCTCGGCGCCGATCTCCAGCCGGCCGGATGGCGGCTCACCGACGCGGCCGGGATCGACCACCGGCGCGCGCGCAGCCTGCTCGGCCAGGACCTGGACGGGCTGGAGGAACAGGCCCAGGAGTACGCCGGCGCGTTCAAGATCCAGGTGGCCGGTCCCTGGACCCTCGCGGCAACGGTCGAGAAGCCGAGAGGCGACAAGGTGCTCAGCGACTTCGGGGCCCGGCGTGAGCTCGCCCAGGCACTGGCCGAGGGTGTCCGCATGCACGTCCGCGACGTACGCCGTCGACTGCCGAAGGTGGACCGGCTGGTCGTGCAGGTCGACGAGCCTGCCCTCGCCGCCGTGCTCGAGGGCAGGATCCCCACGGCTTCCGGGTTCGGGCGGCACCGGGTCGTGCACCCGCCCGAGGCTTCGGACACCCTCGGCTGGGTGCTGAGCGCGATCGCGGACGAGGGCGCCGAGCCCTGGGTGCACACCTGCGCCGCGGGCACGCCCTTGGGGTTGCTCCGCGGTGCCGGTGCGCGGGGGCTCTCGGTGGACCTGGCGATGATGTCGGCCGCAGACCACGACGTGCTGGCGGAGGCGCTCGAGGCGGGGGAGTCGGTGGTGCTCGGCGTCGTACCCTCCCTCGATCCCGACACGCCGCCCACCGACGTCCAGGTGGTCGAGAGCGTCCTGCGGTGGCTCGACATGCTGGGTCTCGATCCGGAATCGATCGGCGGCTCGCTGGCGATCTCGCCGACGTGCGGGCTCGCCGGTGCATCTGACCCCTGGACACGCCAGGTGCTCGCCCTCCTGCGGAGCAGCGCCACGAACCTGAGCGGCTGAGGCGTCTCGAGTTCGATTTCCGCGCCGATGGGTACCAGATTGCCCTTACCTGTCACCCACCCGGAGGAGCGCGCCATGCCCGACCTGACCGGCAAGAAGGTCGCGATCATCGCCACGGACTACTTCGAGGAGGCGGAGCTCATCGACCCGCGCGACGCTCTCGTCGAGGCCGGTGCCGAGGTCACCATCTGGTCGAAGGGGTCCGATCCCATCCAGGCCGTCGAGGGGGACACCGAGCCCACGCAGAAGGTCGACGTCGACGGCACCTTCGCCGATCTTGACGTGTCATCGATCGATGCACTCGTGGTGCCCGGCGGGACGATCAACGCCGACCACATCCGGGTCGAGGAGGAGGCGCAGGCCATTGCGCGGGAGGTCGCGGAGGCCGGCAAGCCGCTCGCGGTGATCTGCCACGGGCCGTGGCTGCTCGTTTCCGCGGGCCTGGTCGAGGGCCGCCGCCTGACCAGCTACCCCAGCCTCGCGGACGATGTGCGCAATGCCGGTGGCACGTGGGTGGACGAGGAGGTCGTCGTGGACGGCAACCTGATCACCAGCCGCAACCCCGACGACCTGCCCGCGTTCATCGGCGCGCTGGAGAACGCGTTGGCGTCCTGATCGCACGTCACGAACCCGTACGACGAAGGCCGCCCGGATCACTCCGGGCGGCCTTCGTGCGTCGTGCAGGGTGCTCAGCCGGGGATCGGGGCGACCTCCGGGCCGTCGGTCGCCAGCTCGGCGTGCTTGACGTTCAGGAACACCCAGATGGTCAGCGAGGCCGCCAGCGCCATGATGGAGCCGATCAGGAACGCGTCCGTCGCCCCGGCCGCGAAGATCTGGTTGCCGAACGTTGCCGGGTTCAGCTGGGTGCCGGACTGCGCGGCTGCAGCGCCCAGCTCCTTGGACGAGCTGTTGAACTGGTGGGTGGCGACCGTCGCCAGGATCGCCAGACCCAGCGCACCGCCGACCTGCTGCATCGTGTTCAGCACGCCTGAGCCGATGCCGGAGTCCTCGCTGCGCAGGTGGTGCACCGCGGTGAGGGTGACCGGGACGAACGTCGCGCCCATGCCCAACGACATCAGGATGATGAACGGCAGGATGTCGGTGACGTAGCTGGCCTGGGTGTTGGCCAGCGGCACCGTCGAGTCGAACGGGATCCGCGAGAACCCGAACAACGCGACCGCGGCCATCAGGGTGCCGGTGCCGGCCAGGAAACGCGGGTCGATCCGCGCCACCAGGTTCGACGAGATACCCGCGGCCACGATGATGCCCGCTGAGAACGGCAGGAACGCCAGACCGGCCTGCAGCGGGGTGTAGCCCATGACGTTCTGGATGTACTGGCTGAGGAAGTAGAACATCGCGAACATCGCCGCGGGCAGCAGCATCATCGCCATGAAGCTGGCCGCACGGGTGCGGTTCAGGAAGACGCGGAACGGCAGCAACGGGTGCTTGGCACGCGACTCGATGAACCCGAAGGCCACCAGGAGGACCGCTCCGGCGATCAGGGTGGACAGGGTCCACACGTCACTCCAGCCGTGCGTCGCGGCACGGGACAGGCCGTAGACGACGCCGAGCAGGCCGAACGTGGCCGTGAGGGCGCCGGGCACGTCGAGCTCGCCAGGGTGGGACTCGGACTCGGCCAGGAACTTCGGTGCGAGCGCGGCCGCGATGAGCCCGATCGGCGTGTTGATGAGCAGGGTCAGGCGCCAGCCGTCGACGGTGGTGCCAAAGAGGTCCAGGCTCGAGCCAGTCAGCCAGCCCCCGAGGATCAGGCCGACGGCCGCACCGGCGCCGGACATCGCGGCGTACACGGCGAACGCGCGGTTGCGGGCCGGGCCGGCCGGGAAGGTCGTCGTGATCAGGGCGAGCGCAGCCGGGGACGCGAGCGCGGCGCCGAGGCCCTGGAGGCCGCGGGCCGACAGCAGCAGCGCCGGGCTGGTCGCCAGGCCACCGAGCAGCGACGCGACCGCGAAGATCGACAGTCCGATGACGAAGATCTTGCGCCTGCCGTAGAGGTCGCCGAGGCGCCCGCCGAGCAGCAGCAGACCACCGAAGGCCAGGGCGTAACCGGTGACCACCCAGGGCAGGTTGGCCTGGCTGAAGCCGAGGTCGGCCTTGATGTAGGGAAGGGCGATGTTCACGATGGTGCCGTCGAGCACCACCATCAGCTGCGCGATCGAGATGAGCACCAGTGCCCACCCGAGGTTGGCATGCTGGTTGGGAGCTCGGGTGCCGGTGTCGGCGACGATGCCGGCGTCAGTCACGTTGGTCATGGGGATCCTTCTGTCGAGGTCTGGCAGGTCTGGGTCTGTTGCTCAGCGGCCGCAGGTTGCGGCGGGCAGGATGATCTGGTCGATGACGCGGACGATGAGGTCCTCGTCGGGCAGGGCGCCCATGATGAAAAGTCGGTGCAGCACGATGCCCGCGAGGGCAGGTGCGAGGAGCTCGAGATCGACCCCGTCGCCGATCTCGCCGCGGTCCCGGGCCCGCTCGAAGATGGCGTGCGACAAGGCTGCCTTGGGGCCGATGACGTCGCGGCGGAACGCCAGCGCGAACTCCTCGTCCCGGGTGATCGCGGTCAGCACGCTCGCGAACGTCCCCACGGCCTGCTTGTCGGTGAGGCCACCGAGCCCGCAGAACGACTCGATCAGGTCTCCGCGGAGAGTGCCGGTGTCCGCCATGGGTGGGGTGTCCTTGTGCGCGAGCAGCGCGTCGATGACGAGGCTCACCTTGTTGTTCCAGCGACGGTAGAGGGTGGCCTTCGACGCCTTGGCTCGCGTGGCCACGGCATCCATCGTGAGACGGTCGTAGCCCACGTCCGCCAGCACCTCGAGCGTCGCCTCGAGAATCTCGAGCTCGCGGTCACCTTCGACGCGCGGTCGGCTCACCGGGGCGTCGGTGGCGGCTGTCGGGGTCATGCTGCTCCCTCGTCGTGGTGGTTAACACGGATGAAACGAAACGGTTCCGTTTCATCGGGAACAGCGTAGGTGGGCGAGTCATTCCCGCCAAACCAATATTTCTCAGGATTCACTCCACGCGCGGGCCGAGCACGTCGAGAGCCGACTCCACCGCAAACGTGTTCCAGGCGCGGACGTGGCGGAGCATGTAGTGGCCGACCGGGCCCATGTCGGTGAGCTCGGCGGACTCCGCGATGCGCTCCGCGCGGGCGACGTACGTCGCGGTCTGGCGGTACGACGTGATGTGGTCGCCATGGCCGTGGGCGGCCCTCAGATGCCTGCCGGTGAGCGCGCGGACGGGTTCGTCCGGTGGCCACCACGGCGCCAGGGCCACCACGCCGCGGACCTGGGGGTCGTCGGCGACGTGCACCGCCGTGCGTCCGCCCATCGAGTGCCCGAGGAGCACGACGGGGAGCTCGCCGAGCTCCCGACGGATCTCCGCCAAGGCCCAGCGCGCGTCCTCGATCGGGCGGACCCCGCCGTTCCAGCCGCGCCAGCGGTGGCGGAGCAGAGAGGTCGCGATCCCGGCCTCGTGAGCGCGCGGGACGAGGGCGCGCTGCATCGCGGCGAGTCGCCGCCACGAGGCGCTGCGCGCGTCGACGGTCTCGGTCGAGGAGGCCTTGCCGCCGTGCAGCAGCAGCAGCACAGCCCTTGGCGGAGCGCTGGGGTCCGTGCGCAGCAGGGAGGGTCGGGGCATGGAGGTCTCGCGTGTCGTCCGGGTGGGCACGACGGTAGTTCGGAGCGGGCGACCCGGCGGTTTGGTCACCGCGCATTGTCGACGGGACCCGGCAAGATGGACCCATGAACCCTTCCGCCTCTGCGCCCGACACCGAGCCCACGGCGGCCACGGTCGAGGCCCGAGACGAGCACCGGCAGAAGTCGGAGGAGATCGAGGATGCGCGCTGGCGCTACTTCGTGCTCGACGAGCCGACCCTGTCCGACGCCGACTACGACCGCCGGCTGCGCAGGCTCCAGGAGCTCGAGGACGAGTTTCCCGAGCTGCGCACACCCGACTCGCCAACGCAGAAGGTCGGCGGTGCGGTGTCCACGGACTTCACGGCGGTCGACCACCTCCGCCGGATGGAAAGCCTCGACAACGCGTTCTCCTACGACGAGCTCGCGAGCTGGCACGCGCGGCTGGCGCGCGACGGCGTCGAGGACCCCGCGCTGCTCTGCGAGCTCAAGGTGGACGGGCTCGCGATCAACCTGCTCTACGAGGACGGCCGGCTGGTCCGGGCGCTCACCCGCGGTGACGGGGTCACCGGCGAGGACGTCACGCCCAACGTCAAGACGATCGACTCGATCCCGCACCGGCTCAAGCCGTCGGACAGGTTCGCGGTGCCGGCGCTGATCGAGGTGCGCGGCGAGGTGTACCTGCCCCGCGACGCCTTCGAGCGGCTCAACACGTCGATGGTCGACGCCGGCAAGCCGATGTTCGCCAACCCGCGCAACGCCGCTGCCGGCTCGTTGCGCCAGAAGGACCCGCGGGTCACTGCCACCCGCGACCTGGGCATGGTCTGCCA
The DNA here is from genome assembly GCA_025965125.1 of Nocardioides sp. Classification (GTDB taxonomy): domain Bacteria; phylum Actinomycetota; class Actinomycetes; order Propionibacteriales; family Nocardioidaceae; genus Nocardioides. The sequence goes on from JAOPXM010000080.1 coordinate 31,755, forward strand.
CGGCATCGGCGCGCGGGAAGGTTTCGAGCCCAAGGCCCAGTCCCACGCCTACGACGCCCTCAGGGCGTGGGGCCTGCCGACCTCCGACAAGGTCAAGGTGCTGCCGACCCTGGCCGAGGTCCAGGACTTCATCGAGTACGCCGGCGAGCATCGCCACGACATCGTCGCCTACGACATCGACGGCGTGGTGATCAAGGTCGATGACGTGGGGCTGCAACGACGCCTGGGCTCGACGAGCCGGGCGCCGCGCTGGGCGATCGCGTTCAAGTACCCACCCGAGGAGGTCAACACCAAGCTGCTCGAGATCCGGGTGAATGTCGGGCGGACCGGCCGAGTGACGCCGTACGGCGTCATGGAGCCGACCCTCGTGGCCGGGTCAACGGTGGAGAACGCCACGCTGCACAACGCCCACGAGGTCAAACGAAAGGACGTCCGACCCGGCGACACGGTGATCCTCCGCAAGGCCGGTGACGTGATTCCGGAGATCCTCGGCCCGGTGCTGGCCCTGCGCCCGAAGGGGCTGCGGCCGTGGAAGATGCCGACGAAGTGTCCTGCGTGCGCCACTCCACTGGCGCAGCAGAAGGAGGGCGACAAGGACCTGCGGTGCCCCAACCACCAGTTCTGCCCGGCCCAGGTGCGTGAACGGGTCTTCCACGTGGCCGGGCGCGGGGCCTTCGACATCGAGGGACTTGGCTACGAAGCCGCCGCAGCCCTCCTCGACGCGCGCGTGATCGCCGACGAGGGTGACCTGTTCGACCTCTCCGAGGCGGCCCTGCTGAAGGCCCCGTTGTTCACTCGGGCACCCAAGAAGGGCGAGGGCGACTCCCCGGTTCTGTCTGCCAACGGCCGGCGGTTGCTGGACAACCTCGTCAAGGCCAGGCAGGTCGCCTTGTGGCGGGTGCTCGTGGCGCTCTCGATCCGCCACGTGGGTCCGACCGCAGCACGGGCACTGGCCCAGGAGTTCGGCTCGATGGCGGCCATCCGGTCTGCCAGCGAGCAGCAGCTCGCCGCGGCAGAGGGCGTCGGTCCCACCATCGCCGAGGCGGTGATCGAATGGTTCGGCGTCGACTGGCACCGCGCGATCGTCGACAAGTGGGAGCACTCCGGAGTCTCGATGGCAGACGAGCGCGACGAGTCGACGCCGCGCACGCTCGAGGGCCTGACCCTGGTCGTGACCGGCTCGCTCGTCGACTTCAGCCGGGATGGCGCCAAGGAGGCGATCCTGTCGCGCGGCGGCAAGGCGTCGTCGTCGGTGTCGAAGAAGACCGACTACGTCGTGGTGGGCGACAACCCAGGCTCCAAGGCCGACAAAGCCGAACAGCTCGGCGTGCCCATCCTCGACGAGTCCGGGTTCAAGCTGCTGCTCGAGGGCGGACCGACGGTTCTTTGACCTCGGGTCGAACTGCCGCCCGCACCGCTGGTTGAGGAGGAGCACCTCCGTCGCGGTGGTCCCGGTGCCTGGTTTCGATCGAACATCGAGTTGCGTTCCGTGGTGGTCGACCGTCCGTGCTCACCGCACGAACACTTCTCAGATTTGTTACGGATCCCTTGTGGACAACGGGATTCCGGGGTCCGGACTGTCGGTGGTCAATGCTGGAATAGGTGCCATGACCAGCACCGCCCGGCCTCCCGCACACCAGGTGAGCCGAGCGGTCGCGACGATCAACGACGTGCTCGACGAGGTTTCCGGCGCAGCGTTGTGGTCGATGGACCCGGCCGAGACCGCCGACACGTTGAAGGCACTGACCCGACTCGCTTCACGCACCGCCGAGCTGGAGCTCCGCGTCGCCGCGCAC
>JAOPXM010000084.1 GCA_025965125.1 Nocardioides sp.
ATGGTGCGATCCTCGTGGTCGCCGCCACCGACGGCCCCATGCCTCAGACCCGCGAGCACGTGCTGCTCGCGCGCCAGGTCGGCGTGCCCGCCCTGGTCGTCGCGCTGAACAAGTGCGACATGGTCGACGACGAGGAGCTCATCGAGCTCGTCGAGATGGAGGTGCGCGAGCTCCTCTCCGAGTACGAGTTCCCCGGCGACGACATCCCGGTCATCCGCGTTGCGGCCGCTCCGGCGCTTCAGGGCGACGCCAAGTGGGGCGAGTCGATCCTCGAGCTCATGGCTGCGGTCGACGAGTCCATCCCGACTCCGGTCCGTGAGACCGAGAAGCCGTTCCTCATGCCCGTCGAGGACGTCTTCACGATCACCGGTCGCGGCACGGTCATCACCGGCCGTATCGAGCGCGGCATCGTCAAGGTCAACGAAGAGGTCGAGATCATCGGCATCCGCGAGAAGTCGCAGAAGTCGACGGTCACCGGCGTCGAGATGTTCCGCAAGCTGCTCGACGAGGGCCAGGCCGGCGAGAACGTCGGTCTGCTGCTTCGGGGCACCAAGCGCGAGGACATCGAGCGCGGCATGGTCGTCATCAAGCCGGGCACCACGACCCCGCACACCAACTTCGAGGCCTCGGTCTACATCCTCTCGAAGGAGGAGGGCGGCCGTCACACGCCGTTCTTCAACAACTACCGCCCGCAGTTCTACTTCCGCACCACGGACGTGACCGGCGTCGTGACCCTTCCTGAGGGCACCGAGATGGTCATGCCTGGTGACAACACCGAGATGCTGGTTGAGCTGATTCAGCCCATCGCGATGGAAGACGGTCTGCGGTTCGCGATCCGTGAGGGTGGCCGCACCGTCGGCGCCGGCCGGGTCACCAAGATCACCAAGTGATCTAGCCCCACCTGCTTCATCCAGCTCGACCCCGGACCTTCGAGGTCCGGGGTCGTTCTGCATTTCTTGACTCCGCTGGTTGAGAAGGCGCGCGCCAGCGCCAGCGACGTCCGCTGTCGGTCCGGCGGCCGGAAGGGAGAATGGACCCATGAGAGACAACGGGGTCAGGCCGGCTCGGCCGCACCATCGGGTGACCGAGGAGGGACACCGGGTTCGGGAGGTGCTGACGTATGCGCGGCGGGGGAGCCGGTTCTCGGCGTCGCAGGCGACGGCGTGGGAGGCGCACGCGGAGCGTTGGGTGATTCCGGACGAGGCCGTCGACGGGCCGGGGTTCTCCTTGGACGTGGTGTTCGGCCGGAAGGCACCGATCATCGTGGAGATCGGGTCCGGGGTCGGCGAGGCCACCGCAGCGCTCGCCGCGACGCGGCCGGCGTACGACGTGCTTGCCTTCGAGGTGTGGCGTCCCGGGGTTGCCGAGACGCTGGGCAGGCTGGCTGCCGCCGAGGTCGACAACGTGCGGCTGTGCGGCGTTGATGCGGTCTGGTCGATGGAGCACCTCGTGGTGGCGGACAGCCTGGCCGGGTTGTGGACCTTCTTTCCCGATCCGTGGCACAAGAAGAAGCACCACAAGCGTCGGCTGGTGACGCCCGGGTTTGCCCGACTGGCCGCGTCGCGGCTGGCGCCGGGTGGGGTGTGGCGACTGGCGACGGACTGGTCCGACTACGCCCGGCAGATGGTCGAGGTGCTCGACGCAGAGCCCGCCCTGACCGGCGGGGTTGTCGAGCGCTGGGAGGAACGACCGGTCACGAAGTTCGAGCGCAAGGGCCGCAACGCGGACCGGACCATCACGGACCTGGCCTACACCCGAATCTGACAGGGGCACGCCCCCAAGGTCTGGGAGGTCACCCCTCCAGCAGGGCGATCTCCTCGTCCACGTAGGGGTCCTTGGCGCCGACGGACAGCAGCTCCGCCTTGAGCGCGCGCTGGATCTCCAGGGCCTCCGCGGGCCGGTCGAGGTTGCGCAACGCCCAGCCGACCATCCAGCGTGCCACGCGGGTGCGGGCCGGGTCGCCGATCCGCTCGCGGGCGGAGAGAGCCTCCTCGAAGGAGGCGAGCGCGGCTGCGAAGTCACCTCCGTCGGCGTACGCCATCCCGATGTTGTTGAGCAGTGAGGCATCCCAGTCGCGGGCTCGTGGGTCGTCGGAGCGACGGGCGAGCGTGAGGGCCTCGTCGTGGAGACGTGCCGCGTCGTCGGGATCGGCGACGAGCGCGAGCATGTGGAGGGCGTCGATGCGGAGCGCGTCGAGTCCGGCGGCGAGGGCCGTGGCAGACGCCGCCTCGAAGTGTGGGCGTGCCTCGTCGGGAAGGCCGGCCGAGCGGAGCAGGCGACCGCGCTCCAGGCTCACCCGGGTCACGACCTGGTCGTCGCTGGCGGCCAGGTCGTCGAGCACGGCGTGGCCCTCGTCGTACAGCTCCTGGAGCCCCAGGGCCCTCGCCACCTGGGTGAGCAGCACCAGCCGGTCGCTGCCCTCGGCAGTCCCCGCGGCCTCGCGGAGCCGCTGCTCGCTGCCGGCCGGGTCATCGAAGTCCCACAGGGGGGTCGGGTCGATCATGCGGACATCCTCGTTCAGGACTGGCTGGATGTCGTGCCCGCCTGGCGGTCGTCCGTCTGCTGGCGCACCGGTGGCCTCCCTAGCCTCGTCCAGTGACCGCCAGCCTCGACCTGCCCCGGCATCGGCGAGCCCATCACCGACTCGATGTGAGGCATCTCCGATGCCGAACGCGTCAGGCGAAGTCGGCGGCGGTGAACTCCTTCGGCTCGACGAGCACGATCCAGTTGCCCGAGTTGTCGCGGCAGAGCGCCTCGACGCCGTACGGCCGTTCGGACGGCTCCTGCAGGAACACGACGCCCTTGGCGCTCAGCTCCTCGAACGTCTTCTGGCAGTCGTCGACGTTCATGCCGAGACCGTTGAGTCCGCCGTCGTCCTGGGCACGTTTCATCGCCTCGACGAGCTCGGGTGACAGTGGCGGGCCGGGAATCGCCAGATTGACCGAGAGCTCGGGTTGGGAGGGGTGCACGACAGTGCACCAGCGATAGTCGCCCATGGTGATGTCGTCCTTGGCCTCGAAGCCCAGGATCTCGGTGTAGAAGCGCTTTGACTCGTCGATGTCCTTCACGAACACGGATGCGATGGAGATGTTGGTGATCATGCGACCACGCTAGGCGCCCTCGACCGGCTTCTGCTTCTCCTGGCTTGCGGATCGTTCGGCCAGTCCCACCATGAACACGTAGCAACCGGGGATGTGCGGTGCGTTGCCCCCGTAGCGCCGTTGGAACTGGGTGGGGGTCTCTCCGACCAGCTCGCGGAACCTGCTGCTGAAGGACCCCAGGCTCGAGAAACCCACCGTGTGGCAGATCTCCGTCACCGTCAGGTTCGTGGCCCGCAACAGGTCCTGGGCCCGCTCGACGCGCCGCTCGGAGACGTACGCCGCGGGCGTGCGGCCGTAGGTCGCCCTGAACAGCCGCTGGAAGTGGAACTTGCTCAGTCCGGCGACCTCGGCAAGGTCGGCGAGGTCGAGGGGCTGAGCGTAGTGGCGGTCCGCGTGGTCGCGGGCTCGACGCAGATGGACCAGGACGTCACCTGGCGCCCGGGCTGGCGGCGCGCTCACCGGCGGGCGGTCAGCCGCTGCCGGAGCTCCGCCTCCCGGGCCAGCCTGGCCTGGTCGCGCTCGCGACGCGAGGCGATGACCGCGGCCAGGAACGCCTCGGGTGGGGTGCCCGGCGGCGGCAGGGGTGCGACGTACTGCTGGACCTGTTGGGCCAGTCGGCCCCCGAGCGAGGCTCGGGCGACCGGGTCGATCGCGGGGAGCCGACCAAGGAACTGCCGCACCGCCAGCGCGAGACCGGTGGGCAGCGAGGCCATGTCGGCCGCCCGGGCCCACTGGGCAAGCGGTAGGGGCATCATCGTCGGAGGTGCCAGCCGGAGCCGCACGCGATCGCGCACGACGTACGTGCCGGCCGCGTAGTCACCGAGCCTCTTGCCGCGGCTGCTCACCAGGGCCGAGAAGAACGCCGGCGTGCCCGACAGGAGGTAGACCTCCACGAAGCCGACGAGCGAGCGGATCAGCGCGTGCTGGAACGTGATCGGCCCGGCGTCGTCGCGGACCGTGCGCAGACCCACGGCGAGCTTGCCGAGGGACTTGCCCCGGGTGAGTGTCTCGACGGTCGTGGGGACGATCACGAACACGATCACCAGCGTGCCGATCCAGGCCGCAGCCGCCAGCGCCGCATCGGTCTGCAGCGTCGCGGTGATCAGCAGGAAGATCATCGCGATGAGCAGGACCAGCGTGGCGATCACGTCGATCAGGCCCGAGGCAATGCGCGAGCCGAGCCCTGCAGCGGGGAGGTCGAGCGCGACGGCCTCGCCGGTGACCAGGTCATCGGCGGTCAACGTGGCGTACTCGGGCATCGACATCGTGCTCATCCTAGGGACGCGAGGATCTGCGGCCACGCCGTCAGCAGCGTGGCCAGGTGCGTCGTCGGACGTACGACGAGCCGGCCGTCGGGCAGCTGCCGGGCCAGGGCCTCGCCGTTGACGGGTGGGTGGTTGGTGTCCAGTCGTCCCTGGAAGACCGTCGTCGGACAGCGGACGTCCTCGACTCGGAAGTCCCACGGCCGGAATGACAGCGCGGCGTCCCGGAGGAACCCGTGCGTCTGGGCCAGCGCCTCGCGCACGGAGGCCGCTGTCTCGGCGACAGGTGTGGCACTCAAGAGGGCGGCGTCCGCCGCCGGCATACCGTCCAGGAACCGGTCGACCAGTGCGCGGTCGTCGGAGTCATCCGGTGCCAGCTCGGCGACGTACGCCTCGAACTCGGGGCGGCTGCGTTCCATCACCTCCTCGACGCTTCCGTCCAGCCACCGCTCCGGAAGGTTCGCGATCGACGAGACGACAGCGGCCGACCGCACCCGGTCGGGGTGCCGGGCGGCGGTGGCGAGGGCATAGGGGCCCCCGATGGACATGCCCAGGACCGAGAAGGCGCCGATCCCGAGGGAGTCAGCGGCGGCCGCGACGTCGTCGGCGACGGTGGTCTGGGTCGAGGGGGCCGGGTCCGAGCCGCCGTATCCCGGGCGGTTGAACGCGACGAGCCGGACCCCGGCCGACCGCGCGTCGGCGTCGCCGCTCATGGCGGCGTGCCTCGTGTCGGGACAGCCGTGGAAGAACACCACCGGAGACCCGTCGGGCGCCCCGCCGGTCCACGCCTGAAGCTGCCGGCCGTCGGGGAGTCCGATGAGGTCACCGGGGTCGCTCACCTCGCCAGACTAGAGAGTGTCGAGGAGTGATCGCCCAACTACGCTGCCGGAGTGGACCTCGACGCGTACGTGATCGCGCACGCGCACGAGTGGGAGCGACTCGAGGCTCTGGTCAGGCGGCGACGGCTGAGCGGTGCGGAGAGTGACGAGCTCGTCGACCGCTACCAGCAGGTGGCCACCCACCTCTCGGTGGTGCGGACCTCGGCCCCGGACCCGTCGCTGGTCGCACACCTCTCCTCGTTGCTCTCCCGGGCCCGCAACCGGGCCGTCGGCACCCGGGTCAGCACCTGGCGCGGGGTGGGCTCCTTCTTCGTGAACCGGTTCCCGGCGGCGCTCTTCCGGTTGCGCTGGTGGTGGCTCGGGACGCTCGCCGCCAATGTGGTGGTCACGGGCGTGATGATGCTGTGGCTGCTCGACCACCCCAACGTGGAGCAGAGCCTGCTGTCGCCGGGCGACATCGACCAGCTGGTCAACCAGGACTTCGAGGGCTACTACAGCCAGTACGCCGCCAGTCACTTCGCCGCCCAGGTCTGGATCAACAACGCCTGGGTCTCGGCACTGTGCCTGTCGTTCGGGATCCTCGGCTTCCCGGTGGTCTACCTGTTGTTCAACAACATCGCGAACCTCGCGGTCATCGGCTCGATCATGATCCGACACGACCGAGGGCCCCAGTTCTGGGGGCTGATCCTCCCGCACGGCCTCCTCGAGCTGACCGCGGTCTTCGTGGCGGGTGGGGTCGGGCTCAGGCTCTTCTGGTCCTGGATCGAACCGGGCGGGCTGACCCGCACCCAGTCGATCGCCCGCGAGGGCCGGACCGCGGGAACGGTGGCCCTCGGCCTGGTGGCGGTGCTGCTGGTCAGCGGGGTCATCGAGGCGTTCGTGACCCCGTCGGGACTGCCGACTTGGGCGAGGATCGGCATCGGGATCCTGGCCGAGACGGCCTTCTTCGCCTACGTCTTTGTCATCGGCCGCAACGCCGTCCACCGCGGCCACACCGGTGATCTCGACGCGGACCTCCTGGAGGACCGGGTCGCCACCCAGGCCTGACCGAGCGTCAGCGCAGCCGTCCCAGGTACGTCGCAGCCTGCTGCAGGTCGCGCAGTCGGCTCTCCCAGGTCACGCCGACGACGGTGAGGAGCGTCCCGGCCAGCCCGATGAGCACCCACTGCGGGGTCTGTGCGGCGTACGGCGCGAGCTCGCGCAGCACCAGGAGGCCACCCACCGCCGATCCGACGGCGAGGGGAGCGTTCCAGTGCAGTCGGGTGCCGGCGAGGACCAGCGCGAGGCAGGCGCCACCGAGCAGCGTGGCCCTTGCGGACACCGGGTCGTCTGCGATGACCCACAGCAGCGAGGGCGTCGTGGCCAGCGTCAGCGCGGGTCCCAGGGCGAGCGCCGTCGATGCCTGCGGGTCCCGCCACAGGCGGTGCAGGCCGAGGAGGACCAGCGCTACCGCGGAGGGAAGCGTGTAGGCCTCGGGTGTGCCGACGCCGAGGTCGATGAGTCGAACCCAGGTCGCGAGCGCCAGCAGGGCGCCACCGAGCCAGCCCAACAGCCGGCGTTCGGGGTTGATCAGGGCGCTGGCGGTGACCAGGGCGCCCGCGACGGTCAGGTGCAGGGCGAGGGAACCGGCCTGGTCCGCGGAGCTCTCGATGGCCAGCAGGCTGGCGACGACCGCCGCAGCCGCCGCGGAGAGCTCGACCTCTGCCCGCGGCAGGATGATCGCGAGGAGTCCGACCACCAGCAGGACCGGGACGGCCCGATGGGCCTCGGACACGTCGGCCACGTTTGCGGCTGACCAGAGCAACGTGGCTGCCGACATGGGCAGCAGCGCCCGGCCCAGCAGCCTGGAGTCGGAGGTCCTCCCCGTGGTCGTCAGGTAGCCGGCGCCCGCAGTCAGGAGCAGAGCCGCGCCGGCGGTCAGCCAGTCGCTCGGCAACGCCGTGACCAGGGCGGCAACCGCGACCGCGACGCCGGCCGCCGCTCCGGTGGTGCTGCGGCTGCCTTCGCGACGGTGCGCATCGAGCATCAGCAGCGAGGCGACCACAGCGAGCGAAGCGGTCACCGTCCACAACGGCACCGGGTGGAGGGCCAGCGTGCCGAGGGCGCCGACGGTCACGGCACCCGTGGCGGCGAGTGCAGTCGCGGGCCGGCTCGGCCGCTCGGTCCTCGACACGAACACTGCCCCTGCGATCAGGAGAGCCAGGGCAGACGGCACCAGCAGGGCCGGATCGGCGACCGTGTCGATCGGGTGCAGTCGGACCCCCGCCCCCAGGGTGAACGGATCGCCCACGTCGAGCACGGTGCTGGCGCCCTGGACCAGAAGGCCAACGGAAACGAGCACGACCGGGAGCGCTGCGAGCGCGATCGGGCCGAGGGGTGCGAGCGCCAGCCGAGCGGGTACAACGGCCGAACCAACCGACCACGCCACCAGACAGACCAGCGCCACGACGGTGAGCGTCGTCAGGTCCTCGTCCATCGCGGGTAGGGCCACCACGAACGTGATCGCAGTGGCTGCCATGCCCGCGGACAGCTGAACGACCCACTCTCGCGAGGAGGCGAACGCGATGGGCACCAACAGGAACATCGACGCTGCGAGCAGCGACCACCCGTGACCCTGTGCCCACAGCTCACGCAGGCTGGCATGGTCGATCGCTTCGGCCAGTCCGGAGAGCGCAAGCACGGCCCACCAGGTCCAGCCGCCGGCGAAGGCCGCCCACGTCGTGACGACCGTGCCGCGCGCACGGCCGACCCCGGCCAGCGCCGCGAAGGCCAGGACCCCGGCGCCGAAGACCAGGTGCTCGTGCCCGGTGACCTCGACAGCACCGGCAACGAGAAGCCACAGGCCGATGACTGCGCCGAGCTGAGGCACGACGAGTCGCGTCGAAGAAAGGGTGAGCGCCAGTGAAGCTGTTGCCAGGACGCCACCGACCAGGCAGACCCCGCCGGCCAGGCTCAGGTCGCCGAGCCACCCGGCGTTGTCGGCACCGACCACGTCGAGGACGAGCAGGCCGAGACCGACAGAGGTGAGTGACTCGGCGGAGACCCGCAGCCCGCGACTGCCGAGCCACGTCCCCGTCCCGCCGGTTGCGACGGTCAGGACGACCAGGACGGCCGTGCGGCCGCCCACACCCAGCCAGGACCAGGCCACCGCGAGAAACGTGACCGCTGCGACCAGTAGGCAGAGGGCACCGAGCCCGAGCAGGATCGAAGGGACCGAGGCGACGCGGATGCCGCTGCGCTCGACCGGTGGCCGAGGGGTGGGACGCGTGGCGACCGGAACGTGAGGCATGGCGGCGGGCACCGACGGCACGAGGGCCGGCGCGAGAACCGATGCCCGCAGCTGGGCAACGAGCTCGTCCGCCTGCCGCAGCGTGTGGAAGAGCTGAACGGCCAGCGGACCCTGAACCGGCAGTGCGCAGGTCGGGCAGCTGACACTGCCCGCGGGCAGCCGGGAATGACAGTCGGGGCACACGTAGGGATCCGAATAGCGGGTCATGGCCTCATTGACTCCCGCGCCGCTACACACCCACAAACAGGCCGTGGCTCAGATGCGGTGAGTAGGCGTACTCAGAGGAGGCCCCGGGCCTTGAGCGACAGGTAGTGGTCGGCCAGGGCCGGGGGAAGCCGGTCGGCGTCGGTGTCGACGACGTCCACGCCGATCGCCCTGAGGAGGTCCCCGGTCCGCCGCCGACGGGCGAGGACCTGCTCGGCCGCCGCGGCGTCGTACACGTCGTCGACGGTGTCGCGCCCCGCAGCGAGGCGCTCGAGTGCGGGGTCCTTGACCGAGGCGAGCACCACCCGGTGGTGGCGGGTGAGTGCGGGCAGCACGGGCAGCAACCCCTCCTCGACCGCGGACGGCTCGAGCGGGGTCAGGAGTACGACGAGGGCGCGCTGGCGTCCGAGCCCGGTGACGGCGCCGGCGAGCGCGGCCCAGTCGGCCTCGGCGATGACGGGCTCCAGGTCGGCCATCTTCTCCTGCAGCGTGGCAGCGACGTCGCGGGCGCCGGCGGACCGCACCCGGCTGCGCACCCGCCGGTCGCCGGCGATGAAGTCGATCCGGTCGCCGGCTCGTGCCGCGAGGGCGGCGAGGAGCAGCGCCGCGTCCATCGCGGAGTCGAGTCTCGGGACGTCGTCCACGCGGCCCGCCGAGGTGCGAGAGGTGTCGAGCACCAGCACCACCCGGCGGTCGCGTTCGGGCTGCCAGGTCCGGACGACGACGTTGCGGTTGCGGGCGCTGGCGCGCCAGTCGATCGAGCGCACGTCGTCGCCGCGGACGTACTCCCGCAGCGAGTCGAACTCGGTGCCCTGGCCGCGCAGCCGGACCGCGGACCGGCCGTCGAGGTCCCGGAGCCGCGCCAGCCGTGACGGAAGGTGCTTGCGTGACTCGAACGGCGGCAGCGAGCGGACGGCGCCGGACACCACACGCGTCCGCTGCCGCGATGCCAGGCCCAGCGGCCCGCGGATCCTGACGGTGACGCCGACCGCCTGCAGGTCGCCTCGCCGACGGGGGAGCAGCGGAGTGCGCAGGAGGGTGCGGTCCCCGGCGGCCAGGTGCAGCCGGTGTCGGTTGGCGGTGGCCCCGGCGGTCGGTTGCCAGGAGTCCCGCACCAGGGCGTGGATCCTGCGCCGGCCGTCGTTGCTGGCCACCAGGACCGTCTCGGTGGGATGGCCCAGGCGGACGGTTCCCACGGGTCCGCGCGACAACGTGAGGGTCGTGGGGCGCGGCGCTGTGAACCAGTCGACGAGCACGAGCAGCAGCACCAGCAGCACCCACAGCCAGACCGTGCTCAGGCTGGGCCGGGCCACCACCGGGACCAGGCCCAGCAGCAGCAGGAGAGGGACCCGCCCGGACAGGGCCACTAGCGCGGAACCGGGACCGACCCGAGGGCGGAGGCCAGCACCTTCGAAACCTCGACACCCTCGAGCTCGGCCTCGGGACGCAGGCCAAGCCGGTGCACGAGCGAGGCGTGCGCCAGGGCCTTCACGTCGTCGGGCGTCACGAAGTCGCGACCGGTCAGCCATGCCCAGGCCCGCGCGGCCCGCAGCAGGGCGGTCGCGCCGCGTGGGCTCACGCCCAGGCTGAGCGACGGCGACTCGCGGGTCGCCCGTGCGATGTCGACGATGTAGCCGGCGACCTCGGGGGAGACCTGCACCCGCTTCACCGCGGCCTGGCCGGCGACGATGTCGTCGGCCCCGGCCACGGCTCGCACGCCGGCACCCGCGACGTCGCGCGGGTCGAAACCGGTCGCATGCCTGCGCAGGATCTCCAGCTCGGATGCTCTGTCGGGGATCGGCAGCACGACCTTGAGCAGGAACCGGTCGAGCTGCGCCTCGGGCAAGGGATAGGTGCCTTCGTACTCGACCGGGTTCTGGGTCGCCGCGACCAGGAACGGTCTCGGCAGCTGACGAGAGACGCCGTCGACCGAGACCCGTCCCTCCTCCATCGCTTCCAGCAGCGCGGACAGGGTCTTGGGCGGCGTCCGGTTGATCTCGTCGGCCAGGAGCAGGTTCGTGAACACCGGTCCTTCGCGGAAGCTGAGCTCACCCTGCTTGCTGTCGATCACCATCGACCCGGTGATGTCACCGGGCATCAGGTCCGGCGTGAACTGCACCCGCCGGGTGCCGACCGAGAGGCTTGCGGCCAGCGTGCGGACCAGCAGGGTCTTGGCGGTGCCGGGCACGCCCTCCATCAGCACGTGTCCCCCGCACAGCAGCGCGACCAGCAGGCCGGAGACCGCGGCGTCCTGGCCGACCACGGCCTTGGCGACCTCGGTGCGGACGGCCCCGAGCCGCTCGCGGGCCCCGTCGGACGACGAATCGGAGGGCGGGGCCGGGGGAGCATCAGAGGAGGGTTCGGTGGTCGGCTCGGTCATGTGCGGCGTACCTCTCGGTCGAGTGCGGCCAGCTCGCTGGCCAGGACGATCAGGTCCTTGTCTGTGGCGGGCGCGGGAGCGTGTGGTCCCAGCAGGTCGGCGATCTCGGTCTCGGTGCGGCCAACCTGCCGCGCCAGGTCCCGGACGAGCGTCTGGGGGTCCGTCGTGCCCAGCCGCAGGCGTTCAGCGGCTCGGGAGCGGGCGGCCTCGCGCAGGGCGGTCGCAGCG
>JAOPXM010000097.1 GCA_025965125.1 Nocardioides sp.
TCGGGACGCGTCGCAGTCATGCGGTGACCTTCGGTTCGCGGGGAAGCCCGAGCACGCGCTCGGCCAGGATGTTGCGCTGCACCTCGTCGCTGCCGCCGTAGATCGTGTCGGCGCGGGAGAACAGGAACAGACGCTGCCAGGTGCTGAGCTCGTACGGCGCCCCGAGCGCCACCAGCCCGTCGGGCCCGGCCACGTCCATGGCGACCTCGCCCAGGCGCCGGTGCCAGTTTGCCCAGACCAGCTTGAAGATCGAGCCGGCTCCCCCGCCGGCCGCGGAGTCCTCGCCGCCGGTGACACCGGACAGCCCGCGCAGTGCGTTGAACCGCATCACCTCGAGCTCGACCTTCGAACGGGCCAGCCGGTCACGGATGACCGGGTCGTCGATGCTGCCGTTCTGCTTGGCCAGGTCGATCACGCCGGTCAGCTCCCGTGCGAAACCGACGACCTGACCGAGCGTGGAGACGCCACGTTCGAATCCGAGCAGCCCCATCGTGACGCCCCAGCCCTTGCCGGGCTCGCCGACGACGAGGTCGGCGTCGGTGCGGGCACCGGTGAAGAAGACCTCGTTGAACTCCGAGCCACCGGTCAGCTGCTCGATCGGGCGGATGTCGACGCCGTCCTGGTCGAGTGGGACCAGCAGGAACGACAGTCCGTGGTGGCGTTCGGAGCCCGGCTCGGTGCGGGCGACGACGAAGCACCACTGGGAGAAGTGCGCGTTGGAGGTCCAGACCTTCTGCCCGTCGAGGACCCACTCGTCACCCTCGAGCCGCGCCTTGGTCTGCACGTTGGCGAGGTCGGAGCCCGCACCGGGTTCGGAGTAACCCTGCGCCCAGAGCTCCTCGACGGCCACGATCTTCGGCAGGAACCGCTGCTTCTGCTCCTCGGTGCCGAACGCCATCAGCGTCGGGCCGAGCAGCTCCTCGCCGAGGTGGTTGACCCGGGTGGGGGCGTCGGCGCGCGCGTACTCCTCGTGGAAGATGACCTGCTGCAGCAGGCTGAGCCCGCGGCCGCCGTGCTCGGTCGGCCACCCGACACACGTCCAGCCGTGCTCGGCCAGGTGTCGGTTCCACGCGAGCCGCTCGTCGAGCGCCTCGTGCTCACGACCCGAGCCGCCGAGCCCCTTGAGCGGGGCGAACTCACCGCTCAGGTGCTCCTCGAGCCAGGCTCGCACCTCGGCACGAAAGGCCTGGTCCTCGTCGGAGTAGCTCAGATCCACAGGTGATAGTCTACCAAGCAATTGTTTGGTTGGGACCCAGGAGTGATCGTGAGAACGCTGCCGGCCGTGTTGCGCGCCGCCGCCGACCGCTTCGGCGACCACCCGGCGTACGTCGAGGGAGACGTCACGCTGTCGTTCGAGGGCCTGCTCGAGCGGGTCCAGGACACCGCCCGGGGCTACGCCGCGCTGGGCCTCGAGCCGCGGGGGCGGGACTGCGTCTGGGGACCGAACAGCATCGACTGTGTGGTCGCCGCGCTCGCCGTGTCGTACGCCGGTGGCACGCTGGTCCCGGTCAACTCGCGTTACACCGGTCACGAGGTCGCGGACGTGGTCGACCGCACGGGGGCGCTGCTCGTTGTCGTAGCCGACGGCTTCCTCGGACGCAGCCAGATTGCCGAGCTGCGGGCCGCCAGCGAGCTGTCGTCCGTGCGGGCGATCATCGACCTCGCCGATCTCGACTCGCTCGACCCGGGTGCCTTCAACGTCACCGACGTCGATGCCTTCGCCGCCGCGGTGAGCCCTGACGACGTCGCGGACATCATGTTCACCTCCGGCACCACCGGGCGCTCCAAGGGGGCAATGACCGCACACCGGCAGACCGTCGGCGTGGCCGACGCCTGGGGCGAGCTCGGCGGCGTCACCGCCGACGACCGCTACCTGGCGATCAACCCGTTCTTCCACTCCTTCGGCTACAAGGCCGGCATCGTGGTCGGCCTGCTGACCGGCGCCACCATCTACCCGGTAGCGACGTTCGACCTCGACGCGACGATGACGCTGATCGAGACCGCGAAGATCTCGGTCCTGCCCGGTGCCCCGACGATCTACCAGTCGCTTCTCAACGCGCCCGGCCGCCAGGACCACGACCTGTCCTCGCTGAGGCTGGCCGTCACCGGAGCCGCCGTCGTGCCCGTCGTGCTCATCGAGCGGATGCGCGGCGAAGGTCCGGACGGCCTTGCCATCGACCAGGTCGTGACGGCGTTCGGCATGACCGAGGCCGTGGTCGCGACCATGTGCCGCAAGGACGACCCCGCCGAGATCGTCGCCACCACCTGTGGCCGGGCGATCCCCGGCATGGAAGCCCGGATCGCCGAGGACGGTGAGCTGCTGCTCCGCGGGGAGTTCGTGATGCTCGGCTACCTCGACGATCCCGATGCGACCGCCGAGGCCATCGACGCGGGCGGCTGGCTGCACACCGGGGACGTCGGCACCCTGGACGAGGCGGGCAACCTGGCGATCACCGACCGGCTCAAGGACATGTACATCTCGGGCGGGTTCAACGTGTACCCGGCCGAGGTCGAGCAGACGCTCGCCCGGCTCGACGGGGTCGCCGACGTCGCCGTGATCGGTGTGCCGGACGAGCGGATGGGCGAGGTCGGCAAGGCGTACGTCGTGCGCTCGGCGCCCGAGCTCTCGGTCGACGAGGTGATCGCGTTCAGCAAGGAACGCCTCGCCAACTTCAAGGTGCCGCGCCTGGTGGAGTTCGTCGACGCGCTGCCGCGCAACCTGTCCGGCAAGGTGCTCAAGACCCAGCTGAGAGGCCAGTGATGGACCTGACCCTGTCCGAGTCCGAGCTGGCCTTCCAGGCCGAGGCCCGGGCCTGGCTCGAGGCCAACGTCCCGGCCGACCCGCTGCCGTCGATGGACACCGAGGCGGGCTGGGCCGCCCACCAGGAGTGGGAGGCGAAGCTCGCCGAGGCGCGCTGGTCGGTGGTCTCGTGGCCGAAGGCCTACCACGGTCGCGAGGCCTCGCTGATCGAGTGGGTGATCTTCGAGGAGGAGTACTACCGTGCCGGTGCGCCCGGCCGGGTCTCCCAGAACGGCATCTTCCTGCTGGCCCCGATCATCTTCGACCACGGCACGCAGGAGCAGCAGGACCGGTTCCTGCCCTCGATGGCGACCGGCGAGCAGATCTGGGCGCAGGCCTGGTCCGAGCCCGAGGCGGGCTCCGACCTGGCCTCGCTGAGGTCCACCGCGCGACGCGACGAGGAACGTGGCGGCTGGCTGCTCAACGGCCAGAAGACGTGGTCCTCGCGCGCCACCTTCGCCCACTGGGGCTTCGGCCTGTTCCGCTCCGACCCCGAGGCAGAACGTCACAACGGCCTGACCTACTTCCTGTTCCCGCTCGACGCCGAGGGCATCACCGTGCGCCCGATCGCGCAGCTCGACGGCGAGGCCGGCTTCGCCGAGATCTTCTTCGAGGACGTCTTCGTCCCGGACGCCGACGTGCTCGGTGCACCCGGTGACGGTTGGCGGGTCGCGATGAGCACCGCCGGCAACGAGCGCGGCCTCTCGCTGCGCTCCCCCGGCCGCTTCTGTGCCGCCGCCGATCGGCTCGTCGACCTCTGGAAGACCCACGGCACGGCCGTGCCGTCCGCCGCCGACGGCGTCGTCGACGCCTGGATCAAGGCTCAGGCCTACCGCCTCTACACGTGGGGCACGGTGACCCGGCTCGCCGACGGAGGCGAGATGGGCGCGGCCGGCTCGGTCAACAAGGTCTTCTGGTCCGAGCTCGACATCGCGCTGCACGAGACGGCGCTCGACCTCCTGGGCCCCGAGGCCGAGACCGATTCGCGCTGGCTCGACGGCTACACGTTCTCGCTGTCCGGCCCGATCTACGCCGGCACCAACGAGATCCAGCGCAACATCGTGGCCGAACGGATCCTCGGCCTGCCCCGCGAGCCCAAGGGAGCCACCCGATGAGGTTCGTCCTGTCCGAGGACCAGCGCGACTTCGCCTCGTCGCTGGACTCGCTCCTTGCCTCCTCAGACCCCGTGTCCGTGGCACGTGCCTGGGCCGATGGCGACCTGGCTCCGGGCCTCAAGCTCTGGTCGCGCCTCGCCGAGCAGGGGGTGAACGCGCTCGTCGTACCGGAGGACTTCGGCGGGATGGGCGCCGGCCCCGTCGAGCTGGTCCTGGCGTTCGAGCTGCTCGGCAAGCATGTCGTCCCCGGTCCCTGGGTCGAGTCCGCGGCGTACCTTCCCATCGCGCTCGGACATGCGAACACCCTGGCCGCCCTGGCCGAGGGCGCGATCGGCACCGTGGCCGCTCCGCCCCACGTCCCGTACGCCCTGGACGCCGACGTGGCCGATCATGTCTTCCTCGCCGCAGGGGGCGCTCTGTCTGCCGGAACCGCGGGTGATCTGACCAGGTCCGTGGACGGGACCCGCCGCTTGTTTCCCGTCTCCGCGGCCTCCACGGTGGACAGTGCCGACCTCGACGCCGGCTTCGACCTGGCCGTCCTCGCGACGGCGGCTCAGCTGCTCGGCCTGGGCGAGCGGATCCTGGCCGACACGGTGGCGTACGCGAAGCAGCGCAGGCAGTTCGGGCGCGAGATCGGGTCCTACCAGGCGATCAAGCACGCGCTGGCCGACGTGCGGATCGCCCTCGACTTCGCGCGCCCGCTGGTCCACGGCGCCGCGCTGGACCCGACCTCGCGCGACGTCTCCGCGGCCAAGGTCGCGTGCGCGGATGCGGCGTACCTCGCCTCCCGTGCCGGGTTGCAGGTCCACGGCGCCATCGGCTACACCCAGGAGTTCGACCTGAGCCTGTGGCTGACCAAGGTCCGGGCGCTGGTGACCGCCTGGGGCACGCCGGCGTTCCACCGGGCCCGGGTGCTGCACTCGCTGGTCGAGCCCGTCGCGACCGTGGGGTCCTGATGGAGTTCGCGTTCTCCGAGGAGCAGCAGGAGCTCGCCGCCACGGTCCGCTCCCTGCTGACCAAGCGCGCCGACTCGCGGGCTGTGCGCGCAGCGGTCGAGTCCGACGCGGGCTACGACGAGTCGTTGTGGCAGACCCTGTGCGAGCAGATCGGCGCAGCCGCCCTCGGCATCCCGGAGGAGTACGACGGCGCCGGGTTCTCGCTCTTCGAATCCCTGATCGTGCTGGAGGAGGTCGGACGCTCGCTGGCACCCTCTCCCCTGCTTGCGAGCCTGGTGGCCGCCGAAACCCTGCTCGCCACCGACGACGAGGACGCCAAGCAACGGCTGCTTGCCCGGATCGCGACCGGTGAGGTCGCGACCGTCGCGCCGATCTCGTCGGTGGCCCTCGACGGTGACGCGCTCACCGGCACGGCCCACCGCGTGCTCGACGGCGACCGGGCCACGGTCCTTCTGGTGGCCGCGACATCCGCCGACGGGGTGGCCCTCTTCGAGGTCGACCCGGCATCGGTCCAGCGGGCCTGGACACCGTCGATGGACCAGTCGGTCCGGCTGGCGACGCTCACGTTCGACGGCACTCCCGCGACCCGGATCACCGGCGACGCCGCAGCGGCGCTCGAACGGGCGGAGCGGGTCGGGGCGGTGGGTGTCGCCGCCATGCAGGCAGGCTGCGCGGCCCGGGCCCTGGAGATGACGGTCGCCTACACGAAGGAGCGGGTTCAGTTCGGTCGCCCGATCGGGTCGTTCCAGGCGCTCAAGCACCGGATGGCCGACATGCTGGTGCTCGTCGAGATGTCCCGCTCGGCCTCGTGGGCGGCGTCGTACGCCGTCTCCACGCGAGCCGACAACGCCGACCAGCTTGCCCACGTCGCGAAGTCCTACTGCTCCGACGCGCTGTCGCACATCGCCGGCGAGACCGTGCAGTTGCACGGCGGGATCGCCATCACCTGGGAGCACGATGCGCAGCTCGTGTTCAAGCGGGCCCACGCGCTCGGCCAGCTCTTCGGTCAGCCGCACGAGCACCGGGCTCTGATCGAGCTCTAGGGGGCCGGACTAGGCCGGAGCCGCGAGCGGCCCAACGCGGCGGGCCGGTGCCCTAGCCTGCGCCCATGGCCGAAGCAATCATCTGCGGTGCGGGTGCGGCGGGGTTGTCGGCCGCGGCGATGCTGGGTCGCGCCGGGTTCAGCGTGACGGTCGTGGAACGCTCCGACGCGGTCGGCGCGAGCTGGCGTGGGCGCTACGACGGGCTCCGGCTCAACACGGCCGGGTGGATGTCCACGATGCCCGGCTATCGAGCGACCCGGCGACGCTACGGCGAGTTCCCCTCGCGCGACGACTGGGTCCGCTACCTGGAGGACTACACCGAGCACCACGGGATCCGCCTGCGTCTGGGCACCGAGGTGCACCGGATCTCGTCGGCGAACGGTTCATGGCGCATCGAGACGGGCCGCGGCAGCCTCGAGGCGCAGGTCGTCGTCGTGGCGACGGGGTACGACCACGACCCGCACCTGCCCGATTGGCCGGGTCGCACGAGCTACATCGGCGACCTGATCCACGCCAGCGCCTACCGCAGCCCGGACGCCTATCGCGCCCAGGACGTTCTTGTCATCGGACCCAACACGACGGGCTCGGAGATCGCGACCCACATTGCGAGGGCCGGGGCCCAGCGGGTGCGGCTGGCCTGCCGGACACCGCCGAACCTCACCGCACGCAAGTTCCTCGGGTTGTCGGTCAACATGCCCGGAATCGTCCTGAAGCGGCTGCCCCTCGCGGTGGCGGACCAGGTCGGCTGGCTCACGCAACGGACCATGTTCGGCAGCCTCGACCGGTACGGTCTGCCGCGTTCGCCCGAGGGCGTGGCGACAACCATCACGCGGAGGAAGCAGGCGCCGGCGTACGACGACGGCTTCGTCGCCGAGCTCAAGGCAGGGCGTGTCGAGATGGTGGCGGCCGTCACCGGATTCGAGGGCGCCGACGTCCTGCTGGCCGACGGCACCCGGATCCAGCCGGCCGCGGTGATCGCCGCGACCGGTTACCGCCGTGGGCTCGAGGGTCTGGTGGGGCACCTTGGCGTCCTCGACGCCGACGGGATCCCCACCGTGAACGGCGGCGATCAGCATCCCTCCGCCCCCGGGCTCTTCTTCAACGGCTACCGCGCAGACCTGAGCGGGCAGCTGCGGCTGATGCGCTTCGGTGCCCGGGAGATCGCGAGTGCGGCCCGTCGACAGGGCTGACCCGCTCCGCCGCACGATCAGTAGCCGCCCCCGCTGCCGGGCCCGTCGCCGCCTCCGTAGAGCACGAGCAGCACCAACGCGACGGCGACGGCCAACGCCCCCAGGATGATCAACAGGGTCCTCGTGCGCCGCGACATGCTGACCAGTGAACCGCCGCCTGACCGGCCACCGCCAGCGATCGTTGAAACCGGCCAGGTAGGTCGACTGTCACCGTCGTCCACAGCTCGGAGTCGACCGACCACGCCTAGGGTGCGCCCGGCACTGACAGCCCGAAGGCGTCGGCCATCGAGGGCGCACCGGCGGCCTCGCGCAGTGGCGGGAGGCCGAGCACCTCGTCGTAGAGGCGGGAGAGCGACAGGTGGGTCAGGGGGCTGTCGACGACGACGCCGTGCAGGCTCGGGTGCAGCACGGTGGTGAGCACCAGGTTGCCTTGGCTGTGGTCGTCCTCGTCGGCGGTGATCACGATCGCGAGCCGGCCGGCCCGCCAGTCCGGCCCGGCGAAAAGCGGTTCCAGCTGGTTGCGCAGCCAGGCGTCGGCAACAGCCGGCGCGCAGTCGTGGGCGTCGTTGCAGGTGTTCGGGATGACCATGCCCACGTCGGGCAACCGGCCGGCGGCCGCGTCCGGGGCCAGGGAGGTCAGCGGCACGTCGTATCGCTGGCAGCTCGCCCGCTCGTCGACGAAGTAGGCCCACGGGTTGTGACGTACGGCGTAGCGGTCACCGCCGTTCTGGGTGGCGCACGGGGACGGCATCCCTTCGGCGTACAGTCCGGCAGTCTGCCCGTCGGCCACGGCCTGGCCGAAGACCGAGCTCCCGCTGATGGGGTGCGCGGACGGGTTCTGGTCGTCGGTGACACCGAACGTCGAGCCGCCCGCGATCGCCAGGTAGTTGCCCAGCGACGGGTGGGTCAGTGCGCGGTAGCTGGTCGCGTAGGCGAAGCGCTGGGCGAGCGAGAACGTGTACGGCAGCTGGGTTCGCATCTGGTCCAGCGAATGATTCTCGAGCACGAAGACCAGCACCTTCGAGACCACCGGTCGAGCAGCCGGGGACGAGCTCGGCGCGGTCGGGGTCGATGACCCGCTCGCGGAGTGCCGCGGTGAGTGTGACGGGGAGCGCGACGGGGAGTGGGACGGCGTCCCCGTCGCACTCGACGTGCCCGCGGAGGCCGGCGGGCGCGCATTGTCGGACGCGCCGCATCCGGCCACCAGCACCAGAATCGCCGCGATCCCCAGCCCGACTGCGTGACGCATCAGCGCTTCCGCTTCTCCCGCGGCCGCTGCGTCAGCACGATCGGCGTGCCCACGAAGCCGAACTCCTCACGCAGCCGGCGCTCGATGTAGCGCTCGTACGACGCCTCGAGCTTGCCGCTGGTGAACAGGACGAACGTGGGCGGCGCGGTCGACGGCTGCGTGCCGAAGAGGATCTTGGGCTGCTTGCCGCTGCGCACCGGGTGCGGGTGCTCGGCGACCAGCCGGCCGAGGAACGCGTTGAGCGCCCCGGTTCCGATCCTGGTCTCCCATCCCTCGAGGGCCTTGTCCAGCGCCGGCACCAGCCGGTCGACGTGCCACCCGGTCCGGGCGGTGATGTTGATGCGGGGCGCCCACTGCACCTGGACGAGCTCGCGCTCGATCTCGCGCTCCAGGTAGTGGCGGCGTTCCTCGTCGACGAGGTCCCACTTGTTGAACGCGATGACCAGGGCCCGACCGGCCTCGCGGATCGTCTGGATGATCCGGACGTCCTGCTCGGAGATGCTCTGCCCTCCGTCGACGACCAGGACGGCCACCTCGGCGCGGTCGATGGCCGTGCTCGTGCGCAGCGAGGCGTAGTACTCGTGGCCGGACGCTTCCTTGACCCGCTTGCGGATGCCGGCGGTGTCGATGAAGCGCCAGGCGCGTCCGCCGAGCTCGATCAGCTCGTCGACGGGATCCACGGTGGTGCCGGCGACGTTGTCGACGACAACCCGGTCCTCCTGGGCCAGCTTGTTGAGCAACGAGGACTTGCCGACGTTCGGCTTGCCCACGATCGCGATCCGGCGCGGCCCGCCCAGGGTGCCGATCCGCTCGGGCGGCGGTTCGGGCAGGGCGGCGAGGATGGCGTCCAGCATGTCGCCGGAGCCGCGACCGTGCAGCGCGGAGACCGGGTACGGCTCCCCCAGGCCCAGGTTCCAGAGTCCGAACGCCTCGGCCTCGGTCCTCTGGTCGTCCACCTTGTTGGCCGCGAGGACCACCGGCTTGCCGGACTTGCGCAGGATCTTGACGACGGCCTCGTCGGCGTCGGTGATCCCGACGGCGGCGTCGACGACGAAGAGCACGGCGTCCGCCAGCGTCACCGCGATCTCCGCTTGTGCCCGGATGGCGGCGGCGAGGCCGCGGGCGTCGGGGTCCCAGCCACCGGTGTCGACCACGGTGAAGGCGCGGCCGTTCCAGTTGGCGTCGTAGGAGACGCGGTCACGGGTGACCCCCGGGATGTCCTGGACGACCGCCTCGCGGCGGCCGATGATCCGGTTCACGAGCGTGGACTTGCCGACGTTCGGACGGCCGACGACGGCCAGCACCGGGATCGGCCCGAGGACCTCCTCGGGGGACGCCTCGGCCTCGACGGACTCGGGCAGGTCGTAGCCCTCGGTCATGGTGCTCCTCGCTCGGGAACCCCGGTCGCGGGGTCTGGTTCGATGTCGTTCGGCGGCAGCGGACCGGGCAGTTCCCGTCCGGTCGACGCGCGCGCGTGATCCAAGTGGACCAGCATCTGCTCCCGAATCAACATCGACGACCGCTCCACTTGTTCCTTGGTGCGGGGCCACAGGCTCCTTTCGAGCGAGATCGGGGCCCCGAAGACCATGTCCACAGCGCCCCCACGAGGCGGTAGCGCGCTGGACCCGGCGCCCGGCTCGCGGGTCCCGAACATGATCACCGGCACCACAGGCGCACCCGTGGCGAGTGCGAAGTACGCGGCCCCGCGGTGGAATCGCTCCAGATCACCGGGACCTCGCCTGCCCTCGGGGTAGATACCGACCGTTTCCCCGTCCCGCAGCACGCGCAGGCACGTCTTCACCGCACCCGGATCGGTCCGGAAGCGGTCGAGCGGGATCTGCCCCGTGGCCCGCAGAAACCAGCCAAGGAGTCCCTTGAACATCTCGATCTTGGTCAAAGCATGCACCGGGCGCGGGGCGAAGATCGCGAGCAGCGGACCATCAGCCACCCCGATGTGGTTGGAGACGAAGATCACCGGCCCGCTCGTCGGCACCTGCTCGGTGCCGTGCAGGCGAACGGCGAACCGGCGCCGGATCACCCAGCGGGCAAGCGGGCGGAGCCGGTGGAGCAGGAAGCGCGCCGGGAACCGTACCCCATCGGTGCGCGGAAGCTCGCGATGCGCCGGGATCATGCCCCGGCCTCCTTGACGAGCCCCACCACCAGGTCGATCACCTCGTCCAGCGAGTACGGCGTGGTGTCGATGTGCACGGCGCCCTCGGCCATCACCAGGGGCGAGGCGGCGCGTCCGGAGTCGATCCGGTCCCGGGCCAGCAGGGACTCCTCGGTGGCGGCGACGTCGGAGCCGCCCTCCTCCGCGGCACGACGTACGGCGCGCGCCGAGGGGTCCGCAGTCAGATACACCTTGACCGGGGCGTCGGGTGCCACCACCGAGCCGATGTCGCGTCCCTCGACCACGATCCCCCCGGGAGCGGCTGCGATGATCGTGCGTTGCAACCCGAGCAACCGGGCACGCACCTCGGCCACCGCGCTGACGGGTGACACCGACCCCGTCACCTCGTCGGTGCGGATCGCCCGGACCACGTCGATGCCGTCGACCGCGATCGTCGGACCCAGGGGGTCGGTGCCCGCCTCGATCAGCGGCTCGCCGACCCGGGCGGCCACGGCAACCGGATCGGTCGGGTCGACCCCGGCGCGCAGCATCCACCAGGTCATCGCGCGGTACATCGCCCCGGTGTCCAGGTACCTCAGGCCGAGACGGGTGGCGACGCCCCGCGAGGTGCTCGACTTGCCCGACCCGGAGGGTCCGTCGATCGCGATGACGAGACCGGACGGGGCACTCACGGGGCTGCTGCTCACGGTCGCGGAGTTTAGCGGTGCGTGACCCAGCCCCGAGATTCCAGAGACGCCAGCAGGTGCTCGGCCAGGGTCTCGTCGACCACCAGCTCGACCAACCCGACCGGTCGGCCGGGGTCGTGGTCGATGTGGATGTCCTCGATGTTGACCTCGCTGGCACCGGCATCCGCGAACAGCCGGGCGAGCTCGCCGGGATGGTCGGGGACCGACACGAACACCGATCGGGTCGGGCGGACCGGCCCGCCGTGCTTGCCCGGGATCGCGCGGGTGCCGGCGACGCCCTGCACCAGCAACGTCTCCAGTGCGTCCCGGTCCCGCGAGGACACCGCACCGATCACCAGGTCCAGCTGCCCACGGACCTCGTCGAGCAGCACGAGGACCGCCTCCGCGTTGGCGGCGACGATCTGGCCGTAGAGGACCGGGTCGCCCGCGGCCACCCGGGTGACGTCCCGGATCCCCTGCCCGGACAGGGCCAGGTGCTGGCTCGGAGCCTCCACGAGCCGGCCGGCGACCAGGGCGGCCAGCAGGTGTGGGACGTGCGAGGTCCGGGCTACCGCCTTGTCGTGCTCGGCCGGCGTGAGCCGCACCGGCACCGCGCCGCACAGTCGGGCGAGGGCGTCGACCAGGGCTATCGCCTCCGGAGTCGATCCCGCGTGCGGCGTGACCGCCCACGGTCGGCCGTCGAACAGCGCGGCGCTCGCGGCCAAGGGTCCGGACCGCTCGCTGCCCGCCATGGGGTGCCCCCCGACGTAGCGTTCGAGACCCGGTTCCCCCGCAACGCTCGCGAGCGGACCGGTCTTCACGCTGCCGACGTCGGTGACGACGGCGTCGGTACGCGCCAGCGCGCGGGCGATCTCCGATCCGAGGTGGTCGGGGGGCACCGCGACCACGACGAGCTGCGGCTGGTCTGCGTCGACTCTCGGGCGGCCGGCGCCGAGGCCGGACGCGGTGCGCACGTGCTCGGGCGACGCGTCGGTGAGCAGCACGTCGAGCCCCTCCTGGCGGCAGGCCAGACCGATCGAGGTGCCCAGCAGGCCGGTCCCGACGATCTCGACCGGGCCGGTGAGTGTCCCTGCCCCGTCAGCCATTCGAGGAGTCCGACTCGTCGGGGACCGAGCGGACCCGGGTCAGGTCCTTGCGGAGCGCGGCGGCGCCGTGCAGGTAGACGTGCGTGATGTCGCCGCGCGGCAGATCGGTCTCGACGTGGGCCATCATCCGGACCACGCGGGGCATGGACCCGCCGATCTCGAGCTCACGGGCGCACAGGAGCGGAATCTCCCCGAACCCGAGGCGGCGTGCGGCGTACGCGGGGAACTCCGAGACCAGGTCCGAGGTCGCGGTGAAGATCACCGAGATGAAGTCGTCGACCTCGAGGCCGTTGGACGTCATCACGTCGGTGACCATCTCGGCGACCCGCTCGAGCATGTGGTCGCGGACGTCTTCCTCGAGCTGGGTCGCACCCCGCACTGCCCTGACTGCCACGCGCCAAGGTTATCGGGGTCGCGTCGGCGGACCCGATGGTGGTGGTCGAGCGAGCCGCGCGACCGAGGAACGAGGTCGTGACCGCCGTGTCGAGACGACGGGGACGCGCCGGTGGGGCACCTAGGCCGGCTGGTAGTTCCCGAACGACCAGTGGTTGCCCTCGGGGTCGAGCACGCTTCCGCCCCGGCCGCCGTAGTCCTGGTCCACCATCTCGCGCACCACGCTGGCACCGCCCGCGACCGCTGCGTTGAAGACAGCGTCCGGGTCGTCGGTCACGAGGTACGCCGCCGAAGGACCGGTCCCGTCAAGCACCCCGTCGGGGCGCACCGAGCCGAACATGATCCCGCCTCCGCCCGGCCACAGCCACTCGGCGTGGGTGACTACCGACGGGTCCGCCTCGTCGCGGTACGTCGCGTGCTCGCTGAAGCCGATGGCCTTCAGCCAGGTCATCATGGCGTCGGCGTCGCGGAAGCTCAGGGTCTGCCAGTGCTTGATCGTGCTGGCCCGGACGTTGCTGGGGTCGGTCATCATGGATCCTCTCGTCGTCGAGGACTCAGCCTGCGCCCTGCGGGCTCACCGAGTCTTGGACGAATGGGAACTCCTCCCGCAGCCACGACGTCGGCGGGCAACCGGCCAGCACCGACCACTCCCGCGCCAGGTGCGACTGGTCGGCGTACCCCGCCTCGGCACTGATCCGTGCCAGCGACGGCCTGCCGGAGCGGGCGGCTCGGACCAGGAGGCGGTGGCTGGTCTCGAACCGGGCGACCCGTTGGTACTCCTTGGGAGCCAGACCGCACTCCGAGCGCACCAGCGTCGTGAGGTGGCGTCGGCTGTACCCGACCTCGTCGGCCACCTCCTGCACGCCTGCCCCGCGGGTCAGCCGGGCGAGGGCGTGGCCGACCTCGGCGCCGGTCTGCGGAGCCCCGTGCCGACCGAGCGCGGCCAGCAGCGCCCGTTCGACGATCCGCACCCGCTCCTGCGGGGTACGCGCCCCGGACAGCTGCTCCGGGAGGTGTCGCAGACCGGGCGTGACGTCGGGCAGCTCGACCAGCTCGCGGGCCAGGTCCGAGGCCGGGATCCCGAGCAGGGCTCGGGCACCGGCCGTGGTCAGCGCGAGCTGGATCCCGTGCTGGGTGCCGTAGTGGTGGATCGCCGCGGGTCGGGCGTGCAGCCCCGAGACCGTGGACCAGCGCCGGGCCCGACTTGCGGACTCCCCCGCCCAGCCCACGTCGAGAGGTTCGCCCACCGGCAGCACGAACGTGAGCGTGGTCGACGGCATCCCGATGTGTACCCCGGGCGCGCCCAGATCGACGTCGTACGCCGTCAGCGAGGCAACGTAGGGCCGGAGCTCGGGCAGGACCACGCGCCCACGCTACGCCTGGTCGGGGACTACAGCTGGGCGTTGTCGAGCAGCTCGCCGAGCTCGGGCAGGGTCAGCTGCCGCAGCTCGCCGATGCCGAGCCGACCGAGCACCACCGGACCGATAGCGGTGCGGGTGAGCTGACGGACCGGGTGCCCGACCTGGTCGAGCAACCGCCGCACGATGCGATTGCGCCCCTCGTGGATGACCAGCTCCACGATCGACTTGTCCTTGCCGTACTGCTGCCCGGAGCTGACGACCCGGGCCTTCGAGACCGTTACCGGCCCGTCCTCGAGGGTCACGCCGGCGAGCAGGGACTTGATGGTGGCCCGGGTGACCTCGCCCTCCACCTCGGCGACGTATGTCTTGTCCACCTCGTACGACGGGTGCGCCATCCGCTGAGCGAAGTCACCGTCGTTGGTGAGCATCAGCAGACCCGACGTGTCGGTGTCGAGCCGGCCGACGTGGAACAGCCGTTCCGGCCGGTCCGCGACCAGGTCGGCGATGGTGGGTCGCCCCTCGGGGTCGGACATGGTGGAGACGACCCCACGGGGCTTGTTGAGCACCAGGTAGACGTGGGGCGAGACCGGGGGCAGCCGCTTGCCGTCCACGCGGATCACCGCCGTGCCTGGGTCGACCTTCGTGCCGAGCCTGGTGACGACCTCCCCGTCCACGACGACCTTGCCCTCGAGCATCAGCTCCTCGCACTTGCGTCGCGAGGCGACCCCCGACATCGCGAGCAGCTTCTGCAGCCGGATCAGGCCGTCCTCGTCGACCGGGACCTGATCGCTCATGTCCGGGAGCTCACGAGGGCTCGGTTCCGCCGTCGGGCTCGGTTCCGGGGCCGTTGTGCGGCGCGTGGCCGGGCAGCTCGTTGAGCAGCTCGTCGTCGAGGTCGTCCATGTCGGGGAGGTATGGCGCCAGCTCGGGCAGGTCCTCGATCGACGTGACGCCGATCCGCTCGAGGAAGTAGCCGGTGGTGGTGTAGAGGTTGGCGCCGGTCTCGTGGTCCTGGCCGGCCTCCTGGACCAGCCCACGGGTGAGCAGCGTGCGCATCACGCCGTCCACGTTGACGCCGCGGATCGCCGAGACCCGGGCACGCGACACCGGCTGCTTGTAGGCGACCACGGCCAGCGTCTCCAGCGCCGCCTGGGTCAACCGGGCCTGCTGCCCGTCGAGGACGAACCCCTCGACGACCGCGGCGTACTCGTCGCGTGTGTAGTAGCGCCAGCCGCCGCCGATGTTGCGCAGCTCGAAGCCGCGGCCCTGCTCGGTGTACTCCGCCGCCAGCGCGCCGAGCGCCTCGGTGACCTCGCCGACCGGGTAGCCGACCGCGGTCGCCAGCGTGATCGCCTCCAGTGGCTGGTCGGCCACCATCAGCACCGCCTCGAGCGAGGGCCGCAGGTCGGCGACGTGCACGTCGAGCGTCGCCTCGGTCATCTCGGTGGTCTCACTCATCGTCGTCTCCCTGGGGTGCTGGCTCAGCCGGCGCGTCGTCCGCCTCGGGTGGCGCGCCGTCGAACTCGTCGCGGATCAGCTCGTCGACGTCCGCGTCGTCGTCGCCTGTCCACCGTACGGTCAGCTCGCCCAGCGGCGTGACCTGGTCGAACGACACGGCACCCTCGCGGAACAGCTCGAGCAGCGAGAGGAACCGCGCCACCGTCGTCAGCCGGTCCGGCGAGTCGCCGCACAGTGCCCGGAAGGTCATCGTGCCCGAACGACGCAGCCGGTCGACCACCAGGGCGGCCTGCTCGCGCACGCTCACCCTCGCGGCGTGGATGTGGTGCAGCGAGACCTCGAGCACCGGCTTGGGCTCGAGCGCCTTCGCAGCGATCTGCGCGAACTGCTCGAGGCCGATCCCGATGAGCACCTCGGGCAGCAGGCCGGCGAACCGCTCCTCCAGCCCGACGACGCGCGGGTGTCGCTTCGACTCGACGGCGAGGCGCTGCGCGAGGACCGTCGCCACCTGCTTGAAGGCCTTGTACTGCATCAGCCGCGCGAAGAGCAGGTCGCGCGCCTCCAGGAGGGCGAGGTCCTCCTCGTCCTCGATGTCGCCCTGGGGCAGCAGTCGCGCCGCCTTCAGGTCGAGCAGGGTCGCGGCGACGAGCAGGAACGACGTGGTCTCCTCGAGCTCCCACAGCGGCCCGGCGGCCTTGACGTGCGCGATGAACTCGTCGGTGACCTTCGAGAGCGACACCTCGGTGATGTCCAGCTTGTGCTTGGAGATCAGGCTCAGCAGCAGGTCGAACGGGCCCTCGAAGTTGTCGAGCCGGACCGCGAAGGCCGGTGTCTCCCCCGCCGTGGGGTCGGCGGCAGTCTGCTGGTCGACGGAGGCCGTCATCCCTCGGTCAACCGTCGGACCAGCGCGCTGTCGTCGCCCTGGGCTTCGTACTCGGCCAGCACCAGCGCGACCGCCTCCCGGACCAGGCGTCCGCGGTCACGTAGACCGTCATCTTCTCGTCGTGCCGGACGCGTCCACTCGGCCGCCGGGTGCGCGGCTCGCCCTTCTCGTCGCGCTCCGACGCCTCGACGGACCGCTCGGGCACAGGTTGTACGGCGC
>JAOPXM010000087.1 GCA_025965125.1 Nocardioides sp.
CACGTCGTCCTGCTCGACGAAGCTCATCTCGATGTCGAGCTGGGTGAACTCCGGCTGCCGGTCGGCGCGGAAGTCCTCGTCGCGGTAGCAGCGGGCGATCTGGAAGTAGCGCTCCATCCCGGCGACCATCAGCAGCTGCTTGAAGAGCTGCGGGCTCTGGGGCAGGGCGTACCAGCTGCCGGGCTGGAGCCGCGCGGGCACCAGGAAGTCACGGGCGCCCTCGGGGGTGGATCGCGTCAGCGTGGGCGTCTCGATCTCCACGAAGTCGTGGCCGTCGAGGACCTCGCGCGCTGCCTTGTTGACCTTGCTGCGCAGCCGCAGAGCCGCGTTGGGGCCCGAGCGCCGCAGGTCGAGGTAGCGGTGCTTGAGACGGGCCTCCTCCCCCACGTCGCCAGAACCGTGCCCGGTGTCGTCGATCGGGAACGGCAGGGGTGCTGCGGCGCTCAGGACCTCCAGGTCGTCGGCGACGACCTCGATGTCACCCGAGGGCAGGTTGGGGTTGGCGTTTCCGTCGGGACGCAGCCCGACCTGACCGGTGACCTTGATGCAGTACTCGCTGCGCAGGCTGTGCGCGACCGCCTCGTCGCGGACCACGACCTGCACCACACCGCTTGCCTCACGCAGGTCCAGGAACGCGACGCCACCGTGATCGCGACGACGTGCCACCCACCCGGCGAGCGTCACGGTCTGGCCGACGTGCTCGGCACGCAGTGCGCCAGCGTCATGGGTGCGGATCACTGTGTCTTCTCCTCGATGACGATCCGCGGACGCAGATCCTCGGTGGGCGGGGTCCAGCTGGCCGGGTCGGCGGGGACCTGGTCCCCCGAACGGATGTCCTTCACCTCGTGGGTGATCGCGCCGGCGTCGGAACTCTGGGTGAACCAGACGTAGGGGATGCCGCGGCGCTCGGCGTACCGGATCTGTCTGCCGAACTTCTGCGCGCTCGCCGCCACCTCACAGGGGATGTCTCGGGCGCGCAGGGCCGAGGCGATGGCGTCGGCGGAGGCGCGTGACTCCTCGTCGACGAGTGCCACCAGGACCGCGCTGGGAACCTTGCGGTCGCTGCTCAGCACGCCGCGGCTCATCAGCGGGACGAGCGAGCGCGAGATCCCGAAGGAGATGCCCACGCCCGGGTAGGTGGTGCGTCCATCGGAGGCGAGGGCGTCATAGCGGCCGCCGCCGCCCACGGACTTCAGGAACTCGAAGCCGACCATGTAGATCTCGAAGACCGTGCCGGTGTAGTAGTCGAGCCCGCGCGCCAGGCTGAGGCTGGCCTCGACCTCGAACCGCTCGGAGCGCAGGGACGCACATCCGTCGATGACCGCGGCCAGCTCGGCCAGGCCGGTGTCCAGCAGCTCGTGCTCGACGCCGAGTGCCCGGACCTGCTCGACGAACGAGCTGTCGTTGGCGGAGATCGTCGCCAGCGCGAGGCACTGTGCGGCCTGGGCCCCGGAGAGCCCCGCGTCGGACACGAGGAGGGCGGAGACCTGTTCGGCGGGCAGCTTGTCGAGCTTGTCGATGGTGGTGATCACGGCCTGTGGGTCCGCGGCCCCGATGCCGCGGTAGAAGCCCTCGATCAGCTTGCGGTTGTTGACCCGGAGCCGCAGCGGCGGGAGAGGTACGGCGGAGAGTGCCTCGGCCATCACCCGGGCCACCTCGACGTCGAAGTGGAACGGCAGCTCGTCCTTCATCACCACGTCGATGTCGGCCTGGGTGAACTCCCGGTAGCGACCCTCCTGGGGTCGCTCGCCGCGCCAGGCCTTCTGGATCTGGAAGCGGCGGAAGGGGAACTCGAGCTTGCTGGCGTTCTCGAGCACGTAGCGCGCAAACGGGACTGTGAGATCGAAGTGCAGACCCATGCCCGAGTCGCTGGCGGTGTCCGTCTCGTGCAACCTGCGCAGGACGTATACCTCCTTGGAGGTCTCGCCCTTGCGGAGCAGCTGGTCGAGGGGCTCCGTGGCGCGCGTCTCGATGCCAGCGAAGCCGTGCAGCTCGAAGACCCGGCGCAGGCTGTCGATCACCTGCTGCTCGACGAAGCGCTGCTCCGGCAGCAGCTCGGGGAACCCGCTCAGCGGGGTGGGCTTGGCGTTCATGGCGTGTCAGAGACCTCGGGTTGTTCGACCCGCGGAGCCGTCCGTGACGAGGTCCAGCAGGAAGGGGTTGGTCGCGCGCTCGCGACCGATGGACGTCTGCTCGCCGTGCCCCGGCAGCACCACGATGTCGTCGGCAAGCGTCAGCACCTTGTCGGTGAGACTGCGCAACATGGTGGCGTGGTCACCGCCCGGCAGGTCCGTGCGACCGATGGAGCCTGCGAAGAGCAGGTCGCCGGAGAACATCACCTCAGAGACGTCCTGGGCGTCGTACGGCGCGCGGAAGGTGACCGATCCCTCGGTATGGCCAGGGGTGTGGTCGACGACGAACGTCAGGCCCGCGAGCTCCAGCCGCTGCAGGTCGGCGAGCTCCTGGACGTCGTCCGGCTCGGCCCACTGGTAGTCGCCGCCGAGCAGCATCTGCGAGGTCTCGCGCGACATGCCGGCCATCGGGTCGGCCAGCAGGTGCCGGTCGCTGGGGTGGATCCACGCAGTGGCGTCGTAGGTGCCGGCAACGGGCGCCACGCACCACATGTGGTCGACGTGGCCGTGGGTGACGAGAACTGCCACGGGCTTGAGCCGGTGCTCCCGGACCACCTCGGCGACACCCGCCGCGGCGTCCTTGCCGGGGTCGACAACGACGCATTCGCTGCCCGGCCCGGTGGCCGCGACGTAGCAGTTCGTGCCCCAGGGACCCGCGGGGAAACCGGCGATCAACACTTCGCCACACTATCGACCGCGCCACGCGCATCGTTCATCGGTGGGCCATCGGTGCGGGCACGCGCCGACTCGGCACCGGGTCACCTTCATCTAGCATGTGGCACTGCGCGTGTACCGAGCGAAGAGGGAACAGCTGTGACGAGCCATGAGTGGGGCCGCGTCGACGACGACGGCACCGTCTACGTCCGGACCGCCGACGGCGAACGATCTGTCGGGCAGTATCCCGAGGGCACTCCGGAAGAAGCCTTGGGCTTCTTCACCGAGAGGTACGCCGCGCTGGCCTTCGAAGTCGAGCTGCTCGAGCAGCGGATCAAGTCCGGTGTGCTGTCGCCCGAGGAAGCAACCGAGTCGGTCAAGACCGTGACAGGCCAGGTCACCGACGCGAACGCCGTGGGGGATCTTGCTTCGCTCGTGACCCGCCTCGAGGCCCTGGCTCCGGTGATCGCCGAACAGCGCGAGACCCGCCGGGCCGAGAAGGCACTGAAGTCGGCGGAGTCCAAGGCCCAGAAGGAGACGATCGTCGCCGAGGCGGAGAAGATCGCCGAGGGCAGTGACTGGCGACACGGCGCCAATCGGCTCCGTGAGCTGCTGGACCAGTGGAAGGCACTCCCCCGCATCGACCGGGCCTCCGACGACGCGCTGTGGCGGCGGTTCTCGACCGCCCGCACGTCGTACACCCGGCGACGCAAGGCGCACTTCGCCGAGCAGAACGAGAAGCGGGAGGCCGCCCGCAGCGTGAAGGAACGCCTTGCCAAGGAGGCCGAGGGCCTCGCCGAGTCGACGGACTGGGGCCCGACAGCGGGCCGCTACCGCGACCTGATGCGGGACTGGAAGGCCGCCGGCCCGGCACCCAAGGACGTGGACGAGGCGCTCTGGAAGCGGTTTCGCGGAGCCCAGGACACGTTCTTCGGAGCCCGCGATGCCGCGGCTGCGGCGGAGGACGCGGCATTCGCGGCCAACGCCGAGGTCAAGGAGAAGCTCCTCGTCGAGGCCGAGGCGCTGCTTCCGGTCCAGGACGTCGAGGCCGCCAAGAGGGCCTTCCGTGACATCGCCGACCGCTGGGACGCTGCCGGCAAGGTCCCGCGGGACCGGATGAAGGAGCTCGAGAGCCGCATCCGCAAGGTGGAGCAGGCGATCCGCACCCTCGAGGACGAGCAGTGGAAACGCTCGGACCCCGAGAAGTCCGCCCGCGCCGACGACATGGTCGGCAAGCTCGAGGACGCCATCGCCAAGGTCGAGGCCGACCTCGCCAAGGCCCGGGCCGCCGGCAACGAGAAGCTGATCCGGGAGCTCGAGGAGAACCTCGAGTCCCGCAAGTCGTTCCTCGACATGGCCCGTCGCGCCTCCGCCGACTTCTCCGGCTGACTCGCCGACCTGTCAGAAATGGCCCCTCCCGGGCCGCTGACCTGTCACTTTTGGCCCCTGCGCAGGGCCAAAAGTGACAGGTGGGCGGGGTTTCAGGGGCCAAAAGTGACGGGTCGGCGGGGTTATTGGGTGACGCGGTAGGCGTCAAATACCCCAGGGACGGACCGGACGGCGCGCAGGACGGTGTCGAGGTGCTTGGTCTCTGCCATCTCGAAGGTGAACCTGCTCTTCGCGACCCGGTCGCGCGTGGTGGAGAGGTTCGCGCTCAGGATGTTCACGTGCGCGTCGGAGAGCACCATCGTGATGTCGGACAGCAGGCGGGCCCGGTCGAGGGCCTCCACCTGGATGTTGACAAGGAACGTCGACTGCCCGGTCGGCGCCCACTCCACCTCGAGCAGTCGTTCGGGCTGGGTCTGCAGGCTCTTGGCGTTGGTGCAGTCGGTGCGGTGCACGGACACGCCGCCACCCTTGGTGACGAAACCGAGGATCTCGTCGGGCGGGACCGGCGTACAGCACTTGGCCAGCTTGACCCAGACGTCAGGCGAACCCTTGACGATGACGCCTGCGTCGCCTCCTGCGGCCACCTTCGACTTGCCCTGTCGACCGGTGATCGTCACGGCTTCGGACAGGTCCTCGGCAGCTCCCTCGTTGCCACCGTGCAGCTCGATCACCCGGCGTACGACGGCCTGGGCGCTGAGGTTGCCCTCGCCGACCGCGGCGTAGAGCGCCGACACGTCTGCATGATGGAAGTGAACCGCAGCCAGCATCAGCGACTCGTGTGACATCAGGCGCTTGAGCGGCAGTCCCTCCTTGCGCATCAGCCGGGCGATCTGCTCCTTGCCCTGCTCGATGGCCTCCTCACGGCGCTCCTTGGTGAACCACTGCCGGATCTTCGAGCGGGCCCGCGGAGACCGGACGAAAGTCAGCCAGTCACGAGACGGCGCAGCGGTGGGCGCCTTCGACGTGAAGACCTCGACGACGTCGCCGTTGTCCAGCGTGGACTCCAGCGGAACCAGTCGCCCGTTGACCCGTGCGCCGATGGTGTGGTGGCCGACCTCGGTGTGCACGGCGTACGCGAAGTCGACCGGAGTGGCTCCCGAGGGCAGTGCGATCACGTCACCGCGCGGGGTGAAGACGTAGGTCTCCGATCGGTTGATCTCGAAGCGCAGCGACTCCAGGAACTCCCCCGGGTCCTCGATCTCGCTCTGCCAGTCGAGCAGCTGCCGGACCCAGAGCATGTCGTCCATGTCGCCGCGCTGCTCGGTGTCGACGCCGGTCCGGCCGTCCTCCTTGTACTTCCAGTGCGCGGCCACGCCGTACTCAGCGCGGCGGTGCATCGCGAAGGTGCGGATCTGGAGCTCCACCGGCTTGCCCTGGGGCCCGATGACAGTCGTGTGCAGCGACTGGTACATGTTGAACTTCGGCAGCGCGACGTAGTCCTTGAAGCGGCCCAGCACGGGGTTCCAGCGCGAGTGCAGGACCCCGAGCACGGCGTAGCAGTCGCGGTCCTCGTCCACGAGGATGCGTATCCCGACCAGGTCGTAGATGTCGGTGAACTCCCGCTCCCCCACGATCATCTTCTGGTAGATCGAGTAGTAGTGCTTGGGCCGGCCGGTGACCTTCGCCTTGACCTTGGCCTCACGCAGGTCGTTCTCGACCTGGCTGATCACCTCGGCGAGGAACTGGTCGCGCGACGGCGCGCGCTCGGCGACCATCCGCACGATCTCGTCGTAGATCTTGGGGTGCAGCGTCGCGAACGCGAGGTCCTCGAGCTCCCACTTGATGGTGTTCATGCCGAGCCGGTGGGCCAGCGGGGCATAGATGTCGAGCGTCTCGCGGGCGACCCGCTCCTGGGTCTCCTGGCGCACGTAGCGCAGCGTGCGCATGTTGTGCAGCCGGTCGGCCAGCTTGATCACTAGCACCAGGATGTCGCGCGACATCGCGACGATCATCTTGCGGATCGTCTCGGCCTGCGCCGAGTCGCCGTACTTGACCTTGTCCAGCTTGGTCACACCGTCGACGAGCTGGGCGACCTCGTCACCGAAGTCGGCACGCACCTGCTCGAGGGTGTACGGCGTGTCCTCCACCGTGTCGTGGAGCAGTGAGGCCACCAGCGTCGGCTCGGTCATGCCGATGCCGGCGAGAATGGTGGTGACGGCGAGCGGGTGGGTGATGTACGGGTCGCCGCTCTTGCGCATCTGGGTGCCGTGCTGCTCCTCGGCAATGAGGTAGGCGCGCTCGAGGAGGGCCAGGTCGGCCTTCGGGTGGTTGGCGCGGACCGCACGGAACAGCGGCTCGAGAACTGGGTTTCCGGTCTGGTTGCGGGTGCCCATCCGGGCCAGCCGGGCCCGCATGCTGCGTGCCGAGGTCGGCGGTTCCGACCGTTCGGGGCGCTTGGCGGGACGCGGCGGTGCGGCCTGGGACGCAGGCGCCGGCGTCGAGTCCCGCTCCGCGTCCGGCTCCGGAACCGCGGGCTCGTCGGCCGCAGCATCCACCGCAGGAGCGGCGGTGGAGCGGTCCTCGGTCACCTGGTCAGTCTAGGCGGGTGGCGTGAGAGTCAGACCGTCATCAGCGAGGTCACCGGGAGATCGCCGATGGTCGCCCGTCCGGGCAGAAAGCTGAGCTCCATCAGGACTGCTACGCCGACGGCCGTGCCACCACACTCCTCGACCAGCTGCTGGGTGGCCTTCACGGTGCCACCCGTCGCGAGCACGTCGTCGACCAGCAGGACCCGGTCGCCCGGGGCGACGGCATCACGGTGGATCTCGAGCGTGGCGCTGCCGTAC
>JAOPXM010000107.1 GCA_025965125.1 Nocardioides sp.
AGAGCAGGATGCCGATGCCGAGCACCGACAGCGCGGCGCCGACCAGAGCGGGTGAGCGGTAACCGTATCCGGCGGCGATCACGACGCCGCCGAGCCAGGCGCCCAGCGCGTTGGCCATGTTGAGCGCGGCGTGGTTCATCGCGGCGCCGAGGGTGACGGCGTCGCCGGCGACGTCCATCAGCCGCAGCTGCAGGTTGACCACGAGCACCGAGCCGATCGCGGTGATCGAGAAGACCACCGGCAGCAGCCACCAGCCGTAGGGCGCGACGGCCCAGAACACCAGCATGACCACGAACGAGCCGATGCCGGCTGCGATCAGCGAGCGGAACACCGACCAGGCGGCCAGCTCGCCGGCCAGCCAGGTGCCGGCCACCATGCCGAGCCCGAACGCCAGGAGGAAGACGGGTACGACCGACTCGCTGAGGCCGCCGACGTCGGTGATCGTCGGGGCGATGTAGGAGTACACGGCGAACAAGCCACCGAAACCGACCGCGCCAGCGGCCAGGGTCAGCCAGACCTGGCCCTTGCGGAACGCCGCGATCTCGCGGCGCCCGGTGGCCTCGGGATCACCCGGGCAGGACGGGACGAACGCGACGATCATGAGCATGGTCACCACGGCGATGACGGCGGTGGCGACGTACGCCGAGCGCCAGCCGAAGTTCTGGCCGAGCCAGGTCGCCGCGGGCACACCGATCACGTTGGCGAACGAGAGGCCCAGCATCACCGCCGCGACCGCGCGGCCCTTGCGGCCGGGAGGAGCAAGGCTCGCGGCGACGAGCGAGGCGACGCCGAAGTAGCCGCCGTGCGGCAGACCGTCCGCGAACCGAGCGAGCGCCAGCACGTGGTAGCTCGTTGCCATCGCACTCAGCGCGTTGAACAGCGAGTACGCCGCCATCAGTCCGAGCAGGAGCCCGCGGCGCGGGAGCCGGGCACCGAAGAAGGCCAGGAGCGGGGCGCCGACCACCACACCGAGCGCGTACGCCGAGATGAGGTGCCCGCCGGTGGGGATGGACACGTCGACGCCGCGGGCGATCTGGGGCAGCAGGCCCATCGTGACGAACTCCGTCGTCCCGATGGCGAAGCCGCCCATTGCGAGCGCGAGAACCGCGAGCCCGAAGTGGGTCGCTCGGGCGGTAGGTCTGCTGGGGGCGTCGGTCGCGGGGGCGGTCGTCGTCATGGGGGCGCGGAGCTCACTTCTGGCGTCGGGTGGCGTGTACGAATCGTCCAACCCGCGGCCGTCACGAGCAATTCCCGTCCGCGCCCCCGTGTCTCGACAGCTGGTCAGGAGTCCCAGGTCTGGGCAACGGTCTGGTGCTGGATCCGGTTGTTCTTCACGGCGGCGACGGTCACGCAGACGACCGCGGTGCCGTCGGGGTAGCGGCAGTGCTGAGCGAAGCCGAAGCCGTGCTCGTCACTGATCAGGTCCCGGATATCGTGCTCCACGTTGCGACCGCACACGTCGCGGAAATAGGTCTCGATGTCGGTCTTGCCGGCATAGACCTGGGGCGCGGCCGGCGGGTGGTCCCGGTCGTGCAGGGTGAGGGTCGCGTCATCGGCGTACCAGGCCGCGACACCGGCTGCGTCGCGGGAGACAAGAGCCTCGACGAGGCTCGTGACGTCGATGCCCGAGGGGACTGTGGGCTGG
The DNA here is from genome assembly GCA_025965125.1 of Nocardioides sp. Classification (GTDB taxonomy): domain Bacteria; phylum Actinomycetota; class Actinomycetes; order Propionibacteriales; family Nocardioidaceae; genus Nocardioides. The sequence continues at coordinate 1,646 of JAOPXM010000107.1, forward strand.
ATGGTGGTCATGGCATTCTTCCTTTCGGGTTGGGTTGGGTGGTGGCGGAGCCTGGCTTCAGGGACGTGCTTCGAGCACGAGGTTGACCGGTGAGGTGGTCGCGACCCGGACGCGGCTGAAGCCCGCGTCGCGCAGCACGCTCGTGAGGACGGCCGGGCCGGCCTGGGCGCCGAGCGCCCGGGCGCCGGGCTGGTTGAGGGACGCGGGCGTGCACACCAGGGCGGACGCGCCGTAGAACACCCGGCCCAGGGCGTGCAGGTTGTCCTCGACGCGGTCACCGGCCATCGGCTCGACGACCATCAGCGTCCCGTCCTCGGTCAGGGCGCTCCGTGCGGCGCGGGCGGCCGACTCCGGGTCACCCATGTCGTGCAGGCAGTCGAACATCGTGATGAGGTCGACCGAGCCCGGCGGGAGATCGGCCGCGTCGGCGACGTCGAAGTGCACACGATCGGACAGCCCGGCCTCTTCGGCCTTGCGGCTCGCGGCTGTGATCGACGCCTCGTGGTAGTCCAACCCGCGGAACGTCGATGCCGGGTAGGCCTCGGCCATCAGGATCGTCGAGGCGCCGAGCCCGCAGCCGACGTCGAGCACGGATGCGCCCCGTTCGAGCCGGGCGACGACGCCGTCCAGGGCCGGCAACCATGCGGACACGAGGTTCGCGATGTAGCCGGGCCGGAAGAACCGCTCGGTCCCCTCGAACAGGTCCGGGTCGTGCTCGTGCCAGCCGAAGCCGGCCCCGCTGCGGAAGCGCTCCTCGAGCGCCGGCACGTCGCGCAGCACCCCGAGGGCCAGCTGCATGCTGCCGGGGAAGAACGCAGGGCCGTCGGGCACGGCGAGTGCCAGCTCCTGTTCCGGGGTCATCGACCAGGTCTCGCTGGGGGCGTCGTACTCGACGTAGCCGCCGGACGCCTGGTTGGCCAACCAGGGACGCAGGTACGTCACCGACGTCCCGGTCCGCTCGGCGAGCTCGTCCGCGGTCGACGGGTTGTCGGCCAGGGCACGGTAGAGACCGAGGCGATCCCCGAGAACGACGAGGCCGGCACTGATCGTGGCTCCGAGATCGCCGATCGCCCGGCCCATGAAGGCCTCGAGCTTCTCCTGGTCGACCTCGCGCTGGGGATGTGTGGTGGTCATGGGACCACTCCTTTCGTAGGTGCGGACCACCGTGCTCGGCGCACCGTCGCTCCAGCGTCAAAGCAGCGTCAACGAACCGGGGTTCGGGTCCCGGCCGGGTCTACGCTGTGGGCCGTGCTCAGGCTCCGGCTGCACGGCCCGATGGCCGCGGACCTGGACGGCGTGCCCCTGACGATGCCGACCAGCGAGCGGGCGCGCGCCCTGATCGCCTGGCTGGCCCTCCACCCCGGGTCCCACGCAAGATCGCTCGTGGCCACCGCCCTGTGGCCGGACGTCGCGCAGGACCGCGCGCTGGCCAATCTCCGTACGGCGATCTGGGCGGCGCACCAGGCCTGGGGCCCGGCCGGGGAGCGCGTGCTCGCGACCCGGTCGGGCGTGAGCCTGTCCGCGGAGGACCTGTGGCTGGACGTGGGCGACGACGCGGACCCGGAGCGCGGCGAGGAGCTGCTCCCGGGACTCAACGACGAGTGGGTGGTCCGGGCCCGAGACGAGGGTCGTGCCGAGCGGGTCCGGCGGCTCGTCGAGCTGGCGGACCGGGCCGAACGCGACGACGACCTCGCCGAGGCGGTCCGGTTGTCCCGCCGGGTGTGCGAGCTCCAGCCCCTGGACGAGGGTGCCCACCGGGCGCTGGTCCGGAGGCTGTTGGGCTCGGGAGAGCGAGCGACCGCCCTGGTCATCGCGCGCGAGTTCTCCGACCGGCTCCGCGACGAGCTCGGGGTCCGCCCGTCGGCGGCCACCCGCGCCGTCCACGCGAGCGTGCGTGCGGGCAACGTCGCGGCCGACCGACCCCGCCTGTTCGGCCGGTCGCCCGAGGTCGCTCGGCTCAACGCCCTGTGGCGCGATGCCGCCGACGGTCACGGCCAGGTCGTCGTGCTGAGTGGCGAGGCAGGCATCGGGAAGACGACGGTGCTCGGCGAGCTCGCCCATCGGGTCACGGGTGGTGGCGGTCGGGTCGCGCTGGCTGTGGGACTCGACGTCGCCGGGGAGACGCCGTTCGCGGCGTGGCTGGATCTCGCCAAGGGCATCGTGGCCACGGTTCCTCGGGCGCCCGTCAACGCGTCGTGGCCCTCGGAGCTCAACCGGCTGTCACCGCTGCTCGGCGGCCGGCTGGGCCATCGTCAGCAGCCGCCCGCCGCCACTGCGCCCGAGCTCGAGCGGCTGCGCGTGTTCGAGGCAATGCTGCGCCTGGTGGAGTGGTCCTGCGCCGACCGGCCGACGCTGCTGGCCATCGACGACGCTCACCGGGCGGACCGGGCGAGCCTGCGGCTGGCCGCGCACGTCGGCCGGCGGATGGGCGATCTCCCGGTGCTGCTGGTGCTCACCCGGCGTACCGGTATCCGATCCCCCGAGCTGGACGGTCTCCTCGCAGATCTGCGCGCCCGGTCAGTCCCGGTGAACGAGCTGGACCTCTCCCCGATCACGGACGCCGAGGTGGCTGCGCTGGCGTGCTCTCTGCACTCCCTCGACGACCTTCGCGTCCGCGACGTCGTTGCCGCGGCCGAGGGCAACCCGCTGCTCGCCGTGGAGACGACCAGATCGCTGGTTGCCGGCGACACCGGTCCGCCCGCCAACCTCCGTACGGCAGTGCGCGCGTCGATGGGGCGGCTGTCGGAGAGCGCAGCCGGCCTGGTGCAGCTCCTGGCCGTCGCCGCCCGGCCGTTGCACCGCGACGAGCTGCACCGGCTGGGGGTCACCGACGCGGCGGCCCACGAGGCGGTCGTGTTCTCCGAGGGCCTGCTGGTGCAGCGGGAAGGTCGGATCGGCTTCCGGCACGAGCTGCTGCGCGCCGCGGTGCACGCCGACCTCTCGGACTCGACCGGGATGCACGACCGACTCGCGGATGCCCTCGACCCGGCGGAGCTGGTCGAGATCGCCCACCACCTGTCCTCGGCGGGCCGTCGGCGGGAAGCCGCGAGGACCTGGGCGGAGGCCGCTGCTCGGGCGCGGTCGGTGGGCGCAGTGGCGGAAGCTGCCGACCTGCTGACCCGCGCCGTGGACCACGCCCCTGATGACGGCCGGCTGTGGCTGGAGCTGGAGGAGGCCCTGGCCTGGCAGCGCCGGCGCCCCGAGATGGACGCCGCATGGGACACCGCCCTCCGGCTCCTCCCGGCCGCGGAGCTCGCCGAGGCGTGGTGCCGACGCGGCCTGCAGTTCCGCACCGTGGCCTGCCACCCGGAGACCTCGCTGCGCGCCTACCGGACAGCCGAGGAGCTGCTCGCGCCGGACGCGCCTCCAGCGCTGCGGGCGCGGACGCTGATCGGCCGCGCATGGGGTGATGCGGTGGCGGGCGCGGGGTCCGAGTTCGAGACCCTCCTCGCGACGGCGCGGGACCTGGTGCCGGAGCCCGACCCCGGCGTGGCTGCGGACATCGTCGAGATCCAGATGCAGGGCCTGATCCGCCAGGGTCGCTTCGCTGACGCGGTGGCAGTCGTGCGTGCGAGCGGGCTCGACGCGCCGATGGCCGGCTCGCCCGACCGTGCCTTTGCGGTCTGGTTGAACGCCGCGTGCGCCCTGGTCTGCACCGGCGATCTCGAGGGCGCCCTGGCCATGGCCGACGGAGCGGCGACCGCGACCCGCGACATCGAGGGGCTGCTCGTCGCGTGCCTGGCCGCCCGTGCGCAGATCCTGGCCCGGTTGGGGCGGCACGAGGAGGCCCGCGAAGCGGCGCACCGTCAGCAGGAGTGCGCCGACCGGCTCGACGCCCCGGTCCTGTCCGCGACCGCGGCGCACGACTCGGGTCTGGTGGCGCTGGCGGCCGGCCGGTTCGCGGAGGCAGCCGAGCTGTTGTCCCGCGGGCTGTCCGAAGGGGCCGAGGTGAGCCGGGTCTCCGCCGGGCTGTTCCGGGCCGAGGCGCTGGCCCGGGCCGGCGACGTACGCGGCGCGACCGACCAGCTCCGAGCGGCGCTGCTGGAACCAGTGGGACGCGCCGACCAACCGTGGTCGCTGGTGCCACGGGTGGCCTGGGTGCAGGCGTTGATCGCCGCGGCCGACGACGACTGGGCGACGGTACGGCGCCGGCTCGACGAGGCAGAGGGCGCCTGGCAGCGGGTCGCGAGCAGGGCCGGGGAGTCGGACGGCGAGGGCTTCCTGGCCAGCCTCGTCGACCTGGGCCGACCGCCCGTCATCGGCCTCATCGAGCCGCAACGAGGGCTCGACCGGATCGCCGAGCTGAGACAGTCCATCCCCTCCGAGACGACCGCGAGGTAGCCAGATGCCCACCTTCACGTTGACCGCCCACAGCACGGCCCCCGTCGAGGACGTCTGGAAGCTGCTGCACGACCCGGCCCGGTTCCCCGACTGGTGGACCGGTGTCGAGACCGTGCAGACGGGGCCGGACAGCACGTCGTACACCATGTGGCCCGAGGGCTATCCCGACTTCCCCATGGCCCAGCGGCTGGAGACGTCGAGCGGCCGCGTGACGATCTCCTGCCTGGTGTCCGACCTGATGTTCACCTGGCAGCTGCGCGAATCCGGTCCCGAGACCGACATCGACGTGGTCGTCGAGCTCCCCGAGCAGGAGGCGCACCGCCTGCCGGAGCAGCGGCGACTGCTCGAGGCGTCGATCGTCACCCTCGCCGACCTCGCGACCAGGGGCTGACGGGTCACCCGGACTCAGCCAGCGCCCGGTGCTCGAGGACCTTGGCCATGTTGTCCTCGGCCCAGACCTTGAGCCCGTGCACCACCCGCTGGAGGTCGTTGCCCAGCTCGGTCATCTCGTAGTCCACGCGGACCGGGACGCTCGCAGTGACCTCGCGGGTGACCAGGCCGTCGCGCTCGAGCTCGCGGAGGGTCTGGGTCAGCATCTTCTGGCTGATTCCCGCGATCTGGCGGCGTAGCTCGCCGTGCCGGCGCGGCCCGTCCGCGAGCGCGCCGAGAACCAGGCAGACCCACTTGTTGGCGATCACGTCGAGCAGGGCCCGCGAGGGGCAGGCCGCCATGAAGGCGTCGAACTCCTGCTTGGCCACGGCTCGACGCTGGTCGGCGGTCATGGTGCTCATCAGGACTCCTGGCCTTCCCTGTGCCTTAGGCACTATTAGGTGCCTACTTACTGATAGTTCTCAACTCTCCTACGGTTGCATTCCCTCGGCCCTTCGTCAACCCGGGCCGATCCACTCGCACCGTCCACTCGCACCGTCCAAGCACCGTCCAAGAAGGAGTGAGCACCATGCGCATCGTCACCCAGCAGTCCGTCGGAGGTCCCGAGGTCCTCGAGATCCGCGACGTCCCCGACCCCCAGCCCGGTCCCGGGGAGGTCCGGGTCCGCGTCGCCGCCGCCGGCGTCAACCCGGTCGACATCGCGGTTCGCGCCGGCCACTACCCGCTGCTGGGCGCCCCGCCGTTCACGCTGGGCTGGGACGTGGCCGGCGTCGTGGACGCGGTGGGGCCGGGGGTCAGCGACCTCCAGGTGGGCGACCGGGTCTTCGGCATGCCGAACTTCCCGGGCGCCGCGGCGACGTACGCCGAGATCGTCGTCGCCCCCGTCGCGCACCTCACCCGCACGCCTGCGACCCTCGCGGACCTGGAGGCGGCAGCCCTGCCGCTGGTCGGCCTCACGGCCTACCAGGCACTGGTCGAGGTCGGCCAGGTCGCCGCCGGCCAGCGTGTGCTCATCCAGGCAGCCGGCGGCGGGGTTGGCCACCTGGCCGTGCAGGTCGCCAAGGCGCACGGTGCGTACGTCGTCGCCACGGCGAGCCCGGGCAAGGCGGACTTCGTCCGCGGTCTCGGTGCCGACGAGGTCCGCGACTACACCCAGGGGTCGTTCACCGACGATCTCGAGCCGGTCGACCTCGCCCTGGACCCGTTCGGTGCCGCCAACACCGAGACCGTCCTCGGCGTCGTGCGCGACGGCGGCATCGTGTCGTCCCTGCTGGACTTCGACGACGGGGCCCGCGACCTCGCCGCGGCACGAGGGATCCGGCTGGCTCGGATCAGGGTGGCCCCGGACCGCCTCGCCCTGCTGGCGCTGGCCGACCTGGCGGCACGCGGGCTGCTGGTGCCGCACGTCTCGGCGACGTACAGCCTCGAGAAGGCCGGGGACGCGCACCGGGAGTTCGACACCGGAGTCCTCGGCAAGATCGTGCTCACGCCCTGACCTGCTGGTGCCTGATCAGCGACGAGACCGAGCCGGCGCAGCCCACCATGGCGGTGATGTGACTGCGCCGACCCGGAGCTTCAGGGCGAGACGACCGTGACGGTCGACTGCACGAGGGCCAGCTGGCCCTTGGTGGGCACGCACTGGTGACCACGATACGGCGCAGGTGAGCTGAACCCGCCATTCATCCGGAGCTCGTCGCCGTTGTGGGCCACCACGGCGTCGGCCGGGTCGTAGAGGGTCAGCGTCCCGTCGGTCGAGCTGCGGGCCGTGAACTCGGCCGGCCATACCGCGGTGAACTCGCTACCGTCCTGGCCGACGAGATGGACACATCCGTCCTGACCCAGCTGCAGCATTCCGCTGATGGCCGCCCCGTCGCTCGCGCTGCCCGGCTTCCAGGCCGACGTGAGCAGGGGCACGGGCCGGCCGGGGAGGACCGCCTCGTCGTTGTGGGTCGCCCACAGCGTTGCGAACCCGAGCGCCGCGAGCAGCGGCGGCACCACGGCGACCACGAGGTAGCCCCGGGTCGAGAGGGCGCGCCGACGGATGTCCGGGGCCTGGGGTGAGCTGCTCACGAGATCCCCGGCCTCAGAGGGAGGCGAGGGCCTCGTTGAGCGTCTTGGAAGGACGCATCACGGCCTCCGTCTTGGCGTCGTCGGGACGGTAGTACCCCCCGATGTCGACGGGCGAGCCCTGGACCGCGATCAGCTCAGCGGTGATCTGCTCCTCGGAGCCGGCCAGGCGTTCGGCCAGGGCGGCGAAGTCCGCGGCGAGCTCCGCGTCGTCGGACTGCCTCGCGAGCTCCTGCGCCCAGTACATCGCCAGGTAGAAGTGCGAGCCCCGGTTGTCGATGGAGCCGACCCGCCGGGCCGGGGACTTGTTCTCGTCCAGGAAGGTGCCCGTCGCGCGGTCGAGGGTGTCGGCGAGCACCTGCGCCCGCGCGTTGCCGGTCGACTGGGCGAGGTGCTCGAAGCTGACCGCCAGCGCGAGGAACTCGCCGAGGCTGTCCCAGCGCAGGTAGTTCTCCCTGATCAGCTGCTGGACGTGCTTGGGGGCGGAGCCTCCGGCACCGGTCTCGAACAGGCCGCCTCCGTTGATCAGCGGCACGACCGACAGCATCTTGGCGCTGGTGCCGAGCTCGAGGATCGGGAACAGGTCGGTGAGGTAGTCGCGCAGCACGTTGCCGGTGACCGAGATGGTGTCCTCGCCCTTGCGGATCCGCTCCAGGGAGAACGCGATCGCGTCGACCGGCGACATGATCTGGATGTCGAGCCCCTCAGCGTCCCCGACGATGTCCTTCTGGGGGAGGTACTCCTTGACCTTGGCGATCAGGTTGGCGTCGTGGGCGCGGTTCTCGTCGATCCAGAAGACGGTCTGGACACCGGTCGCGCGGGCGCGGGTGACCGCCAGCTTCACCCAGTCGCGGATCGGGATGTCCTTGGTCTGGCACATCCGGTAGATGTCGCCGGTCGAGACGGCGTGCTCGATGAGGACGGCGCCGCTGTTGTCCACGACCCGCACGGTGCCAGTGGTCGGGATCTCGAACGTCTTGTCGTGGGAGCCGTACTCCTCGGCCGCCTGGGCCATCAGGCCGACGTTCGGCACCGAGCCCATCGTCGACGGGTCGTAGGCGCCGTTGGCCCGACAGTCGTCGATCACGACCTGGTAGATGCCGGCGTACGACGAGTCCGGGATGACCGCGAGCGTGTCGGCCTCGTTGCCGTCCGGGCCCCACATGTGGCCGGACGTGCGGATCATGGCGGGCATCGACGCATCGACGATCACGTCGGACGGCACGTGCAGGTTGGTGATCCCCTTGTCGGAGTCGACCATCGCGAGCGCCGGCCCGTCGGCGATGCCCCGGCCGAACGCCGCCTCGATCGCGTCGCCGTCGGGCAGCTTGTCGAGGCCGGCCAGGATCCCGCCGAGCCCGTCATTGGGGCTGAGCCCCGCAGCGGCGAGCTGCTCGCCGTACTCCGCAAAGACGTCCGGGAAGAACGCGCGCACCACGTGGCCGAAGATGATCGGGTCGGAGACCTTCATCATCGTGGCCTTGAGGTGCACGGAGAACAGCACGTCCTCCGCCCCGGCCCGGGCGATCTGCTCGGCCAGGAACTCGCGCAGGGCCGCAACCCGCATCACGGTTCCGTCGATGACCTCGCCGGCGAGCACCGGCACCTCGCGCAGCACCGTCGTCGTGCCGTCGTCGCCGACGAGCTCGATCCTGACGGAGTCGTCGGAGGCGAGGACGGTCGACTTCTCGCTCGAGGCGAAGTCGTCGGCGGTCATGTGCGCGACATTGGTCTTCGACTCGGGGGTCCAGGCACCCATCGAGTGCGGGTGCTTGCGCGCGTAGTTCTTGACCGACAGTGGCGCCCGGCGGTCGGAGTTGCCCTCACGCAGCACCGGGTTCACGGCGCTGCCCTTGGTCTTGTCGTAGCGGGCCCGGGTGGCCTTGTCCTCGTCCGTCCTGGGGTCGTCGGGATAGTCCGGCAGGTCGTAGCCCTGCTCCTGCAGCTCCTTGATCGCGGCCTTGAGCTGCGAGACCGAGGCGGAGATGTTGGGCAGCTTGATGATGTTGGCCTCAGGCGTCTTGGCGAGCTTGCCCAGCTCGGCGAGCGCGTCGTCGACTCGCTGGTCCTCACGCAGCCGGTCCGGGAACTGGGCGATGATCCGGCCCGCGAGCGAGATGTCGCGCGTCTCCACTTCCACACCGGCCTTGGCGGCGTACGCCTGGATGATCGGCAGGAAGGAGTACGTCGCCAGCAGCGGCGCCTCGTCCGTGTGCGTGTAGATGATCGTGGCCATGGAAACGGCTGCTCCTGGGGTGTGGGGCGTCTGCAAGATTGCTTGACGTCAAGATACCTGACGGTTCTCGACACACCCACCTTCGCACCCGCACAGGCCCTCGGCAACGTGGCCCGAAACCCCTAGAGTGCCGTCATGGCAGACACGGCTGAGGTATCCACCACCGGCATCGCGACCACCGGACAGAAGCTCTCCGCCGAGGTTCTGGGGACGTTCGTCCTCGTGTTCTTCGGCTGCGGCGCGGCGCTCATGACGGGAGGCGACTATGTCGCCACCGGACTGACGTTCGGCCTCACTGTCCTGGTGATGGCCTACGCCGTCGGCCGGATCTCCGGCGCCCACTTCAACCCCGCCGTGACGGTGGGTGCCGCCATGGGGGGCCGACTGGCCTGGACCCAGGTCCCGCTGTACGTCGGTGCGCAGCTCGCCGGGGGCATCGGAGCCGGCGCCGTGCTCTGGGTCCTCATGCACGGCTTCGACGGCTTCTCGTCCGATGGCAACTTCGCCCAGAACTCCTTCGGCGACAAGGGCACCGGCTACGCCTGGTGGGCCGCCTTCCTCCTGGAGATGCTGCTGACCGCGGTGTTCATCCTGGTCATCCTGGCCGTCACCGACGAACGAAACGAGCACCCTGCGATGGCCCCGCTGGCCATCGGCCTGGCCCTCGCGATGATCCACTTCGCCTCTATCCGGGCGACCGGCACCTCGGTCAACCCGGCCCGTTCGATCGGCGTGGGACTCTTCGCCGGTGGCGATGCGATCATCCAGCTCTGGCTGTTCATCCTCGCCCCGCTCCTCGGTGGCTCGGCCGCCGGCCTCGCCTACCCGCTGATCTTCGGTCGCGGCAGCGAACCGATCCCGGGCTCCGGCATCAACTTCGCACGGCCCTCGCCGGCCGCAGTCCCGGGGTACGGCGCGCCGGACCAGTACCAGCAGCAGTGGAACCAGCAGGACCCCGCGGTCCAGGCCGCCGCCGCGCAGACCTACACGCAGCCCGCCGCGCAGCCGATCATCCAGGACGGCTGGATGTGGGACCCCGCCGCCCAGCAGTGGGTCCCGGCGCCCCAACCGGCACCGCAGCCCGGGCCACCGCAGCAGGGCTGGGGCACCGATCAGCAGCCCACCCAGCAGTACCAACCGCCCGCCCAGCAGCAGTGGCCGGGCACCGACCCCGGTGCCGAGTCGACCCAGGTCCGGCCGCCCGAGGGGCAGTAGCTACTCGTCGGCGTCCTCGACGTACACCAGCCCGAGCCCGCGGGCGTAGAACCGTTGCTGGACGTGGCCCGGATCGAGGTCGCTCGCCACGGCCAGGACCACGAGGTGATCGTGGAACGCGGCCAGGGTGTCGAGCCGCCCGTCCACGGTCACGACCTCGGCCCAGTCCTCGACGACTCCGTCGAGCAGGCCGAGCCGGAACCCATCGCCCTCGCGGGGTACTGCCGGCATGGCCAGCCCGGCCAGCGCGCCGTCGACCCCGGCCTCCCACTCGCCCGCGCGCCCGAACCACCAGACGTTGCCGGCCCGGTCCTGCGCGTAGAAGTCGGTGTGCGCGTCTCCCTCGGGACCGCTCGACGTCGTGACCACGGTGGTCTCGACGCCGGCCACGACCTGGGTGCCATCGCCCACGGCTGCCCTGGCCGTCACGGTGCCGCCGGGTCCGTTCACGTCGTAGCGCAGGACCGTGCCGGGAGACAGGGGCAACCAGGTGTTGTCGATCCCGCTCACGAAGTCCTGCGGGTCCGGCGACGGCGTCGGGATCACGAGCTCGTCGACCCCGGAGGGCGGGCTCGGCTCCGAGGCGCTGCCGCAGCCGGTCACGCCGCCACCGATGGCCAGCCCGACGAGCGCGCCGGCCACGACACGGCGTACCCCCCGAGCGGACATGGCGCCAGCATCTCGCACCCGGGAACCCGTCGACACGGTGGTGTCGCGGCGCTGCTAGCGTCAGATTCTCGATTCACCCGTCCGAGATCCATGAGGAGTCGTCGTGAGCTCAACCCCGTTGAAGGTCGCCGTCACCGGTGCCGCCGGCCAGATCGGCTACAGCCTGCTGTTCCGCCTCGCGAGCGGCTCCCTGCTCGGCCCGGACCGACCGATCGAGCTGCGCCTGCTGGAGATCACGCCGGCTCTGAAGGCGCTCGAGGGCGTCGTGATGGAGCTCGACGACTGCGCGTTCCCCACGTTGGCCGGTGTGGAGATCGGCGACGACGCGGAGACGATCTTCGACGGTGTGAACCTCGCGCTGCTCGTGGGTGCCCGCCCCCGAGGTCCGGGCATGGAGCGCGGCGACCTCCTCTCGGCGAACGGCGCGATCTTCACGGCCCAGGGCAAGGCCCTGAACTCGGTCGCTGCCGATGACATCCGCATCGGAGTGACCGGCAACCCGGCCAACACCAACGCGCTGATCGCCATGACCAACGCCCCCGACATCCCGCAGGACCGGTTCTCCGCGCTCACCCGCCTCGACCACAACCGGGCGATCTCGCAGCTCGCCGCCAAGACCGGCGCCTCCGTCACCGAGATCAAGAAGATGACGATCTGGGGCAACCACTCCGCCACCCAGTACCCCGACGTCTTCCACGCCGAGGTCGGCGGCAAGAACGCCGCCCAGGTCGTGGGCGACCAGGCCTGGATCGAGAACGACTTCATCCCCACCGTCGCCAAGCGCGGCGCCGCCATCATCGAGGCGCGGGGCTCGTCCTCCGCCGCGTCGGCGGCCTCGGCGACCATCGATGCGGCTCACGACTGGCTGCTCGGCTCCGCGGACGGCGACTGGGTCTCTATGGCCGTCGTCTCCGATGGCTCCTACGGCGTGCCCGAGGGCCTGATCTCGTCGTTCCCCGTCACCACCAGGGACGGCGACTGGGAGATCGTCCAGGGTCTCGACATCGACGACTTCTCACGCGCCCGGATCGACGCCTCCACCGCCGAGCTCGCTGACGAGCGCGAGGCGGTCACCCAGCTCGGCCTGATCTGATCAGATCGGTTGGTTGGGAATCGTTGCGGCGAGGAACAGCAGCGTGCCGCCGACGCCGGCCAGCATGAGGCAGTCGACGTAGCGGTTGCGGACGGCGAGCATCCCGGCGTCGCGGGCGGGCAGGCACAGCCTCAGCGCCGAGCCGAAGATGACCGCGCCGGCGACGACGCGCACGCCGTTTCGCCAGCTGCCCGACCACACGATCCCGATCCCGACGGCGGCGACGACGAGGACCACGATGTAGAACGCGCCCCCGATCGTCCTCGGGTAGCGCCGCGCCTCGAGGTCGCGGGCGATCTCCTCCTCGGACGGCAGGTCCGGGGTCGGCTCGCCTTCCGGGTCGGAGGTCTCCTCGAAATCTGTCACGCCTGGGCGTCCAGCGACTTCTCCGCCATCGAGACGATGTTGGACAGCAGCATGGCGCGGGTCATCGGACCTACCCCGCCGGGGTTGGGGGACACCCAGGCGGCTACGTCCCAGACCTCGGGGGCGACGTCGCCGGCGAGCTTGCCGTCGACCCGAGAGACACCGACATCGAGGACGGCGGCACCCGGCTTGACCATGTCGCCGGTGATGATCCCTGGGAATCCCGCCGCAGCCACGACGACATCAGCCTGCCGCGTGTGCGCGGCAAGGTCCCGGGTCCCGGTGTGGCACAGGGTGACCGTGGAGTTCTCGCTGCGGCGGGTCAACAGCAGTCCGAGCGGCCGACCCACGGTGAGGCCGCGACCGACGACCACGACCTCGGCGCCGTTGAGCTCCACCCCGTGCCGGCGGAGCAGCTCGATGCAACCAATGGGAGTGCAGGGCAGGGACCCGGACTCACCCAGCACGAGCTTGCCGAGGTTGGCCGGGTGCAGCCCGTCGACGTCCTTGTCGGGGTGGACTCGCGACAGCAACGCGAACTCGTCGAGACCGGTCGGTTGCTGCACCAGGAATCCGGTGCACGCCGGGTCGGCGTTGAGTCGGTCGATCTCTGCCTCGACCTCCCGTTGCGTCGACGATGCCGGGAGGTCGACACGGATCGACTCGATACCGATCTCCGCGCAGTCCTTGTGCTTCGCGTTGACGTACCAGCGCGAGCCCGGGTCGTCGCCGACCAGCACGGTGCCGAGGCCGGGCACAACGCCCTGCGCCCGGAGCCGGTTCACCCGCTGGGTGAGCTCTGCCTTGATCGCCTTGAGGGTGGCGGTGCCGTCGAGTGTCTGTGCAGTCACGGTCGTCGCCCCTCAGTGGAAGAAGTGTCGGGTGCCGGTGAAGTACATGGTCACGCCTGCGGCCTTGGCCGCCGCGATGGTCAGCTCGTCACGCACCGAACCGCCCGGCTGGACCATCGCGGTGACGCCGGCGTCGATGAGGATCTGGGGACCGTCCTCGAACGGGAAGAACGCGTCCGAGGCCGCCACCGAGCCAGCGGCCCGGTCCCCCGCCCGCTGAACGGCCAGCTTGCAGGAGTCCACCCGGTTGACCTGTCCCATGCCGACGCCGACGGAGGCGCCGTCGCGGGCCAGCAGGATCGCGTTGGACTTGACGGCGCGGCAAGCCGTCCACGCGAAGGCCAGGTCGGCCAGCAGCTCGGCCGAGGCCGGGTCCCCAGTGGCCAGCGTCCAGCTCGAGGGGTCGTCGCCGTCGGCGTCCACCAGGTCGCGCTGCTGCATCAGCAGGCCGCCCGAGATCGGACGCATCTCCACTCCGCCCCGCACGACCGGTTCGCAGACCAGGATCCGGATGTTCTTCTTGGCCGACAGGATCTCCACCGCGCCCTCGTCGTACCCGGGTGCCACGACGACCTCGGTGAAGATCTCGGCGACCTGCGTCGCCATCTCGACGGACACCGGCACGTTGGTCGCGATCACGCCGCCGAACGCCGAGACCGGGTCGCACTCGTGCGCCTTGCGGTGCGCGTCGGCGACATCCACGCCCACCGCGATCCCGCACGGGTTGGCATGCTTGATGATCGCCACCGCTGGCCTGTCGAAGTCGTACGCCGCCCGTCGGGCCGCATCCGCATCGACATAGTTGTTGTAGGACATCTCCTTGCCGTGCAGCTGGGTCGCCTGGGCGAGCCCGGTCCCGAAGCCGTTGAGGTAGAGCGCCGCGCTCTGGTGAGGGTTCTCGCCGTACCGGAGCACCGCGGACTTCGTCCAGGTGCCGCCGACCCAGGCCGGGAAGCCGGTCCCGTCAGAGGTGTCCGTGAGCACGCTGCTCATCCAGGAGGCGACGTTGACGTCGTACGTCGCGGTGTGGACGAAGGCCTCCGCGGCGAGCTTGCGACGCTCGGCGAGCGTGAACCCGCCCTCGGCGACGGCGCGCAGCACGTCGACGTAGCGGTCGGGCGAGGTCACGATCGCGACCGAGGGGTGGTTCTTCGCCGCCGCGCGCACCATCGAGGGGCCGCCGATGTCGATCTGCTCGACGCAGTCGTCCGGCGACGCTCCCGAGGCGACGGTGTCGGTGAACGGGTAGAGGTTCGAGACCACCAGGTCGAAGGGCTCGACGCCCAGGTCGGCGAGCTGCTGGACGTGGGTCTCGAGACGGCGGTCGGCGAGGATGCCGGCGTGGACGTGCGGGTGCAGCGTCTTCACACGGCCGTCCAGGCACTCGGGGAACCCGGTCAGATCCTCGACCTTGGTGACCGGGATGCCCAGTCCCTCGATCAGCGCCGCGGACCCGCCGGTCGAGACGAGGGCGACGGCCGCCTCGTGCAGCCCCCGCACGAGCTCCTCGAGGCCGGTCTTGTCATAGACGGAGACCAGCGCCCGCACGATCGGGATCCGGTCACCTGTGTCCGCTGTGGCGTCAGCCATGGAATGCACTCCTCATCGGTTCGATGCGAGCACCCAGGCGTTCGATGCTCCCGCGATCCCCGTTGAACAGGGCACTCCCTGGTGGTCGTCCCACCTGCGCCAGTCGTGTGCTCCCAGCATACGGGCGTCGCGGCGCGCTCATCGACCGAGCACCACCTTCCTGCCGGTGATGCTGAAGCCCTCACGTGCCATCCGGCCGACGGTGTCGACGAGCATCGTCCGCTCAGCCACCTTGATGCGATCGTGCAGCGCTTCGACGGTGTCGTCGTCCTCCACGACCACCGGCGCCTGAGCGACGATCGGCCCGGTGTCGACGCCCTCGTCGACGACGAAGAGCGTGCAGCCGGTGACCTTGACGCCGTACTCCAGCGCCTCGGCGGGTCCGTGCATCCCGGGGAATGCTGGCGACAGGGCGGGATGGGTGTTGACGATCCGGCCCCCGAACCGCTGGTGGAACTCGTCGCCGACGAGCTTCATGAAGCCGGCGAGGACCAGCAGGTCGGGCTCGAAGTTCGCCACCGTGTCAGCCATCGCTCGGTCCCAGTGCTCGCGGCTGGTGAAATCCTTGACCTTCTTCGTGAACGTCGGCACCCCGGCCCGGTCGGCCCTGGCGAGCCCCTC
The DNA here is from genome assembly GCA_025965125.1 of Nocardioides sp. Classification (GTDB taxonomy): domain Bacteria; phylum Actinomycetota; class Actinomycetes; order Propionibacteriales; family Nocardioidaceae; genus Nocardioides. Next base: position 17,085 of record JAOPXM010000107.1, read on the forward strand.
GATGCCGTCCCGGTCCGCGCCGACAGCCACCACCCGGGCGCCGTACGACGGATCGGCGGACGCGTCCAGGAGGGCTTGCAGGTTGGTGCCGGCGCCCGAGACGAGCACGACGATCCGTGCGGGTGTGGGGGTGGGCACCCGCGCAGTCTACTGAGCGGGAAGGTCCCCGGGATCGGGGTCGGAGACGGGCTCGTCGTCCCACCGGGCAGCGCGGCGCTGCCACCACGTCATGGCGAGCCCACCCAGCAGACCGCCGATGCCGAAGGCCGTGATCGCGTGCACCAGCACGTCGAAGGCCAGGGGCCCCACGTCGCGCATCCGGCCCGGCCCGACCGCCCCGCCGGCCACGCCCGCCAGGAAACCGAAGACGATCCCGGCCGCGACTCCCCCGGCGCAGCCACGGATGGCGCCCTCGTCCCACCGAAGCGTCGGAATCCGGCGCTGGGAGCGAGCCGCGGCGAACGCCGCGACCAACAACGGCAGGGCCATCAGCCACCCCGTCCAGCCGGGCGTCGCACCGTTGTCCGGCAGGGCGGCAAGCAGCGGGAACATCGGCAGCGGGCCGATCGTCACGGCAGTGGGCGAGACGATGGTGTGCAGACCCACGGTGAAGCCGGGGCCGAGCAAGTAGGAGCCCGAGAACACGACCGCGTTCGGGACCACCATGGCCGTCAGCGCCGTGAAGAGGGTCGCGTCCCCCGCGCTGGTGTGCAGCTGGGACATGACGTTGACGGCCGTGCTGAAGTCGACTCCCAGCGCGATGACGAAGACCACGGTCGAGACGACCAGCCACGTGACGAGGATGCGCCGGCAGGCGGCCGCGGCGCCCCGGACCGAAGGTGGCAGCAGGGCCGCCCAGATCGCAGCCCGACCGGAGCCGACCGCGATGGCCGATCCCCCGAAAACCCCGCTGACCAGGATCGACCACACCACGACCCGGCCGCCGTCGAGCGCGTTCTCGGGTCGCCCCGCCACGACGAGAGTGGCGACAGCCATGACGACGTACCCGGCGGTGAACAGGGCCGCGGCCAGGGGCACCGTCCAGTCGCGCTCGCCGTCGGCGATCCGGTCGGCATCGGGCCCGTGTCCCGACACCGAGTCCCCGACCCGGTGCCCGATGCGCCAGGCGGCCCAGGCGCAGAGTGCCGTGATGCCGAGGGGTACGGCGGTGACGGCCACGCCCTGCACGTGGATCCCGGAACCATGGGCCAGCAACCACCCGAGCGCGCCCACGCGCAAACCGTCGCGCGGCGTTCCGTGCGCACCCGCGTCGGTGAGGAACCAGCCCACGACGCCGACCGCCAGGCACACGACGAGGGTGGAGGCGGCCGCGGCGATGCCGCCCAGCGCGGCAAGCAGGACCAGGGGACGGCGATGGCCGAGGTCCCGGCGGAGCTCTCCCGGCGTGCGGGTGCGAGACCCTGCGGACCTCGAGGTGGAGTCGGGGAGCAGCGAAGTCATGGCCATGGCATCATCGCCCGCAGCGCCCAGCCAGCCGCGCTCCCACGCCGGTTCACCGGTCTTGCCCGGATCCCGTTACCTTTGACGGCGCCATGAGGGATCCCAACGAGTTCGACGCGTTCTACCTGGACGCACGCGAGCGCCTGCTGCTGCAGACCTATGCGTTGACCGGGGACCTGGCCGCGTCGCGGGGCGCCGTGCGGCATGCCTTCGTCGTCGCCTGGCACCACTGGCGCAAGGTGTCCCGCCTCGACGATCCCGAGTCCTGGGTGCGCCCCATCGCCTGGGGTCAGGCACATCGTCGGCAGACGGCGCGGCTCTGGCATCGGGACAAGGCCCTCGACCTCGAGGTCCGCGCCACCCTCGATGCCCTCGGCAAGCTTCCGCTCAACCAGCGCAAGGTGCTCCTGCTGACCCAGCTCGCAACGGTCTCGATGGACCAGATGGCCCGCGAGGTGGGGATCCCGCTCGACCGGGCCGAGCGCGAGCTGCAGACCGCGACGGCACAGTTCTCGATGGCCCGCGACGTCCCGACGACCGTCATTCGCACCCTGTTCGAG